>JADKKB010000007.1:1800000-2100000 GCA_016720705.1 Chloracidobacterium sp. | reverse complement strand
GCTCGTCCGTTGTGGCGATCGGAAACTCGAGCCGCGTGTCGTCGTACGCAAAGTCGAGGGCTCCGGCAGCGAGATGGAGATTTTTGCGAATAACGTGGGATTTATCGGGCGTTTTGACCGTATCGGTGAGCAAGAATCGCCCCGCCGGTTCACGCAGGCCCAAACGCGAAAAGCCCCAACGCCGCTTGGCGCCCGAGATCTTGGCGATCACGGCTGACTTGATCAGCCCCTGAAGGTCGATAGCGATGTCGTATTTTCGCTGCCGTATGAGCTTGGCCTGCTTGGTCATATCGAGCAAGATCTCGTCGATCACCTTGCCGCCGCGCATCGATCGCGTGTCGATCTCGATCAGATGATCGACCACCGAACTGCCCCGCACGATCTCAGCCGAACGCTGCTCGACGACCCAAGATATCTCGGCGTCGGGCAGATTAGCACGGATCGCCGCGACCGCCGGCAGAGCGTGGACGATATCGCCGATCGCACTTAATTTAACGATAAGGATCCGCATCGGTCTTAATGATAGATCGAATGACGTAAATATATAAATCAGCTATATAGATCAGCGTGCGCGGCAGTTTGCTTTCGCCTCGGTCTCCGGGTCGGCGGTCGATGCCCGGGCGTGTGTAAAAAGAGTTGGCCATACTTGAGCCTTTTTTGCGCAGATATACGCGTAGTATGTTGGAGGACGGTGCGTGTTGGGGAATAACTGTCAATAACAACGATGGACTTGCGACATCTGCGACGATCTATGCGTAATGGATCGATCACTTAGAGCTTCGAGCGAGACTTCGGCCCGATCGACGATCGCCCGAAGGGCCTCAGGAAAAAATATATGACGAAGAATATTCAGCTTTCCGTAAAAACCATTGTGCAAACGTTGGTATTCGCGATGATTTGCCTTACCGCGGCGACCGCCGAGGCTCAGACTTACAACACATACGCCGGTGGATATAACGGAGGCTACGGCACGGTCTGGCGAAATCCCGGTTCGGCGATGCTCTCGCAGGTGATCCAGGCAAATGCTAACGCCTGGCGTGCAAAAAACAAGGTCGCGGCACCGCGGTCCGGCGCAAATCGTGGAAATGCCGCGGCGACCGCGGTTAGCTCGAAACCAACGGCATCGAGCCCGTCTCAAAATACCGGCATCAGCTACGCCGTGTTCAAGCCCGATGCCGCGGTCGACACGGCCAAACTCCTGGCCGACAGCCTTGGCACGACCCGCGAAGAAAAAGCCCTGCTTGCGGCGGTTTTCAAGCAGACCAAAACGTCTTTTGAGACTGCGGCGGCCGCCAAAGGGTGGAAGAATAATTACGCCGGAGCAATGACATTCTTTGTCGTGACGGCGGTAACGGTCTATCGCGACGGGCCTGAGCCAAGCGAGGCGGGTGCCGATAATTTCTTTAACGGATTTAGTCAGGTCATCGACAGCGTGCCCGAATTTGCCAAGATCCCGAATCGCGAAAAACAGGACTATTACAACAAATTGATCGGCTTCAGCGGTCTTCTGCTAGCCGGATATAACGAAGGTAAGCAAACCAATAACCGCGAAACACTCAAGGCGTACAAGCAAATTGCGGGTATGTTGATCGAGATGATCTTAAAGACTGATCCGAATAACATAAACGTCTCCGGCGGAAATATCGAATTTCGCTAGTGTCCAAACTGCAATAGATTTTGCCCGACACCGATGCGTTAGGTGCGGGATCAATTGGCCAAGCCAAGAATACTCGGCTGGCTAAAAACTTGAGTCTCAGTCATCTGAACTCTGGGTTTCTATGATCCTTTGTCCCAAAAGCGGACATCTCACCTATTACAAATTTCGGATGTATAAAGTGCTAACTATACTAATGAACATTCAGTCTTTACATTGAGCGATATTCGATATAAAATGCGACCCATTCGCGACGATCTACTCGGAGGATGATGTTATGCAAAAAGCAGTTCAATTATTATTAACGGCAATTTTGGTCATTGCGTTTTTCGGAGCCTATTCAGGGTACGATCGGTCGGAGCGGCCCGCCTGACCGCGTGAATATGAGTAATGTAGTCCCATAAAAAGGGTTGAATTTTCGGTAGATCGGTCTATCTATGAAGAAACGGCGCATTAATAAAAACAGATACGATTATCAGCGTGTCTGGTAACCACTTGTTCTCACAACCATTTCTCAGGAGGAACGTATGAAATTGAATTCCGGGATCGCTCTTTTTGTTTTGTTTGTCTGTTTTTCGTTGACCCCGGTTTTCTCTCAAACAACCGAATTTACTTACCAGGGCAGTCTGAAGGACGGTGCAAATCCGGCAACCGGCAACTACGATTTTGAGTTTGCGCTGTTCGACTCGCTGGGCGCAGGTTCGCAGATCGGATCGACACTGACACGGAGCACGGTCGCGGTCGCGGGCGGCGTATTTACGGTCAGCCTTGATTTCGGGGGCACACAATTTCCGGGAGCCAACCGCTTTCTTGAGATCAGGGTCAGAACTACAGGCGGGGGAGCATTTACCCTGTTGGCTCCGCGACAACAGGTCAACAGTTCGCCTTACTCGGTAAAAAGTCTTGCCGCAACTAATGCGGCCAACGCTCTACAACTTGGCGGAGTCAACGCAGGGCAATATGTCGTCACGACTGATCCGCGAATGGCCGACAACAGAGCTCCAACGGCGGGCTCAGCGAATTACGTCCAAAACACGACTAGCCCACAGGCATCAAGTAATTTCAACATCAGCGGCACAGGCATTGCGGGTATTTTCAGAGCCGGAACGCAGTACAATATTGGCGGCAATCGCATATTGAGCAATCTGGGGTCTGCTAATCTCTTTGCCGGTGTTGGTGCAGGCCAGGCAAATACGACGGGCGCCTCCAACTCGTTCGTCGGCTCATCTGCCGGTTACGTAAACACGACAGGCTTTAACAATTCGTTCGTCGGGTCGTCTGCCGGTTACGCGAACACGACGGGCTATTACAACTCGTTCTTCGGTGGGTCTGCCGGTTACGCGAACACGACGGGCAAATGGAACTCGTTCTTCGGCTCACTTGCCGGCGAATCGAACACGACGGGCGGTTCGAACTCGTTTTTCGGTTCGAATGCCGGCAAAGCGAACACAACGGGCGAGAACAACTTGTTCGTCGGCTATTCTGCCGGCAACGCAAACACGGAGGGTGGCGATAACTCGTTCGTCGGCAGGGATGCCGGTTACTCGAACACAACGGGCCTCGCTAATTCGTTTTTCGGCTCGGGTGCCGGGTACTCGAACACAACGGGCGGCTCGAACTCGTTCTTTGGCTATAATGCAGGCAAAGCGAACACGACGAGCTCCGGCAACTCGTTCTTTGGCAAAAATGCAGGCAACGCAACCACGACGGGCGACAACAACTCGTTCGTGGGGTCGTCTGCCGGTCAAGCGAACACGACGGGCTTCGGCAACTCGTTCGTCGGCAACAGTGCCGGTTACTCTAACACGACGAGCTATTACAACTCGTTCGTCGGCGTGAATGCCGGTTACTCTAACACGACGGGCTATTACAACTCGTTCTTCGGCTATGAGGCCGGTCAATCTAACACGACGGGCAAGGGCAATACCATCATCGGCATTGGCGCGGATGTATCGTCGGGCAACCTTTCAAATGTCACAGCGATCGGCTCCATGGCGATCGTTAACGCCAGCAACAAGGTGCGGATCGGCAACGCCGCCGTTACGGTCATCGAGGGTCAGGTCGCATATACCTTTTCGTCGGATAAAAACCTGAAAGAGAACTTTCTCGCCGTCAGCGGTAAGGACGTTCTGCGTAAGATCCGCGGGTTTAATATGACCAGTTGGAACTACATCGGCCAGGATGCTAAGTCGTTTCGCCATTACGGCCCGATGGCACAGGATTTCTACTCGGCTTTTGGCCGCGACGAGATCGGTTCATTCGGCTCGCCGACCACCATCAACTCCGGCGATATGTCCGGCGTGATGCTAGCCGCGATCAAGGAGCTGTCCACCGAGAACGAGGCACAAAAAACGGAGATCAGCGATCTGCTGAAGCAGTTCGAGGCACAGCAGGCCCGGATCGAAGGCCAGCAGAAGCTCATTGATAAACAGCAAGAGCAGATCAGCCAATTAATAATACTCGTGTGCGAATTGAGACCGGCCGCGAAAGGGTGTTCGCCCAGGTGAACATAGACTGAAGTCAATTTTTTTTGGGCGATATCTAAGGACATTTACGACAATCTACTCGGAGGATGGTTCTATGCGAAAGGTGATTCAATTATTTTTGGCGATGGTTCTTACCGTAATTTTATTCGGGGCGGCTTCGGCACAGACGACTGAGTTTACCTATCAGGGTAGCTTGAAAGATGGTGCAAATGCCGCAAACGGCAACTACGATTTTGAATTTGCGTTATTCAACGCTCTTTCGGGCGGAGCCCAACAGGGCTCGACTTTGACTCGAAACACTGTTGCGGTCGCTAACGGCACGTTCGCGGTAAAGCTTGATTTCGGCAGCCAGTTTCCCGGGGCAACCCGGTTTCTTGAGATCAGGGTTAAGCTTTCGGGCGGCATGGTTTATACGCCGTTGGCGCCGCGACAACAAGTCAATAGTTCACCATATTCGGTGAAAAGTTTGAATGCGGATAATGCGACGACCGCAACAAATGCTACGAATGCCACAAATGCGGTAAACGCGACGAACGCGGTGATGGCAACAACCGCGACAAATGCGACTAATGCTGTTAACGCGACCAACGCAACGACGGCCACAACCGCGACCAACGCCACGCAACTCAACGGGCAGCCATCGGCATTTTATCAGAACGCGGACAACCTCAACGCGGGCACCTTGAACGCTTCCCTTCTGCCGAACCCGCTTAGTCTGACAGGCGCGGCCTCTACGGCGATCATCAGCGGGACAAACAGTTCAACATTGTTCAATTCGGCGGGGGTGCGCGGCACTTCGACCGCGCTTAACGCCACCACGTACGGCGGATACTTTTTGAGCGAAAGCCTGGACGGGACCGGCGTGTACGGCAATTCAACGGCAGGTAGCGGCAACACCTACGGCGTGTGGGGCCAGAGCTCCAGCACGGACGGGGCTGGCGTGTTCGGCTGGGCGACTGGGGTAACCGGCTCTACCTTCGGCGTACGCGGTTTTGCCAGCAGCCCTACAGGATATGGGGTTTACAGTGGCGGCAACATGGGTGCGTCGGGCACCAAGTCGTTCCGCATCGACCATCCGAATGATCCCGCGAACAAGTACCTCCTCCACTACTCCGCCGAGTCGCCCGAGGTCATCAATTTCTATTCGGGCAAAGTGATCCTTGACAGCGATGGCACCGCTGTCGTCGAACTTCCCGCATACTTCGCATCCATCAACAAAGACCCGCGGTACACGCTGACCGCGATGGGGGCACCGATGCCGATGCTGCATATCGCCGAGGAGATCAGCGAAGATAAGCTCGCTGCCGGCGCAAAAGCGATGCCGGGCGAGGTAGTGCCAAAGGTTTCATTCCGCATCGCGGGCGGAGCTCCGGGGGCAAAGGTCTCGTGGCGTGTCGAGGCGGTCCGCAACGATCTCTGGATGCGAAACCGTGCGGCACCCGTCGAAACAGAAAAAGAAGGGCTGGAAAAGGGGACGTATCAGTACCCGGAGTTCTACGGCCAGCCAAAGGAGCGCGGCATGAACTACGAACCGGCTCGTGATGACGCCCTGCGTACAAAACAGGACCAGCGTCCAAAGACGCCCTGAGCTAAAAAACCGGATGCTGCCGGTACGAGTAAGAATTTGTTGGCGTCGTGCCTGTCAAGGCCGGCAAGGAACAGCAGGAGCAGATCGACGAGCAGAAAAAAACAATGGACAGACGACAAAACGAGATCGATGCTCTAAGACAGATCGTCTGCGAGCTGAGGCCGGACGCAACGGCATTATCGCCGAGGTCAACAATAGGTTGACGATGCGTGATTTTCGGAGCACTAGTGCGGATGACTCATTACAACTTAACGGAGGATTATGTTATGCGAAAGGTGATTCAATTATTTTTGGCGATGGTTCTTACCGTAATTTTATTCGGGGCGGCTTCGGCACAGACGACGGAGTTTAACTATCAGGGCAGTCTGAAGGACGGTGCAAATCCGGCAACCGGCAACTACGATTTTGAGTTTGCTTTGTTTGACTCGGTTGCTGCGGGTGGGCAGATCGGTTCGACACTGACGCGAAGCACGGTCGCGGTCGCGGGCGGCGTATTTACGGTCAGCCTTGATTTCGGGGGCACACAATTTCCGGGAGCCAACCGCTTTCTTGAGATCAGGGTCAGAACTGCAGGCGGCGGGGCATTTACGCCATTGACCCCGCGGTCACCGATAAACAGCTCTCCGTATTCGGTAAAAACACTGACTGCGGATAATGCGACCAACGCGACGACTGCCACAACAGCAACTAACGCATCCCAACTCGGCGGAGTCGCGGCAAACCAATATGTCGTAACGACCGACCCACGAATGACCGACGCCCGGGCGCCGATTGCGGGAAGCGCAGATTACATTCAAAACTCGGTTTTCCAGCAACCTACGAGCAATTTCAGCATTAGCGGAACAGGAAAGGCAAACACCTTTACGGCACTCACACAATTCAACATAGGATTGTCCCGTATTCTGAGTAACGGAGGAACGAACAATATTTTTGCCGGCGTCGGAGCCGGTGCAACAAACGCGACGGGGAGCAACAACTCGTTTTTCGGCCAAAATGCTGGTGCTGCAAATACGACTGGCAACAATAACTCATTCTTCGGCAGTGCTGGCGTCGCCACGACGACAGGCACCAGCAACGCATTTTTTGGACAATCGGCGGGCGGAAACAACATAACCGGATTTGCAAACACAATGATCGGGACCAATGCCGAGGTCACGGCTCCCGACCTCCAATTTGCGACGGCGATCGGAGCAAATGCCAGCGTCGCGACCAGCAATACCATCTCTCTCGGACGGAGTGCGGGCCAGGATTCCGTCAATATTCCCGGCATATTAAATGTCGCAGCCCAGTACAATATCGGCGGCATTCGCATGATCAGCTCGGCGGGAGACAACAACCTCTTTGTCGGTCGGGGAACGGGAGCCGCGAACGTAGTAGGCCAATCTAATTCCTATTTCGGCGACGAGGCGGGCCTTAGCAACAACGGGTTTCACAATTCCTTTTTTGGCGCGTCGGCGGGCCGAATGACAACGAGTGGTTTGGGTAATTCGTTCTTTGGTTCCGGGTCAGGCCAGTTGAATATCGGCGGCGAGAGAAATTCGTTTTTCGGCTATCTCACCGGAGCGTCAAATACCTCTGGCAATGTGAATTCGTTTTTTGGCGCAAATGCAGGCGACTCAAATACGATCGGCAGCCTAAACGCGTTTTTTGGATCGCTTTCGGGCGGTGCTAATACGACTGCGGGCAATAACGCCTTTTTCGGTGCACAGTCGGGAATGAAGAACACGACCGGCGGCAGCAACACTTTTGTCGGCGCCAATGCGGGCGTTGACAATCTCATCGGTTCCGATAATGCATTTTTCGGTTCGAGTGCCGGAAGTAATAATCTCGCCAGCCAAAATTCATTCTTCGGAGCCCTTTCGGGTCTGGCAAATACGACCGGTCTTCAGAATTCGTTTTTTGGTTACCGGTCGGGCAGCGCAAATACGACGGGCGTCGCAAACTCAGCCTTCGGTTTCTGGGCTGGCAATACGTCCACTACCGGCAGCAATAATGCCTTTTTTGGCAGTTTTGCAGGTTCTAACAATACAACAGGCGGCCAAAATTCTTCTTTTGGTGCCTTTTCCGGAGTCGCGAATACAGGCGGAAACTTTAATTCCTCGTTCGGATACGGCGCCGGCGTCAACAATCAAACCGGTAGTAGCAATTCGTTTTTCGGACGGAATGCGGGACAAAGTGCCAATTCCGGCGACAGCTCATTTTTCGGTGCCGAATCCGGCGCGAATACAACCGTCGGCGGCAACTCCTTCTTCGGCCGAGCGTCAGGGTTTGCAAATACGACTGGCGTCGGCAATTCATTTTTCGGATTTCGTGCCGGTGAGGCGAACACAAGTTCAGGCCTTAATTCGATGTTTGGCCATCTGGCAGGACAATCGACCACAGGCGGCGCAAATTCATTTTTCGGGGCGAATACCGGGGTCCTCAATACAACCGGGATCGTGAACTCATTTTTCGGAGGCCAGGCTGGTGAATCAAACATCAACGGCGGTGGCAACGCTTTTTATGGCTATTCCGCTGGGAGCGGAAATACGTCCGGCTCGTCCAACGTGTTTGTCGGAACTGCAGCCGGAAATACAAACGTCACAGGCAATAACAACACGATCGTTGGCAATAGTGCCGACGTTACGAGCGGAAATCTGACATATGCTACCGCTATCGGGGCAGATGCGGTCGCTAGTCAAAGCAACTCGATCTTTCTAGGGCGATCGAATGGCTCAGATTCTGTGCGAATTGCCGGCTCGACCGTTATCGATGGTACTCTCGTTATCGGTGCTCCCGGTGGAGCCGGGTCTACGTCGGTCTGCCTAAATGCCGCGAATCGTATTACTTTCCCGTGCTCTTCTTCGCTGCGGTACAAAACTAACATCAATCGATTCGGGTTTGGCCTCGATCTTGTCACACGCCTGAGCCCGATCACTTTCGACTGGAAAGACGGCGGTATGCACGATCTCGGCCTCGGTGCCGAGGATGTCGAGGCGATCGAGCCTTTACTCGTCACATATAACGCAAAAGGCGAGGTCGAGGGCGTCAAATACGACCGCATCGGCGTCGTGCTCGTCAACGCGGTCAAGGAACAGCAAAAAATGATCGAAAAACAGCAGTTGCAGATCGACTTGCAGGTTAAGCAGATCGCGGAGATGAAGGCTCTGATCTGTGCGGGAAATCGCCTGGTTAACTTTTGCAAAAAACCGTGAGCCAAAATGGACGGTTTCTACGCGTAGTCAAGGTAAGACAATAAAACGTCACTTTGACCTGATTTACCGAGAGAGACCAATATGACTAAACTGATCGCCACTACAATCTTGTTTGCCGGCCTGCTGCTTATGAACCAAGCCGTCTTTGCCCAATCGACCGAATTTACATATCAAGGAAGTCTGAAGGACGGTGCGGGTGCCGCAACGGGCAATTACGATTTCGAATTCGCCCTTTTCGATTCCCTAGCGGCAGGCTCGCAGATCGGTTCGACACTGACACGGAACACCGTCGCGGTCGCGGGCGGTACATTTGCGGTAAAGCTCGATTTCGGCAGCCAGTTTCCGGGAGCAACCCGCTTTCTTGAGATCCGCGTGCGGCTTACGGGCGGCGGGGCATTGACCACGCTTTCGCCAAGACAACAAGTAAACAGCTCACCGTATGCGGTTAAGAGCCTGAGTGCGGATACTGCCGCCACCGCCGCCAATGCCAATACGGCCGCGTCGGCTACCAATGCATTGAGCCTCGGCGGTGTGGCAGCGGGCCAATATGTCTTGACCGGCGATGCCAGACTCTCAGACGCTCGCAGTCCACTGTCCGGCAGTGGGAATTATGTTCAAAATACAACGGGCCAGCAACCGGCAACCAATTTCAATATTAGTGGAAACGGCACGGCGGGCGGCACGTTGTCCGGACAAAATGTTAATTCGACCTTCGAATACAGGCTTGGCGGACAACGATTCGCAAGTCAGGTCAGTTCAAATTTAGTGTTTGGCCTCGAAGCCGGTACGCCGAATGGCGGCCTCGCAAATACCTACGCGGGCTACCGGGCCGGACTTGGGGGAACGTCAAATACGTCAAACAACGCGTTTTTCGGAGCCAACGCCGGACGCTCGAATTTTCTGGGAAATGATAATTCGTTCTTCGGCAACGGTTCCGGCGAATTGAATTCGAGCGGCGGATTTAACGCGTTCTTTGGCAGCAACTCGGGAGCCGCCAATTCCAACGGAAACCGAAATGCGTTTTTCGGGGTGACCGCAGGCCGCGACAACACGCTTGGCAGCGACAACACTTTTGTAGGCGGGGCGGCGGGCCAGGCCAATCAATCTGGTAACAACAACTCGTTTTTCGGTAGCGTGGCCGGGACTGGAACGACGACCGGTTCGAACAACTCGTTTTTCGGTCGCGCGTCGGGGAATGTAAATGTCTCGGGAACCTTCAACACGGCGATCGGCGACGGAGCAAATGTCGGCTCGGCCAACCTGAACTTCGCCACCGCCATCGGGGCCGGTGCCATCGCGTCGGCCAGCAACACGATCGCGCTCGGAAGAAATGCAGGCCAGGACACCGTCGTTGTTCCGGGAACTCTTTCCGTGACGGGATCGATCAACGGCACGGTCTCACATGCGACCAACGCGGACAATGCTATAAATGCAACAAACGCGATCAATGCTAGCAACGCTACCAACGCAGCAAATGCCGCACAACTCGGCGGCGTCGCCGCGAATCAATTTGTGCAGACTAACGACGGCCGGCTGACCGATGCGAGATCGCCGCTGCCGGGAAGCTCAAATTACATTCAAAACGGCACATCCGCACAAGGGACAAGCAATTTCAACATCAGCGGAACGGGTACCGCGAATGTCTTGAACGCCGCAACACAATTCAATATCGGCGGTAGCCGCGTGCTGAGCGTGGCGGGCACCCACAATCTATTCGCAGGTTTTGGTGCGGGCGCCGCGACTACTGCGGGAATTTGGAACTCTTTCTTCGGAGAATCGGCGGGATCCTCAAACACGAACGGTTACGACAATTCGTTTTTTGGGGGAAACGCAGGATCCTTAAACACGAGCGGTAACTTTAATTCGTTTTTTGGGGAAGGCTCCGGAGCAACAAACACGGGAGGCAATAAAAACACGTTAATCGGTGCGAACTCAGATGTAGGCGTCTCTTTTCTTACCAACGCAACCGCTATCGGAGCAAACGCAAGAGTGGATCAAAGCAATTCGCTTGTTTTGGGAAGCGTAAATGGCTTCAACGGCGCGACCTTCGATACAAATGTCGGCATCGGCACAACCTATCCCCGCTACAGGCTTCATGTCGTCGGGGAGAACGTAAGGGTCGAGGGCAACACGACGGCGATCTTTCCACGTTATTCGCTTAACTTCACGGGCGGCGCGGTGGACGCAAAAAAATGGCAAAACTATGCGACAACAAACTCTCTCACCTTTACCGCATTAAATGATGCCGAGACTTCCGAAACGGGGTGGTTGACGGTCAATCGCGCCGGTCCCGCTATCACGAGCATCTCTTTTCCGAATGGAAATGTTAACATCGGCACAGCAAACACTCCTGACAAGTTAGGAGTCAACGGAACGATGAGCTTGGGAGCATTGGGCTCCGCCGGATCAACGGCTCTCTGTCGCAACGTCCAGAATCAGATCTCGACCTGCTCATCTTCGCTGAGGTACAAGACTAACATCAGCCGATTCGATTTCGGTCTGAACCTGGTCAATCAACTCAAACCAATAACATTCGACTGGAAAGACGGCGGAATGCACGACCTCGGCCTCGGCGCCGAGGACGTCGCGGCGATCGAACCTTTGCTCGTCACCTACAACAAAGACGGCCAGGTCGAGGGCGTCAAGTACGACCGTATTGGTGTTGTTCTAGTAAACGCCGTCAAAGAACAGCAATCCCAGATCGAAGCACAGGACGCGAAGATCAAGTCGCTTGAGATGCAGTTAGAGGCATTTAAGGCTCTGGTCTGTTCACAAAACCCGTCGGCGGAGGTTTGCCGGGCTAGGAATTAGAAGGAATCGTTATGAAGAAACTCAGTTTGATAATCGCGTGTTTGGTGTTGACCGTTTTGGTAGTCAGCGTTGCCCGATCCCAGTCGGGCGGCAGTTTTACGATCACCAAGTCGGTGATAGGCGGAGGCGGGGGGCGAACTGCGGGCGGGGCTTTCACGCTCGACGGCACGATGGGCGAGGCGGTCGCCGGGACGACATCGACTGGCGGGTCATTTAACCTGACGAGTGGTTTCTGGGGCGGCGGCGGAAATAACGCAGCCAATGTGCGTTCGCCGTTCGACTTTGACGGTGATTCCAAAACCGACATTTCGATCTTCAGGCCGGGGCCGGGTGAATGGTGGGTGTTGAACAGTTCGAACGGCGGCAATTTTGCGACGCAGTTCGGAGCCTCGACCGACAAGATCGTGCCGGTGGACTTTACGGGTGACGGCAAGACGGATGTCGCGTACTGGCGGCCTTCGACCGGGTTTTGGTTTGTGCTGAGAAGCGAGGGATTTTACATTCTACGGATTCCCGTTCGGTGCCAACGGCGATGTGCCTGCACCGGCGGATTATGACGGCGACGGCAAGGCGGACGCGGCGGTATTCAGGCCTTCGACGGCGACGTGGTATATCAGTCCATCGACCGGCGGCACGACCATACAGGCGTTCGGCATTCCGACCGATCTGCCGGTCCCTGCGGATTACGACGGCGACGGCAAGGCCGACATCGCTGTCTGGCGTCCGACCGGCGTGAGCGGTGCTGAGTGGTGGATACTCAAGAGCTCGGGCGGTTCTTTCGCCACCCAATTCGGCCAACCGACCGACAAGGCCGTTCCCGGAGACTTCACCGGTGACGGCAAGACGGATGTCGCATATTGGCGGCCATCGACCGGACAGTGGTTCGTGCTTAGGAGCGAGGATCTGACGTTCTATGCGTTCCCGTTCGGCACCATTGGCGATATTCCCGTTCCCGGCGACTACGACGGCGACGGCAAGACCGACGCCGGAGTCTATCGCCCCTCGACCCTCAATTGGTACATCAACCGCTCCACTGCCGGCGTCCTGATTCAGCAATTCGGCATCGCGGGCGATACGCCGCTACCGAACGCGTTTGTGCGTTGATCGAAACGCCTAACTGAATGGCCAGAGGCGGTTCGACGTGCCCCCATTTTGGTGCAGCCCTCACGGAAAATAGAGGGTTGGTTTGTGGGGGCCTTAAATTGAGGAGCCACCGTGTCCCTAGTCGCTTTTAGGTGGGCGATACCTCGTAGATCCTGATTCGATTGCTCAGAAGCAAGACAGTTTGGGGGCGGGAGCCTTCACAACGACAATGCCGACGGGCGAATCTCAAATTACGCATTGCTCTGAATTTGCTTGTCGACAACAAAATGCCGTGTTGCCATCAGCCAGATGGAATTCTAGACTACAATATGGCTTCGATGGCAGCCATCGTTTGATTGTTCCTTGAGGAAGCACGTATGATCCGTTTGATTGCCGCCCTTGCTCTTTTTTCGCTTGTCTTTGTGGGTATGACCGTATCGCCGGCACCGGCCCAGGACAGACGCGATCCATCCGATTCAAAATTCCGTGAAGCGCCGTTCGCTCCGTCTTCGCAAATCAACTTCATCGGTGCCGCGGGAACCCCGCGTTTCGGCGATACAGTGACCGTGCTTCCGAACGGAAACATTGTTGTAACCGCCCCCGACTACGATATTCCCTCAGGCGCAAACGATGTCGGGGCGGTTTTTTTGTTTAATGGCGTGACGCTCGCGATGATTAGTAGGTTGAACGGAAGCACGGCAGGTGATTTGGTCGGCAATAATGGAGTAACCGTATTAACCAACGGCAATTTCGTCGTCAGAAGTCCAAATTGGAACAATCCATCACCTGTGATAGCGGAGGTCGGTGCGGTAACGTGGTGTAATGCAACGACTGGCTGCAGCGGTGCGATTTCCGGCGCCAATTCGCTCATCGGTTCGACGGCAAGCGATCTTGTGGGCATTGATGAAATGACGGTCCTAACCAATGGCAATTATGTCGTTCGCAGTCAGTATTGGGATAATCCGGCACCTGCCACATTGGATGTTGGAGCGGTAACCTGGGGGAATGGCACAAGCGGCACGTCCGGGTTAATTTCTATTTCAAATTCGCTCATCGGCAGCACAGAAAATGACCTTGTCGGCGTGAACGCGATAACGACCCTTACCAACGGCAACTATGTCGTCAATAGTCCGTTTTGGGATAATCCGGCACCCGCGATAGTAGATGTTGGAGCGGTAACCTGGGGAAACGGCACAAGCGGTACGGTCGGCTTGGTCTCGATCTCAAATTCGCTAGTTGGCGCCACGGAAAGCGATAGTGTCGGCAATGGTGGAGTAACGGCATTAATGAGCGGTAATTATGTTGTCGGCAGTCCGAATTGGGATAACCCGGCACCCGCGATACTAGAGGCAGGAGCAGTAACCTGGGGGAACGGCTTTGGCGGCGTTAGGGGCTTGGTGTCAATTAGTAACTCACTCATCGGCGGCACGGAAAACGATCGGGTCGGCATCGGCGGAATAACAGCATTAACGAACGGCAATTATGTTGTTAGCAGTTTTGCTTGGAACAATCCGCTATCGCTGATAACAAATGCGGGTGCGGCAACCCTTGGGAACGGTGCAAGCGGCACCGCCGGATTAGTTTCCGCTTCAAACTCGCTAATCGGCGTGAAGGTAAATGATTGGATTGGTCTTGGCGGCGTCACGGCGTTAACGAATGGCAATTATGTCGTCCGCAGTCCAAATTGGGATAATCCGTCACCCGCGATATCGGATGTCGGAGCGGTAACCTGGGGAAATGGGGCAAGCGGCACAGTGGGGATGGTTTCCGCCTCAAATTCGCTGATCGGCGGCACGGCAAATGATTATGTGGGCAATAGCGAAGTAACGGCATTAACGAATGGCAATTACGTTGTCGGCAGTCCGAATTGGGATAATCCGTCACCTGCGATATTGGATGTCGGTGCGGCAACTTGGGGCAATGGCACAGGCGGCACGGTCGGGTTAGTTTCTGGGTCGAACTCGCTGATCGGCAGCACGGCGAGCGATTATGTCGGCATTTTCGGATTAGCGGCATTAACGAACGGCAATTATGTCGTCCGCAGTAGGAATTGGGATAATCCGGCACCTGCGATCGCGGATGTGGGAGCGGTAACGTGGGGAAACGGCACAGGCGGTACGGTCGGCTTAGTTTCCGTCTCAAATTCGCTGATCGGCGGCACCACGGGCGATTTTGTCGGCTTTTCCGGGTTAACGGCACTAACAAACGGAAATTATGTCGTAAGCAGTCCGAATTGGACTAATCCGTCACCCATGAGAACTAATGCCGGGGCAGTAACCTGGGGAAATGGAACAACCGGCACGGTTGGTCTGGTTTCCGTTTCAAATTCGCTGATCGGCAGCACGACGGACGATTTTGTGGGTGGATTCGGAGTGACGGCATTAACGAATGGCAATTACGTTGTCAACAGTACGAGGTGGGATAATCCGGCAGTCTTCATATCGGATGTCGGTGCGGTAACTTGGGGGAACGGTGCAAGCGGCACCGTCGGATTAGTTTCGGTCTCAAATTCGCTGATCGGTAACACGGCTGACGATTATGTGGGCAGTTCAGTATCGGCATTAAACAACGGAAATTATGTTGTCAACAGTGCGTTTTGGGATAATCAGACACCGATTAGAACGGATGCTTCAGCTTATACCTTCGGCAACGGTGCGATCGGTACGGGCGGCCCGATTACTGACGGAGCCTTTGGCGGCAACAGCGTCGTCGGGCACGTTACAAACGGCACGAATACATTTGCCTTTGATGCCACACGCAACCGTTGGTTTGTCGGGCACGTTGAACAAAATTTCGTCTCCGTTCTGTTCTTTGACACGACCGCTATTGCGGACGGCGATATTAATAATCCCGCCAACTGGTCGAACGGTCTTCCTAACGGTTTGGTTACCGGGATCATTCCGAGTGGGCGGTCAATGACTATCAGTTCGGTGATGAATATCGGACAGATCCAGGTGCAGTGCGGCGGAAATTTAACGGGCGGTTCAAGTTCGGCATATATTGTCGGGAGCGTCCGCCGTGATTTCTGTGGAGCTGTGAACGAGAGTTTCACTTATCCGCTTGGCGACCAGAACAACTATTCACCGCTGACCGCTACGAATGTAAACGGATCCGGCAGTCTGACGGCGACCGTTTCGGACAATTTCCTGATCGGCCTGCCGCAAGCTCTGTCGCTATCGCGATTCTGGTCTCTGACTGGGTCCGGAATCACGACGGATCTGACCTTTAACTATACAAACTCGGACGTCAACGGCACGGAATCAGGCTATCGGGCATTTAAGCGAAGCGGTTCGACGAATCTGACGGTTGAAGCGACTCCGTCGAGCGTAAACGCGGCGGCTAAGACGTTCACCGTGACCGGCGTATCGCAATTCTCGGATTGGTCGGCGGGTCCCGCACCACTCGCCCCAACCGCCGCCGGCGTGACCGTCGCGGGTCGCGTCCTTACATCGTCCGGTCTCGGCCTGCGAAACGCGGTCGTGACCATTACGGACAGCCAAGGCGTCATCCGCCGTGCGGTCACGAGTACATTCGGGTATTACCGCTTTGACGATGTCGAGGTCGGCGGAACCTACACCGTCGCGGTCCAGAGCAAGCGGTTCCAATTTACTCCGCAGATCATCTCGCTCAACGATGCCGTCGATGCCCTGGATTTTACGGCTCAGTAGGCAGAATTTTGCAGGCAACTAACGGCCCCGGGTTTGAATGCCCGGGCCTTTTTTGTCTTGCCGTCAGAGCTCGACCGCCGGCGTCCTGATCCAACAATTCGGCATCGCGGGCGATACGCCGCTACCGAACGCGTTTGTGCGGTAGATAATTAGCCGAGTGCGGCGAAGTTTAACGGGGGTTTGAGCCAGCTTTGTTGTATTCGATCAAGCGGCGTGCCGAGGTCAAATACGCGGCGACCTCGGCGTCGGCGGGGTTCCTCTTTAGCGAATCTTCATATACCACGACGGCTTTCGCTAAAAGTCCGGCCGCCTCGTCCCGTTTGCCGAGCCTTGCGTAAGATTCGGCCAAGCTCTGCTGATAATTGGCGAGGTCGAGTCGGGACTGCTCGTTTCTCGGGTCAAGACCGGAGATCTCTTTTTGGACAGCGATCGCTTTGAGGTCCGATTCGACCGCACCATTTATATCGCCGAGCCCACGTTTGTCGATAGCGATCCGATTAAGGAAAAGAGCAATTTCACGGTTTGAAGTTACATCCAAATTGTCCTTCGCCAGCGGTTCGAGCACCTCGGATGCCTGTTGGTGATAACTGAGGGCCGTCTGGAGATCGGCCGCGTCGTAAAAAACGTCGCCCGTTTTCAAATACGCGACAGCCACCGCGTGGCGGTAGTCGGTGTTGCCCGGTTCCGCGGCCAGCAGTTCTTTGTTGATCTCAAGCGCACGGCCAAAACTATCGAGAGCTCCGGCCGAATCCCCCATTTTTCGCAGGGTCTGCCCGATAGAATAATGCCGATGGGCGAGAGCGTACTTATTTGGGGCGTTTGGCGGTTCTTCGTTTGCCACCGATTCGGCCATCATCAGTGCACGCCTGTATTTCTCAAGTGCGTTCGGATACTCGCCTTTTGCCCAAAGCAGATCGCCGACCGACCCGAGGCTTAGTGACAGGTTGAACTTAAGATTCTTGTTTTCCGGGTTGCCGGCGAGCAGATCCTCGCGGATAGCCAGTGATTTGTTGTAGCTGGCGAGTGCCCCGTCCATATCGCCAAGATTGGCAAAAAACGGATTGCCCTGAATGTCGCCGATCTTATCGTATGCGCTTGCGAGTTCGCCCCTTAACGAAGTGTCACCACTGCTCTCAGCGGCCAGATTATCGAGGTAAAGTACCGCGTCGCTAACCATCTTTTGCCGGATCGGTGTCGTGCCGGGCAGACGTTCGATCTCACTCTGATAGTCAAATATCATCGCATTGGCAAGTTTGCGAACTTGTTCGAAACGCCGTTCGGCCTTTGCACGTTCGCGGTTTGCAGTAATTCCCTGCCAGATCGCGATTCCTGAGACCGCAAGAATGAGCACGGCAGCAGATGTTCCGGCCGCGACGCCCATTCCGTGACGCCCGACAAACTTTGACAGCCGATAGAGCCTGGTGTCGGCGGTCGCCGTAACCGGCAGGCCCGACAAATGCCGCCGGATGTCCTCGGAGAATTCCTGGACCGATTGATAACGGCGTTCGGGCTCTTTTCGCAGAGCCTTGAGGATGATGTTGTCGAGATCGCCTTCGAGTGAGCGGCGGTCGCTAATGCCTGCGGACTTTGCGGCATCTCCGCTGCCCGTGCAACGGCGGTCGTCAGGCGAAGTGACACTGGTCTCAGCCTGCTCTGTGCCGCCGACAAATGACGACGGGCGGGCAGGTTCCTCGGTCATTATGCGGTTGACGATGTCCTGATAACTCTTGCCGGTTGACCTGAACGGACGCTGGCCGCTCAGCATTTCGTAGAGGACGACGCCGAGGCTGTAGACATCCGACGCGGTGGTTACCGTCCAACCGTTTAGCTGCTCGGGCGACGCGTATTCCGGCGTGAACATTCGTGCTTGCGTCGCCGTCGCCTCATTCTCGTCGGAGCTAAGCAGTTTTGCGATGCCAAAATCGAGAAGCTTTGGCGTGCCGTCGGCGGTGACGAGTATATTTGATGGTTTCAGGTCGCGATGGACGACCAGATTTTGATGAGCGTAACTGACCGCCGCGCAGATGCGGCGAAACAGTTCGATCCGCTCACGCACCTCTAGTCGATGTTCGTCGCAAAATCTTGTCACGGGAACGCCGGCGACAAACTCGAGCACGAAGTACGGCAAACCGTCATCAGTTGTTCCGCCGTCGATCAGGCCGGCGATGTTCGGGTGTTCGAGACGCGACAATATGCGGCGTTCGAGCTGAAACCGCCGCAGAACAGCGTCGGTATCCATTCCCCGTTTGATCAGCTTGACGGCAAATTCCTTTTCAAACCCCTCGCGGCTTGCGCGAAAGACCGTGCCCATTCCGCCGGTTCCGACGACCTCGAGCAGCGTGTAATTTCCGATCCGCTGACCGATCAGCGCGTTTGAATTGAGGCCGTATTCGTCAGCCGCCGAACGCGCGATAAAGTCTTCGGCGCTCTCGTGGGAAGCGATCAGTTCGGCAACCTCTCGCCGAACCGCTTCGCTCTCACCGGCAAGAAACGCCGACCGCTCGGCCGCATTAAGCCCCAGCGTATGGTGAAAAAGCTCCTTAATATGTGCCCAGTCGGACTCGTGCATCTTCTTCTAATAGATAAACGCGTAACTTTTGCGATTTTATTTCAGACGCCGTTGATCTTTCGGTGAAGCCACGCCCGGGCAAAGGTCCATTCGCGGAAAACGCTCGCGGTCGAGATCTGCAAAACTGCGGCCGTCTCGTCAAAGGTGAGTCCCGCAAAATACCGAAGCTCGACGATCTTAGACTGCAGTTCGTCAAACTCCGCCAGTTCCTTAAGAGCGATGTCGAGGTCAATGAGCGATTCGTCCATCTGGACGGACATCGCGTCGGCGTCGTCGAGCACGATCTTGATACCGTCACGCTTTTTTGCATGGCGGTTGCGGGCGTGATCGACCAAAATTCGTCGCATCGCCTGCGCGGCGATCGCAAAAAACTGCCCGCGGTTTTCCCAATCGACGGAGTGCTGTCCGGCGAGTTTCAGGTAGGCTTCGTGAACAAGGGCGGTAGTCGGAAGCGTCTCGGCGTATTCGTTGTTGAGCAAATTGCGTGCGACACGTCGCAGTTCGTCGTAGACGATCGGCAACAACTCATCTAGAGCGTTCTTTTTTCCGTCACGCCAATCCTGCAATAGCCGTGTAACTTCATTCGCCATTGTTTTTTAGGTATCTGAAAAATTTTAACAAAACTTCCGCGTTTATAGTTAGAGAAAAATTTCCGAGGTCTAACCGGAGGGTGGTAAAAGTGAAAACAGTCTTATTCGCGATCTTAATAACAGCGTTCTTGTTTGGTTCAACGGTAATGGCACAATCGCCGCTTGATGGTTTTGATGTAAATGTTATGAAGAGAGTCGCTTATGCCTCCGCGATTCTGAATGACTGCAAATTACTGATGGGTGGTAGTTTTTCGAGTGTTGGCGGTGTTACGCGAACCAATGTTGCTCGCCTGACCAATGACAACTACGCGGTATCAGAACTTACGGTTTCCCGCGACTCGGTCTCGGTCAATGAGAGTTTATTCGACGTTGATTTTGTGCCTGTTGGGGGAAACCTAAACCGTTAGCACCTAGGAAAGTTTATGAAGAATCGAAATTGTTCCCAATTAATTTTACTGATCGTCTTTTTACTGATGAGCGCCAATTTAGCTCACGGTCAATCGTTCTGCGACGCCGCTGGGGACGCGGCGGGCGACAACGCGTTACTGCCCTGGAAACTCCGCCCTGAAACGAAGAGCGGAAACTGGGCAAACGCGATGAATCCGGTAATTTCGGAAATGCAGCGGCTGTTTCCCCAACCGCCAAAAGGCCTGGAGGTCACTCAAGGCATCTTTGACGCAATGGGAATAAGTACCGCGTCGCCAAATGACATTCAATATTACGAAGGCTTTTTCATGATCAAAGATATTGTCTGTTACAAGTCTCAGGGAAAGAACGTCATCGGACCGGAAGGCGAAACGGGCAACTGGATCTATTTTCGAGTGAACGACGTTAAGGACTTCGCCGTGAATGGAAATTCGGGGGATCTGGCGCTCGCCGGAACCGAGTTGCGATTGAATCTGAGCGGAGATATCCGCATCGTAGAAAACAAAAACGGAATGAAGAATATTTATTTCTTCAACGAAAACAATGAGCAACAGTTCTCGGGCTGGTATTTTTCCGAAAGGAAAGCCCTGCCATATCGGCGGGTCAGTAGGTTTGAGTTTGCCCAATCCTATCGCGAATATTGGCTCAGAAAGATCGACGAGGAGATCAAACGGCTCGAAGGCGTATTGGCGACCTCGCAAAAGACCTTTAACCGCGTTTCGGCTGAAAAAGGAGTTATGAGCGAAGCCGAAAAGCAGAACTTTTTCCAGAGTCTCCGCGAAGGCGATCAAAAGACGCAGCGAGCAATTGACGAGAACAAAGCCAGACGAAGCAATGCGGTCAGATTCACGGACACGGTATTAAAAGCCACCGACTCTCGATCCGAGGCTTTTATCTCGAACTTCAACGAGATCTTTAATCAGCCAAGCGAAATTCGATTTGGCACGGGGACAGGAAAAGGGAAATTTGCTTATGTCGCAAATCAGGATTTCTACGACCCCAGGTTGCCAAAATGGCAGCCGCAAGTCGTCGTTGTCCAGCACCGTCAGGAAGGCAATTCGCCTGCCAAAGTCGCCTTTGCAAAAAAATTTGAAGACGAATTCGATTTCAATGTGATCCGGAAAATGGTCGGGATGAGTCCGATGCCGAAACCGCCGACGATCGCGGGGATGGGCGACACACCGATCAGAAACACCGGCAAACCTGCGGCGGACACTGTTCCAACCGGAGAAAGCGGCGGGTCATATTTTGAAGATTTTGCCAACGCCACCGTCGGTCAAACTCCGGGCAAATGGACCGTTAGCAACATCACCGGGATCGTTAAGAACAAGACCGGTCAACCCGGCAATTGGCTGGCGATGAGCAAAGAAGGCCTTTTCTTTCCGGACTATGCGGTGCTCTCGCTGCCAAATAATTTTACTTTGGAGTTTGAGGTCAGTTGGACCAAAAGCATCTCGTATTATAGCCCTAGTTTTTACTTTCACCTCGGGGCTGCACCGTATGACAACACTCTCAAACGCTATGACCGCGAACTCGTCAACATAAATGCCTACACGTCGTCGCGCATGGAACGTGTCGCACTATGGATCGATCCGTATTGGAATAACGAAAACGGACGCTATGGCCTACAGGTTTTTGACGCCCGCGGCGGATACAAATTGGATAAGGCCGAAAAGACGCAACTCTATTACAAAGACAAGAATCTCGTCAAAGTAAAACTGGTCCGCCAGGGATCGCTGCTGACGACCTATTTTAACGGGACGAAAATGATCGAGGACGCCGTGCTGAGCGAAAACATTCGTTGGAATTTTTTCGGATTTGGACTGAGCAGTGCTCCAAACGCAGACCCGGGCGACGAGTTTTATGTGAGCAATATTCGCTTGTCGAAATAGCCGATCTTTAAGGAAGTTATGAAAAACGGAATCTATCTAACGCTGATCTTGGGTGTGCTATTTGCGTCGTTGGCGACCGACACGCCCGCCCAGACCGACAATTCCGGCGCCGATGACAACAACGGCGGTTACGGCCGGGTCTATCAATCGAACGGGCTTGCCGAGGCGACGCGGAGCATACAGCAAAACACTCAGACGCAGATCCAACGGGCGATCTCGCAGCAGGCGGCCGCAAACAGATCCGGCAAAAACCCAGCCGGTGCGGCGAATAGCTCACGGAAAAGTCAGGCGTTCTTCACGCCCGCCGCTTCGGGTGACAACTTTAAGCTAATTGCCGATACGGTCGGGCAAGACGCCGAACAACGAACTTTGTTCAGGCAGCTTTTTGCCGATGCGAGGCGTGGATTTGACGCTCAGTTAGCCCCACAAGGCAGAAAAAACAACCTCGCAGCAGCTATGACTTTTTTTATCGCCACGACCGTCACGATCTACAACGACGCTCCCGAACCGACGGAAGAAGCCCAGGAGAATCTATTTCAGGCAATATCCGCGATGTATGACGAAACGCCCGGAATAGCGAGTGTTCCGAACAAGGACAAGGAGTTTCTTTACGACACGTATGTCAGTTTCGCCGCGATACCTTTGGCCTTTTACGCACAGGCAAAGCAGTCGAACGACAAGCAGATGCTCGATCTCGCAAAGGTCATCTCCGGCGCGTTGCTGCTGGAGATATTGAAAATTAACCCGAACGACGTGCGTTTTGAGGGTAATGCCCTGAAATTCAAGAACACCCAGCCCGAATCGCAGAAACCGCAGATCACTGCCCCGCAGCAACCTGCAGGCAATTATGGGATCGCCAAATACATAACCGGTTTTGACGACGGTTGGAAAGCCGTTCCCGACGCCGACTATGTGCGGGTTACGCGTAACGACACGGAAGTGCGACTTTTCTATGTCAATAAAGAGTGGGACGACTCGCGCCCAAATACCGTCGAGCCCAATGATCATTATTGGAGCCGAACCGTCACTCCATATTTCAATGTCAGTAACGCCCAAAACTGGTCGGGCGTCGAATATCCGGTTATCTATTTCCGCCAGGCGGACGCGGTCGATAAACAGACAGGCAAGCGTTTGTTTGTCACGATGAAGATCGTTTACGACGGCGGCGCGCGGGTCATTGTAACTGCCGCTCCAAATAAACCGGCGTATCAGCAGCAGTTTGCACATCCGAACGACCTTAACCGGATGCTCAATTACAACAAATTTGCCGTTGCAGCTCAGGATCTGGCCGGAACGTGGACCGGCGGTGGCGGCGGCGGTGTCGAATATTACAACGCATACGGTTATCAGGGAATGAGCGCGATCTCGACCTCGGACGAATTTGTATTTGCCGCCAACGGCAGTTATCAGAGCACACACAACAGTGCCAATATGAGCGGCGGCGGGGCGCGTTTTGCCAAATTGCAATATCGCGGACAATTTACCGTCGGCGATTGGGACCTGACGGCAACAAATCGCGTCAGCGGCAAAGCAAAGAAATTTTGGGCACAATTTCAAGCCGTTCGCGGCGGCTTTTTGCTGATCCTGACCGACAGCGACTATGAACCGCTGAGGTACACGCTGTTCAAAAAGCGTTAGACTGACACGCGAATATCCGGCATCTCGCGGCCAATCATCGCCTCGCGACCTGCACGAACTTTTTTGAAATATTTCCTAGAAGAATCCGCGTCTTTAAGTGAAGGAGATATTTATGAAAATTCTTGCAGCGATCTTAGTCGTTTTGACACTCAGCGTCGGCGCCGCAAACGCGCAGACTACGGCGTTTAACTATCAAGGTTTCCTTAAAGATGGGGCTGCTCCCGCGTCCGGCAATTACGCTATTAGCATAAGTCTATGGGATGCAGAAACCGGCGGCGTTTTTCTGAATTCAAACACATACCCGAGCGTTCCGGTCGTAAACGGCGTTTTCGCAGTTGAACTGGATTTTGGCGAGGGTGTTTTTTCGGCCGGTGCGACAAGGTTCATCGAGATCGCCGTTAGGCCGAGCGGATCGGGCGGCGGATATACAACCTTGACTCCCCGAAGCCGGATCAAGAGCGTACCGTACTCAATACAGAGTCTGAATTCGGCAAAACTTGGCGGGATCGCCGCAAATCAATACGTCACCACGACCGGCGGCGGAGCTGATTTTATTCAAAACAGCACCTCGCAACAGACCGGCAACTTCAACATCTCTGGCAACGGAACCGCAAATATCCTCAGTGCAGCGGCACAGTTTGACCTTGCCGGCCAACGGATCCTAAGTGCTCCGGCAACAAGTCTGTTTGTTGGCAAAAACGCAGGAATGCAAAACAATCTGGGTGAGTCAAATGCCTTTTTCGGGCTAAATGCTGGATTTTCGAACGTCAACTCAAGTGATAACTCGTTTTACGGATTTGCTGCGGGTTACTCAAACATGGGGGCCAAAAACTCGTTCTACGGATCAAACGCCGGTGGAGGAAACGTATTTGGCAGCGACAATTCCTTTTTTGGGGCGTCCGCGGGCTATAACAACCTCGCAAGTTACAATTCGTTTTTTGGAAAGGACGCAGGTGCTGTTAATTCTGACGGCTCGCAAAACGCATTTTTCGGCTACCGTGCGGGTTTCAAAAATACTGTTAGCAGTTCAAATTCATTTTTCGGATATGCATCAGGTTTTAATAATACAGTCGGTGTCGGCAACACTTTTTTCGGCGATTCGGCCGGTTTTGACACAACATCCGGAAGCAGCAATGTGTTTGTGGGAGTGAATGCTGGTGGGATCAACGCGGCCGGGTCCGGCAATACGGTGATCGGAAACAACGCAAATCTCGGCGCGACAAATCTGACGAACGCGACCGCGATAGGATCTCGGGCTACCGCCGCCGCCAACAATTCGCTGGTGCTCGGCAGCATAAATGGTGTTAACGGTGCCGTCGCCGATACCAATGTCGGCATCGGCACGACGTCACCGAGCTCTACGCTGACTGTTCGCTCAAAGCGAAATACGTCACTTGATAACACCGCGGGTTTTGTTAATACGGCCATCGGACCAAATTCGAGTCACATTCATTTTGGGGTGACCGGCGACTGGTATATCCGCTCAGCGGCAAACGGAGGCAAGGTGATAATTCAGGACACGGGCGGTAATGTCGGCATCGGCACGGCGTCGCCCGGTTTCAAGTTAGACGTCGTCGGCAGAATGAGACTCAATCAGGAAGTCGGCAACTTGCCCGGAATGTGGCTCGCAACCAGTGTCGATGGCGACCGCGGTTTCGTCGGCATTAAGGACGCGAGCAACTTCGGATTTTTCGGAAATGGCGGCGGCGGATGGAGCCTCACCACAAATGTTACAACGGGCACGACGTCGATCGGTTCGCTCGGTTTAGGAGGAGCGACGCCGCTTTGCCGCAATGCGTCGAACGAGATCTCGTTATGTTCGTCGTCGCTCAAGTACAAGCGGAATGTTTCAGAGTTTTCGCAAGGAATGTCATTAATTAACCAGCTTCGGCCAATTAGTTTTGACTGGAAAGACGGCGGGATGCGCGACCTCGGCCTCGGTGCCGAGGACGTCGCGGCGATCGAACCTTTGCTCGTCACATACAACAAAGACGGCCAGATCGAGGGCGTCAAGTACGACCGCATCGGCGTTGTGCTCGTCAACGCCGTCAAGGAACAGCAGGCTCAGATCGAATCGCAGCAAAAACTGATCGAAACCCAACAGCGTCAGATCGACGCCATGAAGAGGATCATCTGCCTGACAAATAAGGATGCCGATCTCTGCAAGGAGTAAAATATAGAAAAGAGCATCGGAATTTTATTGATCGTTCTTTCAACCGTTTTTGCCGGTTCGGCACAGACGACCGAGTTTAACTATCAGGGCAGCCTCAAATACGGTGCCAACGCGGCGAACCGGAATTATGAATTTGAGTTTGCGTTGTTTGACGCGGTTTCGGATGGAACACAACTCGGGGCGACGCAGACGCGAAACAACGTCAGGTATATGTTGTTCAAGCAGCGATAGCTATTAATCCCCAAATTCTGCCGGCGGCGAAAACCTCCGGACGTGGCGGGCCGCGATCGGCCCGTTTCTTATCTTTGACGCCTCCGGGCACGCTGATCACATTGCGACCATCACAAATTTTCTGAAATATTCTCGCAAAAATTCCGCGTCTTTAAGTGAAGGAGATATTTATGAAAATTCTTGCAGCGATCGTGATCTTTCTGACAATCGGCACCGATGCCGCAATTGGGCAGTCGTCCGAATTTAACTATCAAGGAAATCTGCAGAACTCCGGAGTTCCTGCCAACGGTAATTATGACATGCAATTCACTGTGTACGACGCTTCGACCGGAGGCAATCCACAGGGCTCAACAATGACCAAATTGAATGTCGCTGTGACAAACGGCGTGTTTGGCGTCGTGCTGGATATTGGCGTTGGTGCATTCAGGTTTAACCTTGGTCGGTACCTTGAAATTGCGGTTCGACCCGCAGGCGGAGGATCTTATACCGTTCTAACTCCGAGACATCAATTTACCGCGACCCCGTACGCACTTTCTGCAGTTAATGCAAGGGATCTTGGCGGGGTCAGCGCGGCGTCGTATGTGCTAACGACCGATCCGCGAATGTCGGACGCGCGCGACCCTCTGCCTAATTTCGACATCTCTGGCAACGGCACGGTCAGCGGAATTCTTTCGGCAAATCAATTTAACATTGGCAGCAACCGGTTTATCGCAACTGATCAATTCAACAATCTGGCGATAGGCGTCGAGGCCGGTGGTGCAGTAAATGACGGGTCGATTTTCAACAACTCCTTCGTTGGTTTTCGCGCTGGCAAGAACAGCAATGGACTTGCGAATTCTTTCTTTGGCGCTTTTGCTGGTGAAAAAACGATCTCTGGTAGCAGGAACTCGTTCTTCGGTGCAGGCTCAGGAATTTCTAACGTCGGAGGAAACGACAACTCGCTATTCGGATTTGATGCCGGACGAAATCGAAACGGGCAGACCGCGACCGGAAGCCGCAATACGATCATTGGATCCGAAGCCGGGCTCAATATGACCGGTAGCGCCAATACATTTCTCGGCGGTCGTGCCGGCTTTCTCTTTTTTCCGGCTAACGGAGAACGAGCCGGAAGTTTTACCACAGCCATCGGGGCCGACAGTGGAATCAATGCCGATGATCTGGAATATGCGACGGCAATCGGAGCTGGAGCGCAGGTATCGGCCAGCAATACGATCCAGCTTGGCAGGCAGAACGGCTTGGACGCAGTTCTTGTTCCCGGTAGATTGCAGGTAAATGGCGGCGGCTTCACTGTTCTCGAAAACGGGAACGTGGGCATCGGCACAAACCCCACGTTTAGGCTGGATGTCGCCGATCGGGTACGAATCAAGCAGGTGAGTGGCAGTACAAGTGGGAATAATTCGGCCGGTATTTTCCTTTTCCAAAATAGCCCCGCGACTGAGCGAGCTTTTGTCGGCATGGAAAACGATAGTAGCGTCGGGTTTTTCGGTGTCAATGGCGGCGGCTGGAGCCTCGTGATGGATACCGGGACCGGACGTGTCAAGGTGGTCCAGCTCGGCTCCGCCGGTTCGACCGCATTGTGCCGCAACGCCTCGAACGAGATCTCGACCTGTTCATCGTCGGCGCGCTACAAAGACAATATCAACACATTCACATCCGGCCTTGAGCTGATCCGCAAACTGCGTCCTGTTTCATTCAACTGGAAGGACGGCGGGATAGCGGATATGGGTTTGGTCGCCGAAGAGGTGAATGCCGTTGAACCTCTTCTTACGTCCACCAACGACCAAGGCGAGGTCGAGGGCGTCAAATACGACCGGATCGGCGTTGTTCTTATTAATGCTGTCAAAGAGCAGCAATCTCAGATCGAAGCACAGCAGAGAGAGATCAACGAACTAAAGCAGATCGTGTGCGAATTGAGACCGACGGCCAAGGTGTGTTTACAAAAGTAAACTGTCTTAAATCGCAATGATTTAACACTTTTACGCCGATACGGCACCATTTGAGAAAAGTTTGAGAAGATATTTGAGAAAATTTGAGGACTTTGGTGTTGGTACTTGCTACGATTTGCCATCAATTTCAGATGACAGACATTGGAGGGAGATCAAAGCAATGAAAAAAACGAGTAAGTATTTGGCAATGGCATTTTGTTTCTTTTTGCTGTGCGGAAATATGTTCGCTCAAACAACAGAATTTTCATATCAAGGTAGCCTAAAGGACGGTGCAAACCCGGCAACTGGCAACTACGATTTTGAGTTTGCTTTGTTTGACTCGGTTGCTGCGGGTGGGCAGATCGGTTCGACACTGACGCGAAGCACGGTCGCGGTCGCGGGCGGCGTATTTACGGTCAGCCTTGATTTTGGGGCCGCTCAGTTTCCGGGAGCCAACCGCTTTCTCGAGATCCGGGTGAGGACCGCAGGCGGGGGAGCATTTACGCCGTTGGCTCCGCGACAACAGGTCAACAGTTCGCCCTATTCCGTCAAGAGTCTTACCGCCGCTAATGCGGTAAACACATTACAGCTTGGCGGAGTCGCTGCGGGCCAGTATGTCGTAACGACCGACCCGCGATTGACCAACGATCGGCCTCCAACCGCTGGTTCAGCGAATTACGTCCAAAACACGACTAGCCCACAGGCATCAAGTAATTTCAACGTCAGCGGCACGGGCTCTGCGAATATTTTCAACGCCGGGACGCAGTTCAATATTGGCGGCAGCCGCGTCCTGAGTGTACCGGCGACCGACAATACCTTTGTCGGACTCGGGATAGGGCAAAGTAACACCGGCATAAGAAACGCTTTTTTTGGTACAAGTGCCGGTGCCATGAACACGACCGGCGGCGCAAATTCGTTCTTTGGATGGAGAGCGGGGCAAGGGAATTTGGGTGGCTTGAACAATTCATATTTTGGTGCCGAGGCTGGAACATCGAATTTTTCGGCAAACGGCAATTCATTCTTCGGCAAGGCGGCAGGTTTTCAAAATGGCGGTTCCAACAATACTTTTATCGGAATAAATGCGGGTGCATTGAACGGGCTCAGCGGCAACAATACTTTTGTCGGAGCGTTTGCGGGCTCCGGCTCAACGGGACTCAACAATTCATTTTTCGGACGAGACGCCGGAGAGTCTAACACCGGAAATGGCAATACATTCGTCGGTGTGGTAGCGGGTTCGTACAATATCAGTGGATCAGAGAATTCGTTTTTCGGCCAGGATTCGGGTTCCACGAATACGACCGGCAGTCACAATACATTGGTCGGCGTCCTCGCGGATGTCGAAGTTGACAATCTAACATATGCAACGGCTGTGGGTTCAAATGCAGTTGTAACCGCGAGCAGTCGGATTCAGCTGGGTAGGGATGGCAGCGACACCGTTCGGATCGGGACGTTAGCAGGAGCGACGGCGAATAGTCTCTGTATTACCAATAACAATGTTCTCGCGGCTTGCTCGTCGAGTTCGCGTTACAAAGAAAATATTCGGCCATTCACGGGCAGCTTAAACCTTGTAAACCAGATGCGGCCCGTAACTTTCGACTGGAAAGGCCGCGCCGAACCGGATCTCGGCCTTGTCGCCGATGATGTGGCCGAGATCGATCCGCTCCTAGTAACCTATGATCGTGAAGGTAAAATACAAGGTATCAAATACGATCGTATCGGGGTGGTTCTTATTAATGCCGTTAAGGAACAACAGGCTCAGATCAGCGGTCAACACAAGCAGATAAGCAGCCAGCAATCCCAGATCGAAGCACAGGACGCGAAGATCAAGTCGCTTGAGATGCAGGTCGAGGCGTTCAAGGCTCTGGTCTGTTCACAAAACCCGTCGGCGGAGGTTTGCCGGGCTAGGAATTAGAAGGAATCGTTATGAAGAAACTCAGTTTGATAATCGCGTGTTTGGTGTTGACCGTTTTGGTAGTCAGCGTTGCCCGATCCCAGTCGGGCGGCAGTTTTACGATCACCAAGTCGGTGATAGGCGGAGGCGGGGGGCGAACTGCGGGCGGGACTTTCACGCTCGACGGCACGATGGGCGAGGCGGTCGCCGGGACGACATCGACTGGCGGGTCATTTAACCTGACGAGCGGATTCTGGGGCGGCGGTGGAAATAACGCAGCAATTGTGCGTTCACCGTTCGACTTTGACGGTGATTCCAAAACCGACATTTCGATCTTCAGGCCGGGGCCAGGTGAATGGTGGGTGTTGAACAGTTCGAACGGCGGCAATTTTGCGACGCAGTTCGGAGCCTCGACCGACAAGATCGTGCCGGTGGACTTTACGGGTGACGGCAAGACGGATGTCGCGTACTGGCGGCCTTCGACCGGGTTTTGGTTTGTGCTGAGAAGCGAGGATTTTACATTCTACGGATTCCCGTTCGGTGCCAACGGCGATGTGCCTGCACCGGCGGATTATGACGGCGACGGCAAGGCGGACGCGGCGGTATTCAGGCCTTCGACGGCGACGTGGTATATCAGTCCATCGACCGGCGGCACGACCATACAGGCGTTCGGCATTCCGACCGATCTGCCGGTCCCTGCGGATTACGACGGCGACGGCAAGGCCGACATCGCTGTCTGGCGTCCGACCGGCGTGAGCGGTGCTGAGTGGTGGATACTCAAGAGCTCGGGCGGTTCTTTCGCCACCCAATTCGGCCAACCGACCGACAAGGCCGTTCCCGGAGACTTCACCGGTGACGGCAAGACGGATGTCGCATATTGGCGGCCATCGACCGGGCAGTGGTTCGTGCTTAGGAGCGAGGATCTGACGTTTTATGCGTTCCCCTTTGGCACCATTGGCGATATTCCGGTTCCCGGCGACTACGACGGTGACGGCAAGACCGACGCCGGAGTCTATCGCCCCTCGACCCTCAATTGGTACATCAACCGCTCCACTGCCGGCGTCCTGATTCAGCAATTCGGAATCGCGGGCGATACGCCGCTACCGAACGCGTTTGTCAGATAACGTGTTGAAATATCGGAGTTTGGTGTGAGTAAGGGCCGTGAGCAATCACGGCCTTTGCCGTTCGTCAGATCTTTTAGAAGCCTAAACTCTGTTCGATGGCTGCAAAGCGTGGATCTCGGCGGACGGCGTCCCATTGAGGATCGAATTTGAGATTTACCGACCAACGCTCACGGTGCTCGACCGAGCGCCGGAGGAATTCGAGGGTTTTGTCGGTATCGCCGACACGGACTGCCGCCATCGCTTTGACGTAGTTGGTCCAGAGCTTATCGAAAGGCGCCTTTTCGGTTTGAGAAAACTTGAGACGCCACAAACCATCCCAGCCTCCGGCCGCAAAGGCGTTGCGTTCCGCTTCGACCACCGACTCCGGGTAAAAGAGCGAATCGAGCTTGACTATGGCCTCATACGCCTCAGGGATCCGGCCCGAATGTTCGAGTGCGATCCACCGGTAAGCATATCCGTAGGCAAAATTCGAGTCGAGCTCGAACACCTTTTGAGTCTCTTCGGCCGATCGGTCATATTGTCTGTTCAGGTAAAAAATAGCGGCACAATCGGTCGGGATGATGGGTGAAGTCGGATCCAGATCCTCGGCCCGTCGGGTTTCGGCGAGTGCCTCGTCAAAGCGGCCAAAAATTGTAAGATATTCGCCATACCATTGGTGCGCGGTCGGATAATTAGGCTTAAGCTCGATCGCCCGCAAAAACTCACGCTCTGCCTCGGGCCAGTTGCGATCGTAAAACGCGAGTGCGTACGCAAGTGATGTGTGGGCTTCGGCAAGCCCCTCATTTAACCGCAAAGCTTCACGGCTCGATTCACGCGCCTTTTGAAACGCCTCGGCCGCGTCCATACCGCCATATTCAGCGAGCAGTTCGTAGGCATCGGCCTTGCCGGCGTAGGCGAGAGCAAAGTTGGGATCGAGTTTGATCGACTGGTCAAAAAACTCGTTGGATTGCTTGAGGCTGACCGACGTTCGCATATTCCAAAAATGTCGGCCGCGCAGGTACAATTCGTACGCCTTTGCGTCATTGGTCTCGGGCCGCGTAAGGGACGAGCGTTCGGAGTCCGACAGCCCTTGTATCAGGTTGGCAGCCACGTTCGAGGCGATCATATCCTGGATGTAGAGCAGGCTATAATCTTTTTCGTCAAAGCTACGCGACCAAAGGATCTTTTCGTCGCGAGTTTGAACGAGCTGGACAGTGATCCGCAAATGATCTCCGAAACGCTGGATCGTCCCCTCGACAAGATCGTCGACCTTTAACCTTTCGCCGATATCGCCGGTCGATGACGTTGCCCGCAGGATCGAACTCGTCGGGCGCACGGTCAATCTCGGTATTGTACCGAGTCGGGTGGTCACCGCATCGGTCAGACCGACGACCATAAATTCGTCTTTTGGGTCCTGTGTCAGATTGCGAAATGGCAAAACGGCAATAGTCGTGTCGCGTTTGGCGGCGGTAACGATGCCCTGTGCGGCATCGCGATTTCGCCCCCAATACCAGACTCCGGCGACGCCGAGTGCGACGACGACCAACGAGAGCACCGCGACCAAATATTTCGCACGACGCGATGGGTTGCTAGGCTCACCCCTTGATTCGAACCCGTCGATGGCTAACCGCGACTGCGTGATCTTTTCAACTACCAGATCGCCTTCGAGAACGCTGACATCTGCATTAAAGCGGTATCCGCGGCGAGGAATGGTCTCGATAAATTCCGCTCCATCCGCGTTGAACACCTTTCGAAGGTTATGAACGTGGATCTTCAGATTGCCCTCTTCGACAAAGCTTCCGGCCCAAACATTGTCCATCAGTTCATTCTTTTCGAGGAGATGGTTGGGATTTTCGACCAAGAAGAGCAGCAGTTCGAATGCTTTTGGCGGGATCGGCACGATCTCGCCGGAGTCGCGGCGCAGTTGTTTTTCCGACACATCCAGCCGAAATTCGCCAAACTTGTAAATCGGCGTCTGTGGCTTCATTAACTTAACCGCAATATTAACCAAACATTAACCGAGCCTTAACTACAACAACACTTAAATATCACACAATTGCTTTCGTTGAAAGAGCAATATGAAGACATCACACTTCGAAGTCACATTCGAACAGCGCGAGATCTGGCGCGTGAGACGCGCTGACGGTACCGGATCTCACAGTTGCTCGGTGTGCCCCGACGCTTCGCCGATGATTACGGCCGAAAATGCCGCCAAAGTACTGCGGCTTAGCACGCGGCAAATATATCGGTTGATCGACGCCGGAGCCATCCATTACTTCGAGACCGAAAACTTGCAGATGCTGGTCTGTCTTGCATCACTTTCAGAGTGGAATGCCGGCGGCAATGTGACCACGCTCGCGGCAATCAACGCGGAAAAAGGCTTAGAGGGGAGAAGGTTAATATGAAGACGAAAACGTTGGTCGCATCGCTTGCGGTGATATTCGTTATAGTTAGTTTTGCCGCTAAGGCTCACGCCGGTGCGACACTCACCGTAAATTGGGTCGGACCCGGAAACAATTGCGACAGCGTTTTGACGCTTGAGGAAGCCGCTCTTCTCGGTGAAGGGACGATGTCGCGAGCCCTCTCGACCGGAGAGAAAAATCAGATAAGCGGGGCAACCTTTGTACCGGCTTTGCCGGGGCCATGCGGAGCTTCGTTGTGGCTCGCCACGGCAGGAGTCGGGATCAATTCGGCTGACGATATCGTTTTTGCGAGCGGAATGACCGTGCCGATCAACGCGTCGATCTCGCTTGGCCAAAACGACGACATCGACGGGACGACCGGTACCAGCAAGATCATCCTCGACGGCACCGGACTCGGCTCCGGTTATTGCGGCATCTATATGTCCACATTCTCGGGTTCACAGATCCGCAATATGGAAATTCGCAACTTTCCGGCCTGCGGAATTCACGCTTTTGCCACAAGCGGAGCCATCTTTGAGGGCCTCGATATACATAACAACGGCACGTACGGCATCGACCTTGGCTACCAGAGCGGATCGCCGACCACAAATTCCCGAAACACTCGGATCGGCGGCGACCAACCGCAACATCGCAATCGGATCTACGCGAATGGAGCGAGCGGGATCAGGATCGAATCCTCGCCCGTCGGCGACCGATTTCCGGATCAGGGAATCGATATACTCAACAACCTCATCGGCACCAGCGATGGCGTGACCGACAATGGTAATGGCGGGCCGGGCATAACGCTCATAAACACGATCGGAGTCGTGATCGGCGATACCGGCGGCACGACCAAGAACGTGATCAGCGGCAACAACAGCGACGGTATTTCGATCATCGGCGCCGGGGCCGTCAGCAACAGGATCATTTGGAACAACATCGGCACTAACGAAAGCGGCGGCGGCGCACTTGGAAACTCATTGAGCGGGGTCGCTTTCTCTCAGGGTGCAGGCGACAGCGCGGATTTTATCAACAGCACTATTAACCGTGTCGGACTGCCTGGTTTCGGCAATGTGATCAGTTCAAATGGCGGCTATGGCATATATATTTCTGATACCAACACGTCAAACAACGTCATCCAGAGCAATCTGATCGGCACCAATCCGGGCGGCAACAGCGATCTCGGCAATGCTCTGGCGGGAATCTATTTCGGAAACGGAACGTACGATAATCAGGCAGGCGGTACCGGGACGGGTGAAGGTAATCTGATCGCATTTAATGCTCTCGGCATCAAAGCGGACGCCGGTATTCGTAACGCATTCAGACGAAATCGTATGTTCTCCAATGACGGTATGGGCATTGATCTGGCTCCCGCCGGTGTAACGCCAAATGACGCCGGCGACGGCGACAGCGGCCCGAACAATCTTCAAAATTTCCCTGTAATTACGTATGTCAACGCTCAGGCAAGCTCAGTATCGCTCAGTGGCACATTAAACTCGACGCCTAATCAGGCCTTTACGCTCGAGTTTTTCGGCAACGACGGCGTTGATTCAACCGGTTACGGCGAGGGCAGATACTTTCTCGGGGCGACGACGGTAAACACCAACGCCGCCGGAAACGCTACGTTTACAGGGCTGAATTTCACGGTTGCGCGGAGCAATGTGAGCTCCTGGGTGACCGCAACGGCGACCGACGTCAATGGCAACACATCCGAGTTTTCCTTGGCAAAGAATGCCTGCGGCAATATGTTATTTAGTCCAACCGACATTTTGGCACCACTCGGCGGCGGACCCGGCAATTTTACGGTCATCTATTCCAGCGGTTGCTCCTCGTACTCCGCCCAGAGCAATGTCGCATGGATCAACGTCACTAGCGTGCTGGGCGGCACCGTAAATTATACGGTCGCGGCAAACCCGAGTCCGCCGCGTGACGGCCTGATCAATATCACATATAACAACGGGACCGGAACGGCGGTACAGAGCTTTTTGATCTCGCAAAATAATGGCTGCACATATCCCCTCAGCCACTCGACTGCGAGCTATCCCGCGAGCGGAACGCCGAACGACGGGATGTCCGTGGGGACCGGAGCAGGTTGCCAATGGACAGCAGCCAGCAATGCGGCCTGGATCACTGTGAGTTCCGGGACGAACTACACCGGGCCGGCGTCTGTCACGTGGGCCGTGTCGGCAAACACGGGTCTCGCAAGGCAAGGAACGCTGACTATCGCCGGACAGACGTTTACTGTTAACCAAGCGGCACCGTCAACCAAGACGCCTTTCGATTTTGACGGCGACAAGAAGACCGACATTTCGATATTCCGGCCCGGACCCGGCGAATGGTGGTACCTCAAGAGTTCGAACGGCGGCAATTATGCGACGCAGTTTGGCACATCGACCGATCGGCTCGTCGCGTCGGATCTTACCGGTGACGGCAAGGCGGACATCGCCTTTTGGCGACCGTCAACCGGAATGTGGTTCGTACTCCGCAGCGAAGATTCGACGTTCTATTCGTTCCCGTTCGGATCAAATGGCGATATCCCGACGCCGGCCGACTTTGACGGCGACGGCAAGGCCGACGCTGCTGTTTTCCGTCCTGCAACGGCGACCTGGTACATCAGCAAGTCAACCGGCGGAACGACGATCCAGCAATTTGGCCTGACCGGGGACCAACCGGTCGCGGCGGATTACGACGGCGACTCGAAAGCCGACATTGCCGTTTGGCGTGCCTCACTCGGACAGTGGTGGTGGATCAAGAGCTCGAACGGAAGCTCCGGTGGACTGCAGTTCGGAAACCCGACCGACAAGGCGGTCGTCGGCGACTATACCGGCGACGGCAAGGCCGATTTTGCACTATGGCGGCCATCCACGGGATTCTGGTTCATTCTCCGAAGCGAGGATTTCTCGTTCTACTCATTCCCGTTTGGCTCGACCGGCGATACGCCGTCGCCGGGTGACTATGACGGTGATGGAAAGTTCGATGCCGCTGTCTTCAGGCCATCGACCGCAACCTGGTACGCAAGCCGCTCGACCGCCGGCACGCTGATACAGCAATTCGGCATCGCGGGAGACCAACCCGTGCCGAGTGCGTTCGTACGCTGACGCTTTTACGGAACGCGGCGGTTACAATGGGAGGCGTCGTAATCTGAGACCGGCCGTAAAATCACCGCCGATAGATCGAGCACAGCAAAGCACCCCGCGGCTTAACGGTTACGGGGTGCTTTTGTCGGACGCCATTTACTGGAAAAGTCTATTGAAAAGTCGTATTTATATAATGTATAGTCAGGTGTCACGGCGCTCATATCTTCTTAACTGATCCGAATGGTCTGATACGAAATAAATGTCTCTAAAATATAAGTTCTTTGGCCTTGTGGCGGTTTTGGTTTGTGTGGCGGCGGGTGTTCTGTTTTACGCCGGCAATTCGCAGGCCGACCGTTTTGATTATTGGGTAACTGTTGATAATGCTGAGCTTTCGCATATTCAAAAGTCGCTCGGTACGGACGAAACGCGGCTTAGAGATATCGATGTGCGCACCGTCAAAGACGGCATCGCGGTCGTTCGTTTGAACGAAGCGCAGATGGAGGCGCTGTCGAGGTCGATGCACGAGAGCTTTCACAAATGCAGCGGCTATATCGCCCATCCGACCGAGGAAGCCGCAATTGCCTCCATCGATGAGCTAAAAGCCGTTAATGCACAGCAACAGTTGATAGCCTATACGATCGACAATGCGGCGGTCGTCAACGCGATGCACGCCGAGGCCAGCGAACTTCAAAATCGCCAGACGATCCTCGACCTTTCGGCATTTCCCAATCGCCGCTATAACCAACCCAGCGGAACCGAGTCGGCCAATTGGATCAAGAATAAATGGACGACTCTCGCCGCCGGACGCAACGACGTAACGGTCGATTTTTATACGCATCCGGTCGCGACCTCGCCTCAGCCGTCGATCATTATGACGATCCAAGGTACGACCTTGCCGAGCGAGATCATCGTGCTCGGAGCTCATCAGGACTCGATCAACACCGGCGGCCAGACTCTCTCAGCACCGGGTGCTGACGATGATGCGTCGGGTATAGCGTGTCTGACCGAGACGATCCGCGTGATGATGGCAAAAAACTTTAGGCCCAACCGCACCATCAAGTTCATGGCGTACGCGGCCGAGGAAGTCGGGCTTAAAGGCTCGGCCGCTATCGCCACCGAGTATAAAAACGCTAACGCTAACGTCGTCGGCGTGATGCAGATGGATATGACGAACTATAAGGGCACGCTCGGCAACGACATCGTCATTTTCACGGACTATACAAACGCGGCCCAAAACCAGTTTGTCCGCGATCTGATCACGGCATATCAGCCGACGATGGTCGTCGGGACGTCCACCTGTGGCTATGCTTGTTCGGATCACGCCTCGTGGCACAACAAGAGCTACCCGGCGTCGTTCCCTTTGAATCGACATTCAACGACGACAACGCCGCCATTCACTCGGCGAATGACAAGATCAACCTGAGCGGCGACAACGCAAATCACGCTCTGAAATTTACCAAGCTCGCACTGTCGTACGTCGCCGAACTCGGCAAGGGTTCATTTGTATCGACGCGGCGATCGCCGTTTGATTTTGACGGTGACGGTAAGACGGACCTTTCCGTTTTCCGCCCCGGCCAGAACGAATGGTGGTATGCCAAGAGCAGCAACGGAGGCAACGGAGCGGCACAATTCGGCGCCGCGGGCGACGTCTTGACGCCCGGCGATTTTACCGGTGACGGCAAGGCAGACCTCGCGTTTTTCAGGCCTTCGACCGGATTTTGGTACATTCTCAGAAGTGAGGATCAGTCATTTTACGCATTCCCCTTCGGCAGTAGCGGTGATGTGACGATGCCGGCGGATTTTGACGGTGACGGTAAAGCGGACGTAGCGATTTTTCGTCCGTCCACCGCGACGTGGTATATCAATAAGTCGTCCGGCGGCACGACGATCACCCAATTCGGTGCAAACGGTGACGCCCCGATCGCCTCGGATATCGACGGCGACGGCAAGGCAGACATCGGCGTGTACAGACCCTCGGTATCCGAATGGTGGATCGCCCGGAGCACCGGCGGACTGACGGCGTATCAATTCGGCCAGACGGGCGACCAAGCGGTCACGGGCGATTTTACGGGTGACGGCAAGGCAGACCTTGCGTTTTTCAGGCCGTCGACCAGTAGTTGGTTCGTGCTCCGGAGTGAGGACGGCAGCTATTACTCATTCCCGTTCGGTTCCGGTACAGACATCCCGGTTCCCGGCGATTATGATGGCGACGGCAAAACCGACGCAGGTGTATTTCGGCCGTCCAACTCGACGTGGTACGTCAACCGCTCGACCGCCGGCACGCTGATCCAACAATTCGGCCAGACGGGAGATCTGCCCGTCCCCAACGTGTTTGTGCGGCAATAGTGCCGATTATAGAAATAGAAATGGCTCGCCGATCTCCGGCGGGCCAATTTTTTTTGGTCGATGTATATTGGTTTGCCGATCGCTCTAGCTCGTAAAGAGTGGTTCGTGCTTTTCGATAAATGCCTTGAGCTCGGGGATCTTCCCGACGTCCGCACCGAACGAACGGGCGGTGGCACTCATCTCGCCGTAGATGCCGAGGCTTTCGTCGAGCAGTTCGCGGGCTTGCGTCCATTTTATCCGATCACGCTCTTTAACGGCGATCAGGCCGAGTACTTCGCCGACTCCCTGTAATGAAACGGACAGCTCGCGACGCAGTTCCAGATTAGTCGGGTCGGCACCGGCTAATTCACGATTTATGTTCAAAGCCGCTCTGTGCTCGTTGAGAGCCATAGGTAGGTCGTTTTGCGAGCGAAACACCAAAGCGATCTTGTTGTGACTGATGGCGATATAACGCTTGGCAAGCGTCATTGTCGGATCCTGCTTAAGTGCCGCCTCGCGCATCGCGAGCGAGCGGCGCAATAGTTTTAGTGCCCCGGCAGCATCGCCCGCTTTGACACGCAGATCGCCCGCCGTATCGAGACTGACGGTCAGATCCCCAAAAGCCAGTACATTTGTCGGATCTGCGGCAAAGAGCTTTTCGCGAGCGGCAAGGGCATTATTTGAAAGCGAAGTCGCCGCGGCGAACTCACCGAGTTGGATGTGAGCGTTTGCCGACAGATCATCGAAGATCCCGCCCATTCGCGGCAGATCTACATCATTCGGACGACCGGCCATTAAGTCCTTAACGATCGTTCGGCCCTTATCAAACTGCTCTATCGCCTCCCTATATTTTCCGTCGGAGTGTAAAACCCGCCCGATCTCAGAATAGGAAACGTAACGGTCACGCTGAAACCTGTTATTTGCCGGTTGCGACGCGGCCAGACGTTCGCCGATGGCGAGTGACGCCTGAAAGTTATTGATCGCCGCGGCTAATTCGCCCGTTTTCGCTTTGATATATCCGACGCGTTCATAGCTGACCATTAGACTCTCCAAAATTAGCGGGTCATCGGCGCTTTGATCACGCAACTCTTCGCGCAGCTTTAAGGCTCTTTGGTAATTTGCAGATGCGTCTGGCGTGTCGTAGCTTGCCGCGAGATACATATCGCCGAGCATATCGTAGTATTTTGATAGATTTATTTTATATTCTTGGTTAGTCGGGTTGCGACTGACGAGCTTTTCGCCGATATCAATGGATCTGCGAAAGCTCAGGATGCCGCCGGCGACATCGCCGACGTTTGCAAAGTACGGATGGCCCTGGATCTCACCGAGTTTGCGATAGGACTCTGCCAATTCGTTTTGCAGCGAATCATCGCCGTCAGATTCCTCCGCCAAACTATTCAGAAACGGCAATGCCCGGTCGATCACCAGTTTGCGAGCCGGTGTCGCCCCCTGCAAATTCCGGATCGCATCATCAAATTCAAACAAAAATGAATTGGACAGTTTCCGAACATCATCGAAACGCCGCTCGGATTTATCGCGCTCACGCCGGGCGACGATCGCTTGCCACGACGTGACCGACGTTGCAAGCAGTAGCGTCAGCACTATAAAGGATCCGGCAAAGACCGCGGTAGAATGGCGTTTGACGAACTTACGCGCCCGATAGGTTCGCGAATCCGCGGTTGCCGTCACCGGCAATCCGACCAAATTTCGCCGGATATCTTCCGCAAGATCCTGTACCGATGCATATCTCCGCTCGGGTTCCTTGCGGAGTGCTTTGAGGATAATGTTGTCGACGTCGCCCTTAAGATATCGAATGTCGGCTGGCGAAATGTGGAATTTGCCCGCTTCCATTTGCGGTTTAACATCGTCATCGACAGTGTGTCTGGCCAACGGCCAACTTGGCTCACCGCTGATGACCGACGACGGGCGAACCGGTGCTTGCGTCAGAACCTTATTGGTGATCTCCGTAAAGTTGCGGGTCTGTGACCTGAATGGCCGTGTGCCGCTCAAAAGCTCATATAAAACGACACCGAGCGAATAGACATCCGCCGAAGTCGTAATTGGCATGCCATTTAGCTGCTCGGGCGAAGCGTATTCCGGTGTAAAGATCCGGGCTTGTGTTGCCGTATTTTCGGACTCGGTCTCGAGCAGTTTGGCAATGCCGAAATCTAGCAGCTTCGGCGTCCCGTCGTTTGTAATTAAGATGTTCGACGGCTTGAGGTCACGGTGGACGATCAGGTTTTGATGCGCGTAACTTATTGCCGAACAGATCTGGCGAAATAGTTCGAGGCGTTCCCTGGCACCCATTCGTTGGTCATCGCAATATTCGAGCAGCGGCAATCCCTCGACGTACTCCATCACGAAATACGGCAGTCCATCATCGGTTTGGCCGGAATCGAGCAGACGTGCAATGAACGGGTGAGTGAGTCTTGAGAGTATCCGTCGTTCCAGCAGAAAACGTTTAAGGATAGCTTCCGTATCCATTCCCCGTTTGATCAGTTTGATCGCGACCAGTTGGTCAGAATCCTCTCTTCCGGCCAAATAGACCAGGCCCATTCCGCCGGCACCGATCCTTTTTTTGATCCGGTAATGACCGATCGTCTTGCCGAGATACTCGTCACTCGCGTCATCTATGGCAATGCCTTGCTGAACCAGAACGGGTTTATCAATGAAGCCTTCGGCTTGCTCGTGCGACGCCAGCATCTTCTCGACGGCGCTTCGTATTTCCGGCCCGGTCGTATCCAAAACCGCACTGCGTTCCGCTAGCGGCAGTTCGAGAACGACCCAAAAAGTATCCTTGATCTGTATCCATTTTGCCGTGTCCATTGCTTTTCAATCAACTACGCGGAAAAGAGTGTCGAATCGGTTCATTTGCCATCGATCTTTTGATGGAGCCAGGCACGAGCAATGATCCACTCGCGCTTTACGGTGGAGGGCGACAGACTCAGAACGCTCGCGGTCTCCTCGATCGTCAAGCCGGTGAAGTATCGGAGTTCGACGATCCGGCACTGCTGCGGGTCAAATTCTTCGAGCTCTTTCAAGGCATTGTCGAGTTCGAGCAGGTTTTGATTCATCTCCACGGAGATCTGCGGGGCATCATCCAACGAAACTTTTTGGACACCGTGCTTTAATGACATCCTTTCTCTGGCGGCGTCGATCAGTATCCGCCGCATCGCCTGGGCGGCGATGGCGAAGAATTGGCCGCGATTTTCCCAATCGACGGCCCGCTGATTTGTTAGTTTGAAGTACGCTTCGTGGACGAGTTCGGTCGTTTGCATTGAGACCGCGTACTCGCGGCGAAGAAAGCTCGAAGCCAGACGACGGAGTTCGTCATAAACGATCGGCAAAAGCCGATTCAGCGCAGCTTGATCGCCGGAGCTATCCCCTTGTCCGATCTGCTGCAAAAGCTGGGTGACTTCATTCGCCATAAGAAAAAGATTGACCCGATTTTATCAGATTTCTCGCGTAGTTGGGTGAAGTAAAAATTTGCGTTTCCCAAATGAGGAATTATGAATGATCTGAGATACGTCCTGTCGAGAGCCTTTCGGAATCGAAACCGTCTAAGAGTTATATTTTTTGCGATGACCTTAGCGGTGACCTTTATCGCGATCGAGAGCGGAGTTGCTCACGCCCAGACGACTGCATTCACATATCAAGGAAAGCTGACCGACACTGGCATTCCGGCAAACGGTCAATACGATTTGAAGTTGCAGCTCTTTGACGCAGCGACCGGCGGCACGGCGTACGTAACGGTTATGGACCTGCAAGATGTCGTTGTGACCAACGGTATCCTCACAGTTTCGCTCGACTTCGGCTCACTCCCGTTTCAAGATCAGGTGGACAAGTGGCTCGAGATCGCCGTTCGCCCGGGAGCAAGCACAGGCGCATACAACACTCTCACACCTCGACAACAGATCAATACGGCGCCGTTTGCTATTCAGGCCAATAAAGCTAGTGAAGCACAAACTGCGGATGCGATGTCATCCGTTTGCAACCAATGTATCACTGATGCACATATCGTTGGTCTTGACGGCAACAAGGTATTCGGAACGGTTGCGAATGCAGCGAATGCGATGAACGCGGCTACCGCTCAAACCTCAGTTACAGCGCAAACGGCAACCACAGCAATAAATTCCAATAATCTGGGCGGAGTTTCGGCGGGAAATTACCTTCAGGTTAACGGCAACGGCTCTCAACTTACAAATGTCGTTGGAACATTCAAGTGGAATGTCATCGGGGGCGATCAGCAAGCCGAAAGAAATAACGGGTATCTGATCAACAGCAACAGTCTGGTAACAATAAACCTGCCGACGGCGCCGCAAATAGGCGACATCATTCGCATAGCGGACGCGGACACGGACCCTGCAGGTTGGCGGATTACGATAAATGCCGGGCAGACAATTCTTCGCCCGCTCTCGACACAATCAAATCTGCCGTGGACACCGCGGGAAGCGAATCGAGATTGGGCCTCGATCGCGTCATCGGCAGATGGCACGAAAGCGGTTGCCGTCGCTTACAATGGAAAAATTTACACTTCAACTGACTCGGGGATGAACTGGATTCCGCGCGAAAGTGACCGACAATGGCGTTCGGTCGCGTCATCGGCCGACGGCACGAAATTGGCTGCGGCCGCGGAACTTGGACAAATTTACACGTCCGTTGATTCGGGCGTAACCTGGATCCCTCGCGAAACCGATAGAAATTGGTTTTCGGTCGCATCATCAGCCGACGGCACGAAATTGGTGGCGGTTGTTTTATTCGGACAAATTTACACGTCCGTTGATTCGGGGCTAACCTGGACACCGAGGGAAACGAACCGAGGTTGGTATTCCGTCGCGTCATCGGCGGACGGCACGAAATTGGTTGCTATTGTTGGGGGCGGACAAATTTACACGTCCGTTGATTCGGGCGTAACCTGGACACCGAGGGAGGCGAACCGAGGTTGGAAATCCGTCGCGTCATCGGCGGACGGCACGACGTTGATCGCGGCTGGTGAAAACACGAATGTCTACAGGTCGACTGATTCCGGCGTTTCTTGGGCCGGGACATCTACCCCTATCAAAACGTGGAATGGAGTTGCTTTATCCGCGGACGGCACGAAAATGGTTGCCGTCGCACAAAACGATTATATCTACACGTCACTCGACTCCGGCATTACCTGGATTCAGCAACTACCCGTTCGATTTTGGGGGTCAGTAGCGTCATCGGCGGATGGCAGTATTTTGTTTGCCGGAACGGGCGGCGGACAGATCTACGTCAACAACTCGAGGGCAACGACAGAAATGACCGGCGGGAGAGGAAGCTCGGTTGAACTCGTTTATCTCGGCGACGGTAAGTTTTACATCCTCAATTCGCAGGGTAGCAACACCGGCTTTTAACTGGTGTGAGATTGAACAATGAGCACGGTCTATGCCGTTTGTTGACCACAGTTTATAAGAACAAAGATCGGAGGACGAAGTAGATGAAAAGAGTAATATTTTCGATGGTCATTATATTTTCGCTCGCCATTTCGGCGGTTACGATCTATTCGCAAATCGCGTCGGGTGGTAGCTACGCCTTGACGCAGGCTGTGGTTTCAAGCGGCGGTGGTCAGTCAAGCGGCGGCACGTTTGGCATTACCGGAACGACCGGACAACAGGCCGCTGGGACGACATCAGCGGGCGGTCCGTTCGACGTGCACGGAGGTTTTTGGCAGGGTGATCTCTCGCCGACCGCCGCCGGGGTTTCGATCTCGGGCAGAGTCCTGACGCCGGACGGCAACGGGTTGCGAAATGCAATGGTTTACCTTAGCGACCGAACAGGTTTAACCCGTATGACGCGCACCGGATCTTTCGGCTATTTCCGCTTTGACGATATCGAAGCCGGACAGACTGTCATCCTCAGTGTCCACTCAAAGCAATTTCATTTTACGCCTCAGTTGGTGAATTTAACTGACAATTCTGCCGATATAGATATCATCTCGAGCGAACCGAATAGACAGTAATTCACAACACTTACGAGCTTTGCGACAAGCCGGACCATGGCGATTTGCGGTTTCCTGAAGCAAGTGGACTGTGTTGCGATAAAAAAAATGAACCAGTTCGATCACAAATACCGCGTAGTTGTTTGGAAGTGAAAAAAGACCGTTCTAGTTTGAAAATATTTGGGAAATCCAAGGAGAATTTATGAAAAAAGTATTACTGACTCTATTGATCTCTCTCGTCGCCGCACATCTGGTCGCCGCTCAAAACAAGCCGGACCGAAAGGCGGACCGCGATGGCGTTAAGGCCGAGATCGCCGATGCAAAAAAACAGATGCAGGATCCCATTAATGCATTGCTGACCGTGGCCGGAGTGGGCGAGCCGGATTCGTTTGGAAAGAACGTATTATTTCTCGGCAGCGCCTCGACCGGCACCGTGTATTCCTATTTCAGTTGTGACCCTGCTGTATTGCTCAGCGACCACGGCATCACGCTCGGCCCCGATGACCGCTGTTTCACGCACACCGTGGGCACGACGACATCATCGGCGACATTTGAAGATATCGGCCGGATCACGATCCCGGGCAGATCAGCTGAGAACGTCATCTACTTTATTCTGAACAACACGATGACCAGCGAGGTCGAAAACACATATTCCAATGTATTGCCGACATTCGTTCGCTACACACCGACACTGCGGATCGAGAGTGACGCACTTAATGACCCGACAGCGGTGGACCCAACCACCGGTGCTCCGCTAAACGGCGTACTGACGGTATCGGCCTTCGGCACAAAAATAGCCAACAAATCGGTCGTAGCGGGCGAATTTGACTTCGGTTACGACGCCTACAGTTCGGCTGCGACTCGCGGGTTTGCTCGCAGCTATTTTGCCGATCTCGGACTGCCGCAACCGGTCATCAATCGCCTTTACCGAAAGCCGATGACCATCAAGCTTGGGATGAAGGTTTCTGTGAGAAATATCGCACTCGCCCAGTTTGCCTACACAATGCGGCTAACCGGCAATTGAACTTCGGCCAAATTCCGGGTATTTGAACTACGGCAGATACACGGCAAAGCGAAAGGCGGGCAGTCGTCCGCTTTTCATTTTCTTAAATAGTGAGTCGATATATTGAGCCTATTTTGAACGCTATTTCGCGTAGTTTGTCTGAGACACTAGTATTCTATGTCGATCTTTTTCCTCGGAGACATTCCAATGACCAACGAAATTTCGAGCCGTTACCCGACAATCAGTCTTATTATCCGCGGTTCACTTCGAATCGCAGTAGTTGCCGCAGTCTTCATTTTCGCCGCTTCGCCGGCGGCCGGACAGAGTGCTAACGATGGTTTCAATCCAACGACCGCAGCCATAAACGTGAATGCCTTTGCGATCAGAGCGGATGGCAAGATCTACGTAGGCGGCGGATTCAATACACTCGGCGGCCTTTCCCGAAAGAGCATCGCACTTTTGAATGGCGACGGCTCAGGCGATCCGACTTTCGCCCCGATCGGAGTCGAAAGTGGGGGTTTTGTCGGACAATTATATGCGGTCGCAATTCAGGCCGATGGCAAGATCGTTATCGCAGGCACATTTGACAAAGTAAACGGCGTGGCTCGTTCAAACATAGCCCGGCTCGATCAATTTGGTAATCTGGACGCGACGTACGCGCCGGTCGTCGACAGCACAATTTTCGCTCTCGATGTACAGAGCGACCAAAAGATCGTCATCGGTGGTGCATTTACATCTGTAAATTCCACCGGTCGAAACCGACTCGCCCGTCTGGAAACGAATGGGACGCTCGACGCCGGTTTTGATCCGGCACCGAATGCGACGGTTCGAGCGATAAAATTCGACGCTGCAATCAATCGAGTTTACGTTGCCGGCGATTTCTCGGTGATCGGCGGAGTTACGCAACCGGCGGTTGTCCGCCTTTTTCCGTCCGGCGCCGCCGACACATCGTTTGCGCCCACCAGCCCGGGCCTCGGTTCTGCCCTCGCGATACAACCCGACGGCAAGGTCATCATCGGCCATTCGAGCGGGGTTTTCCGCGTAAATCGTAGCGGGTTGACCGACCCTGCATTCTCGTATTCGACATCCTCGTGGGTGAGCACTATCGCGATCCAATCCGATGGCAAGGCGGTGATCGGCGGATTTATAACTGCCATCGGCGCGGTCCCCCGCAATAAGGTCGCCCGCTTTAACGCCAACGGCACACTCGACCTCGATTTCGATCCGAACGTGACGGGTTCGCGGTTGGATGCTCTCGCCGTCCAACCTGATGGCAAGATCCTCATCGGGGGAGCATTTACGGCGATCGGTAGCACTAGCCGTTTGGGGATCGGCCGGGTGTATCAAGACGGCACGCCTGACGCGAACGCCACCGCGGGCACAGCATCGGTCGATGGTCCGGTCGCGGTCATCGTGCCCCTGCCGCGTCTCGACCAGACGATGATCGGCGGTAACTTTGCAAATTTTGACGGAACTCCGATGGCGGAAATTGCCCGCGTAAACTCCGCGGGTAAGCGTGATCCTGCATTCACTGCTCCGACTTTTGCCGGTGGATGGGTCAACTGCATTACACTTGACATCGCTGAGCGTTACTTAGTTGGCGGCGAATTTACTACCGTCAATGGAAATGGCAGCCGCAAGTATCTGACGCGTATAGGATCGATAGGCAATGTCGATACGTCATTCAATGTGGACCTCAACGGCCCGGTTTACGCCGCAGTGGTCCAACAAGATACCAAGATCATAATCGCCGGGTCGTTCACGACCGTTAACGGGACGGCGAGAAACCGCATCGCGAGAATCAACGTTGACGGCACGCTCGACTCGACGTTCAACCCAAATCTCGATTTCTGGGCGTACCGATTGGTCTATCTTCAAAACGGTCAGATACTTGTCGGCGGCGAATTCACAACGGTCGGCGGCGTGGCTCGGGTGGGACTTGCCCGACTCAATAACAACGGAACGCTTGACACCACCTTTGACGCGGCTCTCGCAGGAATAGTGCCGACCGTAAACGAGATGTTGCTCCAACCGGACGGCAAGATCCTGATCAGCGGCGGCTTTACGTCCGTCAGCGGAACCGGGAGATCGTATATCGCACGCCTCAATTCGACCGGTTCGCTCGATGCGACTTTCACTACCACGCTGGACTCGGTCGCACTGTCGATGGCGGTTCAAGCAGATGGCAAGATCATGCTCGGGGGCAGGTTCTCCGGTATCAACAGCGTCGCTCGGGCATACCTCGGGCGGGTGAATGCTGATGGTTCGCTCGACACATCATTTACGGCAAACGCCAACGACGTCGTACTGGCGATGGCACAACAGAGCGATGGCAAGATACTCGCTGGCGGCTATTTCACAACCGTCGCCGGACAATCACGCAATCGATTTGCCCGGCTCAGCATTCCAACGCCGGCGGTCGAGACCGTTACTGCCACGCCGACCCTAGTCAAGTGGACGCAGGCAGGTTCGGCACCGGCATTTACCAGAGTGGATTTTTACACGGCACCTGATACCCAATTGTGGCAATTTGTCGGGGCGGGCGTTCGCGACGTAGTGACCGGCAGTTGGAGTTTAAGCGGTATCGACACGACCGGTGGATATCTAATGGCCCGCGGATACCATCGCGACTTTTCGAGCCGCCGAGGTGTTGTCGAGGTGATCAAGTCGGTGCCGACGATACAAGCGTTGTTCAAAACGCCGTTCGATTTTGACGGCGACGGCAAGACTGACCTCTCGATTTTCAGGCCGGGACCGGGCGAGTGGTGGATATCAAAGAGTTCGAATGGCGGTAATTTTGCGACGCAGTTCGGCACATCGACCGACAAACCGGTCGCTGTCGATTTCACCGGCGACGGCAAGACGGATGTCGCGTATTGGCGGCCTTCGACAGGATATTGGTTTGTGCTGCGAAGCGAGGACTCGACGTACTATTCGTTCCCGTTCGGGGCGAACGGCGATATACCGGTGCCCGCGGACTATGACGGCGACGGCAAATCGGATGCGGCGGTCTTCAGGCCTCTGGCCGCAACGTGGTATATCAGCAAGTCGAGCGGCGGCACGACCATCCAGGGATTCGGCGTGGCAACCGATCTGCCCGTTCCCGGCGACTATGACGGAGACGGCAAGGCCGATATCGGCATCTATCGTCCGACGGGAGCCAACGGTGCGGAATGGTGGATATTAAAATCCGCGGGCGGCACGTTCGTAACACAGTTTGGGGCGGCGACCGACAAGGCTGTTCCGGGTGATTACACAGGCGACGGTAAGACGGATGTAGCGGTCTGGCACCCGGCAACGGGGCTATGGAGTGTCCTGCGAAGCGAGGATCTAACGTATTACGCGTTTCCGTTCGGCTCAAACGGCGATTCGCCAGTTCCCGGCGATTACGACGGCGACGGCAGGACGGACGCAGGTGTTTTCAGGCCGACGAACTCGACGTGGTACGTCCAACGCTCGACCGCCGGAGTTCTGATCCAGCAATACGGCCAAGCGGGTGACCTGCCGATACCCAACTCGTTTGTGCGTTAGGATGGTGGGAGCACCTTACTTGGTGTAGGTTAACTTCTCGTTTTCGAGTTCGGTGTTGAGGTCGCCGTCGGCATCACGAAGCGAGTTTTTAGCTTTTAGTTCCGCAACGATGGCGATCGCTTCGTCGATGTGCTCAAGGGCACCCGGGCGGTCGCCCTTTTTGTTGAGCGCCTGAGCGAGTAGGCGGTGAGCGAGCCCGAGATCGTAGAGATAAGTGGTCGTGCCGGGATCGTTGGCGACGATCGGGATCAGTGTCTTGATGGCCCGGGCCAAGCGTTCCGCGGCTTGATCGTATCGTGCGAGCCCGATCTCGCCTCGGCCGATCTCGGTCTCATAGGCAGCGATGTTTCGCTTGTATTCGTTATTCTCGGGCTCTTTGGCGCTTAACGCAGCCATAACTTCGACCGCACGATCGCCGGAGGCGATCGAACGCGGAAGATCGCCCTCGAGGCGGTAGGCCCGCGCGAGATTGAAATGCGACACGGCGAGATCGTAGGCGACGACACCGTTTTCGGGCTCGTGGGCGAGAGCCTTAGCCGGAAAGTCGATCGTCTTTGCGCATACGTCGACGGACTTTTCGGTCTTGCTGTTGTTGACGTAAACTTCGCAAATGATGCTCTCGGTCAGCCAAGCGGCCCGCTGCACGCGGAAATCTTTAGGAAACTGAACTGCCAGTTCTTTGCTGACGCCGACCGCCATATTCAGGTCGGCAATGGCACCGTCAAAATCGCCGAGAGTGGCCTTGGCCTGGCTCTGACTGCGGATAAGCCGTGTCAGGCTCTTTTTGAGATCCGGATTCTCGGGGTCGCGGCTACGGAGATCGCTGATGATCGTGAATGCCTCGTTATACAATGCAAGCGCCTTTTCCGCCTGATTGTTAAAATTCGGTATCGCTGCGTAATCGATCAATAGGACCGCGAGCCGATTTTTGGCCTCGACGAGATCCGGTTGGGCGGCGGCGAGTTGGCGGCGGAGTTTGAGGCCGCTTTCAAACATCTCGGTCGCCTCATTGGTCTGGCTGTTATTCCACAGCGTGCGGGCCGAGACGTAGTAATTATTAGCAAGTTGTTCTTTCGCTTCGATGTCGGCGGGCGAGGCGGCAAGCACGGACTCGCGCAGGCGGCGGGCCTTTTCGTAGCTGATGAGCCCGGCGTGTGTATTGCCGAGGCTCGAATTATTTAATGCTCCCTGAACGTCGCCAACCTTTTCGTAGGCAGTGGCGAGTTCGGCCTGCAGTTCGAGGTCGCTGCCGGCCTCGGCCGACAGGCTGTCGAGATACTCGAGCGCGTTTTTGACGATCGCCTCGCGGGCCTTGAGCGAGCCTTCGAGATTCTCGATCTCGGGATAAACGTCGAAAAGATATGAGTTTGCCAGCTTACGGACATCATTGAACCGCTTTTCGGCACGAGAGCGTTCGGCACTCGCGACGCGAGCCTGCCAGAGCGTGGTGCCGACGCCGCCGACAACTGCCAGCAAGATGACCGCTGCGGCCAGCACACCGAGGCGATTGCGTCCGACAAACTTAGTGACGCGGTACGAGAATGTATTTGGCCGGGCCGTAACGGTCAGGCCGTTCAGATGGCGGCGAATGTCTTCGGCGAGATTGCCGGCGGACGAATATCGTCGTTCGGGTTCCTTTCGCATCGCCTTGAGCACGATATTGTCCAGGTCGCCGCGGACGCTGCCGGCTGACAGTGTCCAAGATGTTGGTCCGGTGTGGCGGACATTTACGGGCTCTGTCACGTTGCCGGGAACGGACTTGGCGTACGGTTCGGACGTCATTTCGCCGGTATGGCGGTCGATGACGCTCGACGGCAGCATCGGTTCGTGCTCGATGACGGCACTGTAAATTTCGCGAAGGTCATTTTCCTTGCTCTCAAATGGCCGATGTCCGCTGAGCATCTCAAAGAGGATCACGCCGAGGCTATAAACGTCGGACAGAGTGGTCACGCTCTTTTTCTGTAACTGTTCGGGCGATGCGTATGATGGCGTCATCAGACCCATTCGGGTTATGGTCGCCGAATCGGCGTCATCAATACCCTTGGAGAGAATCTTTGAGATGCCGAAATCGAGTAATTTAGGCACGCCGTCGTGCGTGACCATAACATTGGACGGTTTGAGGTCGCGGTGGACGATCAGATTTTGATGGGCATAGTCGACCGCCCCGCAGACCGTTCGAAATAGCTCGAGCCGAGCGTTGAGATCGAGGTTCTTGACGCGACAGTATTCACCGATCGGAAGTCCATCGACGTACTCCATCGCGATAAACGGCACGCGGTCTTCGGTCGTGCCGGCGTCGAGCAAACGAGCAATATTCGGGTGTTCGAGTGAGGCGAGGATCTCACGCTCCTGCTCAAAATGACGCCGGAGTGCGCTCGTATTCATCTCGCGTTTGAGCAGTTTAAGAGCGACGCGTTGCGTAAACTTGCCATCCGTGCGTTCGGCCAGATAGACGGCACCCATACCGCCGTGGCCGAGTTCGCGGACGATCCGGTACGCTCCGACGGTCTGCCCCGACATATCGCTCTCGTCATCATCAATGAAATTCTTGGCAAATTCGACCGCCGACAACTGCATCAGCCCTTGGGCGTCATCCTCAAAGGCCAACAGAGCATCGACCTCGGCACGTATCTCAGGCTTAAGCCCGCCAGCATCGAGAAAGATCGCCCGCTCCGGCGGAGCCAGATCAAGCACCTCGTCAAGAATCGCCTTTACCAATGGCCAATTTTCCGCACTCATAATTTTTAAGCCTGATTCCCTGTTCGAATATGAATGCGTAAACGGATGAATTATAGCGACATTGTTTTTAGCGGGGGACGTATATTTTCTCAACTGCCTTGCGAGATCTCGCGATAGAGCCAGAGCCGGGCTGATTGCCATTCGCGCAAAACCGTTCGTTCGGTGGTCCCGATCGCTTCAGCTATCTCACCATTGGTCATTCCACCAAAGAAACGCATCTCGACCACCTTGGCCTGACGCTCGTCAATTGCCGCAAGGCGGTCAAGCAACTGGTCAACCACTAGGATCGAATCGGCACGGTCCTCGACCGGTATATCGACATCGTCGGTCGAGAAATGAATAGGATTATTACCGCGTTTGCCCGCCGCGTGCAGGCGGGCGTGATCGACCAGTATCTGGCGCATCAGCCGCGACGTAAATCCGAAAAAATGTCCGCGATCCTGCCATTGGATGCCGCCGGCATTGCCGAGCTTGAGAAATGCCTCGTGGACCAGAGCGGTCGGCTGGAGCGTGTGGTTAGACCTCTCACGCGACATTAAAAAGCGGGCCTGGCGCTTGAGCGTACCGTACACCTCGCGCAAGAGAACCTCGCGGGCCGCATCGTCGCCGTCGCTCCATTCGTGCAATATCTGTGTGATCTCGGGGGATTGGCCGTCACTCATATACTGTTTATGTCGGTTTCCTTTGATTTATTATATTTTATATCAATAAATACCTAATTCAAAGAAAGTTTCTGAAGTTGCCCGCTCGGCATTGACACTCGGTCGTGATCTATCCGGCAATTCGGCCAGGCCGGCGATATTCCGCTTCCCGGAATTTTTGTGAGGTGACAGCCAAGCGGCAATAATTGAAAGTGTATGGCGAGGTTGATATTATAGGGTTTTGGGGATACTGATCGGGAATCGTTGTTGGATTCCGCCACGCGATCGTCCGAGTTGCCACCTTGCCGATCAGTAATTGCACAACACATACTTATTTCGCGATGAAGTTGCTTTTACATCGAATCGTATTTGCCTTACTTTGCACTCTGCTGGCGACACTTGTTTTTACATCGGCAGATGTTTACGGACAGGCTACCGATCTGAAAAAGGGTGTCGCCGGAACCGTCTTGACCGAACGCATTAAAACCCTCGTCAAAGTGAAACGCGAAGGCTCGCCGCTGGTGCTATTGACGCCCACGGATCTGGCGGGCATTCCGAACGGAATTCTGAGTATTGCGGCCGGAGACCCCTGCGACACTGCGGTTGAAACCTCATTAGGCTCGATCAATTACGGTATTATTAACCAGAATGACTGCCAACTGCCGGATAATTCATACGCCGACTTTTATGTGTTTAACGGCGTGCAGGGACAGGTAGTGCCGATATTTTTGAGTTCCGCAGAATTTGATACCTACTTGGGTATCGCGAATGAATCCGGCACTTTGACTCTCGAGGACGACGATAGCGGCGAGGGCACCAATTCCTACCTGTTGGCAACACTTCCGGAAACGGGCCAATATGCCATTCTCGTCAACACTGCGTTCGCCAACCAATTCGGGATATATACGCTAAGTCTGAGTTCGACGCCTTATTGTGCTTATTCGCTCAACCCTGCGGGTGCTCAGGTGCCCGGGGCGGGAGGTACATTTGGATTCGGCGTTACGACCCAGATAGGTTGCGGCTGGCAACCGTTTACCCAAAATTTCTTTATTGACGTGCAAACGCCCGGTCAGAATGGGCCCGGAAATGCAACGTACACAGTCACGCCGAATGGGCCGTCGCCCCGTAGCGGCACGATAACCGTCGTGCCCGGATATTCGCCGGCCCCAACGCAGAATCTCACGTTTACCGTCGATCAGGACGCTCTGAACTGCTCATATTCTATCGGCACCACATCGATCGATCTGCCGGGTGCAGCGTACTCCGGTAGCTTTGCGATATCGGCACCGGCGGGGTGCTTCTGGTCATCTCACTCAAATGCCTGGTGGATCACATCTAATGCGGAGGGCCGCGGCGACGGATCCGTAATCTTCTCGGTCGGTGCAAATAACGGTGCGGACCGTAGCGGCACTATCGATGTTGCGGGGCGGACGTTTACCATTTCGCAAAGTGGGATGAACTGCACATACGCGTTTTCACCGACTACCCTAGTCGTGGATCGCATTGCTCAGGACGGGATGATAACGGTCTCGACCCAACCCGGATGCACGTGGAATATATACCGGGAATCGTGGGTCTCGGTCAATAAGGTCGGCATCGGCCCGGGTACGGCGACGTTCCACGTTTTTGTCAATCCGCAGGGCACTAACCGTTCGGATAACATTTCATTTAATGTGGTCGGGACCGCGGGTTCGGCAAACATCCCGATCACCCAAACGGCAACACTAAGCCGCCGCTCGACATTTGACTACGACGGCGACGGTAAGACCGATCTATCGATATTTCGGCCTAACGTCGGTGAATGGTGGTATGCAAGAAGCAGCGACGGCGGCAACGGCGTGGCGCAATTTGGCTCATCGACGGACGTGATCACACCGGGCGATTTTACGGGCGACGGCACGACGGACATAGCTTTCTGGCGACCATCGACGGGCGAATGGTTCGTTTTGCGGAGCGAGGATTACTCATTCTATTCGTTCCCGTTCGGAACCAGCGGAGACACTCCGGTCCCCGGCGATTACGATGGTGACCGGAAGACCGACGCAGCCGTTTTCCGAGACTCAACCGCAACTTGGTATATTTCAAGATCAGCCGGTGGCGGAACAGTTATTAAGGCATTTGGAACAACCGGGGACAGGCCGGTCGTTGCTGATTTTGACGGCGACAGCCGTTCCGATATCGCCATCTTTCGGCCGTCAAAAGGCGAGTGGTGGTACGCGAAAAGCAGTAGCCCGAATACGGTCGCACTACAATTTGGCCAAGCCGACGATCAACTTGTGCCCGCCGACTACACCGGCGACGGCAAGATGGATGTGGCATTTTTTCGACCGTCGACCGGACAATGGTTCGTTCTCAGGAGTGAGGACTTGACGTTCTATGCGTTCCCGTTCGGGTCGAGTACCGATCTGCCGGTGCCCGGCGATTACGACGGCGACGGCAAGGTCGATCCCGGCGTTTTCCGGCCGGCCTCGGCCAACTGGTATATCAATCGCTCGACTGCCGGCATCCTGATACAGCAGTTCGGCATCGCCGGCGACGTGCCGGTGCCGAACGCGTTCGTGAGATAAGCTCTCGAGCGGATGTGGCGTTGACCGAGCGTTCTGAGGAAGGCACACGACTGACGTCCCACCGGGTATGAACACGCGTTAAGGGCCTTGTCCAAATCGGGGCAAAGCCCTTTTTGTCTTGCGGTTAGCCAACACCTTTAGTGCATGTAGACATTAACGTCGGAAAGCCCAAAATCGCTGCCGGCTCGAATGGTCTGTGGAAACAAATAATTTGATTGCTTAGTATCGGACTTCTGTGATATTGTGCGAAAAAGTACGTCAAACAGTTTGCAGAACAATCTCGGCGCAAATCTGCGAAATTGCCGTTCAAGGTTTTTGTAAGGATCAAGTCTTACACTCTTAAGCTTGGAGGAGGCAGTTCATCATGTTACTTTCTCGCCGCCGTTTTCTTAAAACTTCAATTCGCGTCTTTGCATTGTTATCGCTCTCGGCCGTGCCCGTCTACTACGTCGATCCCGTACGGGCTGACGGCAGCATCGGCAACGTTGCGGCCGGCACTAACCCATTTGTCGTCGCGGTCAACCCAATATCGAACAAGATCTATGTCGCTAATAACGGCAGCAACACCGTGACCGTGATCGACGGCACTAACAATTCGACCGCGACGATTGCGTCCGGCTCTAACCCGTGGGCTTTGGCGGTCAACCCGTTGACGAACAAGATCTATGTCGCCAATTCAGGGAGCAACAACGTAACTGTCATCGACGGCACGAACAACTCGACAATGACAGTCGCGGCCGGTTTTACGCCCTATGCCGTGGCAGTCAACCCCGTGACCAACAAGATCTATGTTGCTAATTATGACAGTAATAATGTGACGGTGATCGACGGCACTAACAACTTGACGACGGTTGTCGCGTCCGGCAGTGGCCCGTGGGCCGTTGCGGTAAACCCGGTGACGAACAAGATATATGTAACCGATCGCGGGAGCAACAACGTGACTGTCATTGACGGAACGGACAACTCATCCGCGACGGTTGCAACCGGCAGTACCCCTTATGCTGTAGCCGTCAACCCGGTGACGAACAAGATATATGTTGCTAATTTCAGCAGTAACAACGTGACTGTCATCGACGGCACTGACAATTCGACCGCGACGGTCCCGGCCGGCAGTGGCCCGGCGGCTGTGGCGGTCAACCCGGTGACGAACAAGATCTACGTGGCCAACTACACAACTATCGGCAGCGTGACGGTCATCGACGGCACCAATAACTCGACAGCGACCGTCGCGGCCGGAACACTCTCTCTTGGCGTCGCGGTCAACCCGGTAACGAACAAGATCTATGTCGCGAATGCGAACAGCAATAACGTGACGGTGATCGACGGCACTAACAACTCGACCGCGACGGTAGCGGCCGGAGTAGGTTCACGGGCCGCAGCAGTCAACCCGGTGACGAATAAGATTTATATCGCTAATTACTTCAGTATCAACGTGACAGTGATCAGCGGCGACGGCAACTCGACGGCGACCGTCGCTGCTGGCACTACTCCATCTGACGTGGCGGTCAACCCGGTAACGAATAAGATCTATGTCGCTAATTTTGGCAGTAACAATGTGACTGTCATCGACGGCACTAACAATTCGACCGCGACGGTCGCGGCCGGCACCCAACCTGTTGCCGTAGCCGTCAACCCGGTAACGAACAAGATCTTTGTCACCAATTTAGGAAGTAATAACGTGACTGTCATCGACGGCACGAACAATTCGACCGCGACGGTAGCGGCCGGCACCAATCCGAGGGCGGTGGCGGTCAACCCGGTGACGAACAAGATCTATGTCAGCAATGGAGTAAGCAATAACGTGACAGTGATCGACGGCACTAACAACTCGACCGCGACGGTAGCGTCCGGCACTGGCCCCTATGCCGTAGCCGTCAATCCGGTGACGAACAAGATCTATGTTGCGAATCAGAACAGCGCCAACGTGACGGTCATCGACGGCACGAACAACACGACCGCGACTGTCGCGGCCGGCACGACTCCCATCGCATTGACGCTCAACCCGGTGACGAACAAGATCTATGTTGCGAATGAGAACAGCGCCAACGTGACGGTCATCGACGGCACGAACAACACGACCGCGACGGTCGCTGCTGGTTCGACCCCCTTTGCCGTGGCAGTCAACCCGGTGACGAACAAGATCTATGTTGCGAATCAGGTCAGCTCCAACGTGACGGTCATCGACGGCACGAACAATTCGACCGCGACGGTAGCTGCGCCTTTTACCCCCTATGCGGTGGAGGTCAACCCGGCGACTAACAAGATCTATGTTGCTGATTTAGATAGTAATAATATGACGGTGATCGACGGCACGAACAACTCGACTTCGACTGTTGCGGTCGGATCGTTTCCCAATCTCTTTGCGGTCAACCCACTGACGAATCAGATATATGTCGCCAATCGAACCGGTAACAACGTGACGGTCATTACTCCGGCCCCGACCAACGCGATCCCTCTCAATACGGCCATCACGCCGCTTGCCGGAATGACAACGTCGAGTTACGCTCCGACGTTTACGATGACGGCGACATCTACATATTCGCCGACCGCACCTCCGCCGCAGAATATCTATTATCAAGTGGACACGGCGAACGGAACGTGGAGCAGGGCAACGAACACGGGCAGCACGTCAACGACCGTCACCGCGACCGCCCAAACCGGCGTGCTGCAAAACGGCCTGCACACGATCTACTTTTTTGCCTCGGACGGCTCGGACGGAACTTCGATAAACCCCAACCGCCCCGCCGAGAGCGGATATCGCTCAATTTGGGGCCGTATGGGCTTTACGAAGACGTTTGAAGCCCTCGCCCCGGAATCAAGCCCAGTCATCGGCGGCATCAACTCGTACATCTTCCGGGTTATAGCATCCCCGACCGCCGCCGGCGTGACCGTCGCGGGTCGCGTCACCACTGCAAACGGCATCGGCGTCAGAAATGCCGTTGTGCAGTTGACTGACAGCCTGGGAGCCACCCGCCGTGCGGTCACTAGTGCATTCGGCTATTACCGCTTTGACGACGTCGAGGTCGGCGGGACCTACACCGTCGCGGTCGCGAGCAAGCGGTTTACGTTCATCCCGCGGATCATATCCCTGAATGACGCGATCGAGGATCTCGATTTTGCGGCTCAGTAGGCTACGTTTCGCAGGTAACTAAAGGCCCCGGGTTTGAATGCCCGCGGCCTTTTTTGTCTTACTTTTAAACCTCGCTATAGCTTATGCAGGCGTCAGTTCGGATCATCGAACGGCATCATCACTGCGGCGATTTTGACGGCGACGGCAAGGCCGATCCCGGCGTTTTCCGGCCGACCTCGACCAACTGATATATCAATCGCTCGACTGCCGGCATCCTGATCAATCAGTTCGGCCAGACCGGCGACCTGCCGGTGCCGAATGCGTTTGTGAGATAGCGTCGTTTGAGGTTTGAATCACGGCCCGTTCCGGCTATCGGCGCGGGCCGCTTTTTTGTAGTGAGAATATATTTGCACTATGTGACGCCAGTCACATATATTGCCTGAAACAGGCATACGATGGAGTTAAATAACATCGGCGCAATATGCAGTTTCGCCGGGGCGAACAAGGCCGCGAGTTAACGCAACTTCCGGTCGGGGTCACTAGCTCCAAAAGCATTCCAGCCGTCCCGGCCGGGAAACGGTTGGAGGTATGAGTCGCCATGTTGAAAAAATATGCAAGTTCAAATTTCCGTCGGATCGTAGTCATTATCATCGCGGCAGTAGCCGTATCGCTCTACCTTATTAACGCCGCAGGCTCGGACGCTGCGGCTTTCTCATTTGTGAGTGACGACGGGCGAAAGCTTTCGCCCGCACCCGAAATAACGTGTGCTCCGCCGCCGACGGGCCTTGTCAGTTGGTGGCCCGGAGATGACGATACCAATGATCAGACGGGTTCAAATCACGGCGTTATTGTAAACGGCGCTACATACGTTGCGGGCAAGGTCGGACGAGCGTTTGATTTCGGCGGCAATACTGATTACGTGCAAGTCGCGGCACCGACCGGACTCCCGTTGAGCAATGCACCACGCACGATGATGATGTGGTTCAAAACGCCGACGACTTGGGGCGATACCCATCAAGTAATAATGCAGTACGGCGGCAATGCACAAGGTTCCAAGTTTGGCCTTTTCACTCCAAATTACTACAATCGTGCGCTCTCATTTTGGGGCGAAAGCGCGGATCTGGCCGGAGCCACACCATTGCAAAATGATACCTGGTATCACGGAACGGTCACATATGATGGAAACGTGATCACGCTTTTTCTGAACGGACAGCTCGAAGCGTCACACAGCTTTGGTCTTAATACCCAACTAAACGCGGGCGGCTTTATCATCGGCCGAACCGGGCCAGACAATATCACTTCTGAGTGGAACGGATCCGTTGACGAAGCGATGATGTTCGATCGTGTTCTTACTCAAACCGAGATCCAAGCCATATATGATGCGGGTTCGGCGGGCGCTTGCCGCTCGTGTACTCCGCAGGCTGCCGACATAATTTCGCGTTGGGGAGCGGAAAACAATTCATTAGACGCTATCGGTCTGAATAATGCGGTTCTTAACGGCAATACAAATTTTGTGTCCGGAAAGGTCGGGAACGCGTTCAACCTCGATGGCAGCGGCGACTTTGTACAGGTTGCCGTTCCAAACGGGTTACCGCTTGGCAACGATGCACGCACGATGGAACTTTGGTTTCGCACGCCGATCGATCTGTCGGTATCAACTGAGGCCGGAATAATTCAGTACGGAACTGCCTCTACCGGCAGTATGTTCGGACTGATCACCTCGGGAAACGCACCGGGCAAACTGTATTTTTATGGACACAGTGCTGATCTGGCCGGTACCACGACGATACTGCCGAATACCTGGTATCACGCGGCCGTAACTTTTGATGGGACAACTCTCAAGCTTTATCTGAACGGACAGTTGGAAAATCAGGCTGCAATGACGCTTAACACCGTACTTGAGAGTCACGGACTGTCGATGGGCTATCGGATCGGCGGGGCATATTGGAATGGACAGATCGACGAACCGGCGATCTACGGACGAGCACTTACGGATACCGAGATCCGATCTATTTATGACAGCGGTAACGCAGGTAAGTGCTCTGCCTGCTCGCCGGCACCAACCGGGCTCGTAAGCTGGTGGCGGGGATCAAACAATGCTATCGACATTATCTCGGGCAACAACGGCACGTTGCTCGGCGGTGCGGGCTATGCCGACGGCAAGGTCGGCAGGGCTTTTAGCTTTAACGGCACGACCGCAACGGTCGACGTGCCGGATAATAATTCTCTCGACGTCACCACAGAATTTTCGTTGGCCTCGTGGGTCAAGCCTGAGGTCATCCCGACATACCCGAACGGGGCACTGGTGATGTCAAAGGTGGGACCGATCTCAAATCTCAACGGGTATCAGTTAACGCTGACCAACATTGAAGGCGTCAATAAGATCTGGTGCGGCTTTAACACCGGCGGCGGTTGGCCGCAATATACGGCGACGGGCGGTTCGGTGCCGATCGGCGCTTGGACACACGTTGCCTGCAGTTACGATCACGATACGCTCAGAGTTCTGCAGGACGGACAGGTTGTCGGGTCAACACCCATCGGCCCGGTCACGGTCATTAATACATCGTCAAATCTCAAACTCGGCAGCGACGATGTCGGTATGCAGTTTTACAAGGGACTTATCGACGAGGCGATGGTGTTTAATCGTGCATTGACGACGCCTGAGATCGCCGAGATCTTTAACACGGGCTCGACCGGAGTATGTATCCCGAACCTGGGACGGGCATACGTGCCGAACTCAGGCGATGCAACCACATCGGTCATCGATATTGCGACCAGCAGCGTCGTCGCGACGCTCACAAATAGCGCAATGCCCCAGCAATCGTTTGTAACGGTAAGCGACGACGGTTCGCGGCTTTACATACCGCAGGTGTCGTCGGGTAATATTTCGGTTTTCGATACGGCGAACGATTCGTTGATAAATACGCTGACCGTTCCAGGCACAGTACACGGTGTGGCGGTCAATCCGGCCGGCACACGGATCTACGTGACGGAGCGCGATGGCAGTAATGTCCGTGTTCTCGACACAACGACGGGTGCGATACTTGCCACGATACCGGTCGGTTCTAATCCGTTTGCGATCGCGGCAGCTCCCGATGGTAGACACGTTTACGTAGGAAATTACGGCGGAACGGTCTCGGCCATTGACACTTTCGACAACAGTGTATTCACGATCCCGGTTGGCGGCATCGCCTACGGCGTCGCGGTCTCGCCGGACTCGTCAAGGGTTTATGTGTCGGTAATGAGTGCAAACAACATAGCCGTGATCGACGCCGGGTCAAATGCAATAATTGCCAACATTTCACATCCGACCCCGCGAGTCATCGCGGTAAACGCCGCCGGTACGCGGGCCTATGTCGCCGGTGGTTCGACCGACGTACTCCAGATCGATACCGCAACTAACCAAGGCACTCTCATTCCGGTCGGCCGCTCGACCGAGGGCATCTCGGTAAGTGCGGACAGCACCCGCATCCTGGCGGCCGCGGCGACATCAAACACGGTTGTAAGCATTAACGCGGTGACACATTCGGTCATCGATATTCCGGTCGGCAGTTCGCCGTATGCAATGGGAACGTTTATCGCTCAACATATCGGCGCGGCCGCCGCGACGCCGGGGTGTGCCGCCCGTCCGACAGGAATGAACGCGTGGTGGCGAGCACAATCAAACGCTCTCGACCGTCTAAAACTCGACCACGGCACGCTTCTCAACGCCGGCGGCTACTCGGTCGGAAAAGTCGGTCAATCGTTCAATTTTCAAGGCGTGTCAAATTCGGGAGTAACGATTCCCCACAGCACCCAGCTTGGTGTAAATTCGACCGGTTTTACGAGCGAGTTTTGGATGAAGAGCAACGGAGCTCAGCCCGAATCATTGTCGTCCATTATTGATAAATCGCACGGTTTTGCCGACTCTACCGGATGGGTATTCACCGCGTTTTCGGGCGAAGGTGGTGTTGTTCACTTCGCTATTGGACGAGGCGGTGCAGGAACGTCCGACTTTGCGGAGGTTGTATCGATCGCCAATGCTCTCGACGGAAATTACCATCACATTGCCGGGGTTTGGGACGGTGCCAGCATGGCGCTGTATGTTGACGGATCTTTTCAAGGTTCAACCCCAATGACTACGCCTGCAAATAACACGAGACCGCTGAATCTTGGCTTTGCCTGGGGCGGCGGGTCACCGACGAGATACTTTAACGGAAAGATCGATGACCCGGCAATATACCGCCGGGCATTGGCCGCAAACGAGATCAAGGCGATATACCAGGCCGGCAATCTCGGCAAATGCGTCGGTACACAGACGATGGCGGATATGGACGGTGATATGTGGTCTGATCTGGCGATCTTTCGCCCGAATGGCGCAAACGGTGCCGAGTGGTGGTGGCTCAAGTCGACCGGCGGCAACGGTGCCGTGCAGTTTGGTGCCGCGGCCGATACGATCGTCACCGCCGACTATACCGGCGATGGCAAGACGGACATTGCTTTCTGGCAGCCTTCAACCGGATTCTGGTATGTACTGCGAAGCGAGGATGTCACATATTACGCCTTTCCGTTCGGAGCTTCGGGCGATATTCCGACTCCGGCTGATTTTGACGGCGACGGAAAGGCCGACCCGACAGTTTTCAGAGCGTCGAACACGACCTGGTACATCAGCCGTTCGACCGGAGGAACGGGCATCACACAGTTTGGTGCTGTCGGCGACAAACCTGTTATCGAAGATTACGACGGCGACGGAAAGGCCGACATCGCGGTATTTAGGCCAAACGGGACGGGAGGTGCCGAATGGTGGATAATGCAGAGCTCGGGCGGCGTTTTTGCCACACAGTTCGGCCGACCGACCGACCGTGCCGTGCCGGCCGACTACACCGGCGACGGCAGGGCCGACATCGCCTTTTGGGATCCGGCGACCGGATATTGGTTCATCCTCCGAAGCGATGATTACTCATACTACGCTTTCCCGTTCGGTGCGGCGGGCGATCTACCCATTCCTGCTGACTATGACGGCGACGCCAAAGCGGACGCCGGAGTTTACCGACCGGCGACGTCCAACTGGTTCATAAGTCGTTCGCGGGACGGTCTGCTGATCCAACAATTCGGCTCGGTCGGTGACGTCCCGGTGCCGAACGCATTTGTCAGATAGCGTCAATATGTAGTCTTGGCACCACGACAATGCCCGCCCCGAATTGGGGCGGGCATTGCATCGTATTGCAAAACTCTTCGCAGAATGTGACGGCTGTCACTGCGATCATTTGAAACAAGACTACGATCGTTTTGGTTATCCTCGGCATTTACGAAGCCGATATCATCGGCTCAGACGATATGCTCGGTCGTGACATTTCACGTCGGCAAACGGCAAATCGATGATGTTTTATTGCTCTTATCTTAAAGCCGAAAACCTCGACGCAAGATAATTTAAGCCGAAAAATTGCTATTACCGAGCGAAGCGTCTGTGCTAGGATGGGACGTTAGCTCAATTATTTCGTTATCTACCGTCGAACACGGATCCGCGTCGGGTCCATCCAAATCCGGAGGTTGCAGCTCAGATGAAAACAAGAGGGATCAAGATCGTCTGCCTATTGGTTTTTACGGCGATCGGCGTTGTTAGTCTTATGACGGGCAATGGGCTTGTCGAGAAAGTAAGTTCGATCTCGTCAGGGCCGCCCGCCGGATTTTCGGGTGCTCCGGACGAGAATAATTGTGCGGCGTGCCACTCCGGACCGACGCCGAACGGGCAGTTTGAGATCCTCGATGCACCGACCTCATACCGGCCCGGACAGACTTACCAATTGCGGGTCCGTCATACTAATGCCGATGTGACGCGCTTGCGTTGGGGATTTGAGATGACGGGACTTGCCGGGCAGACTGCGGCAGGTACTTTCGGGAATCTTGGAGCAAACACTCAGGTCTTATCCGAAGACGGACGCACATACATCGAGCAGACACTTGCCGGCACGTTTACTGATCAAACCGGAGGAGCACTTTGGACCGTAAATTGGATAGCTCCCGCGGCAAACCTCGGCCCTGTGACGCTCTACGCCGCCGGAATCCAGGCCAATCACGCCGGCGGCCCGAGCGGGGACCAACCTTACACGACCAATGTCACAATGGCCGCACCGCCCGCGACAGCCTTTGATTTTGACGGCGACAGCAAGTCGGATGTTTCGATATTCAGGCCTGCAGCCGGTGAGTGGTGGGTGTCCAAGAGCAGTAACGGAGGGAATTTTGCGACGCAATTCGGTTCATCGGCGGACAAGACGGTACCGGCCGATTACACCGGCGACGGTAAGGCCGACATCGCGTTTTTTCAGACGTCAACCGGATTTTGGTACGTGCTGAGGAGCGACGATCTTACATTCTATGCGTTCCCGTTCGGCACCGGCTCCGATGTGCCTGCTCCGGCGGATTATGACGGCGACGGCAAGGCGGACGCGGCAGTATTCAGGGCGTCCACCGCAACCTGGTATATCAGCAATTCCGGCGGCGGCACTACCATTCAGCAGTTCGGTTTGACGACCGACCTGCCCGTCCCGGCGGATTACGACGGCGACGGCAAGACGGATATTGCCATATATCGGCCAACCGGAGCGAACGGCGCCGAATGGTGGATACTTAAGAGTACCGGAGGTTCGTTCGCGACACAGTTCGGACTGCCGACCGATAAGGCCGTTCCGGGCGATTACACCGGCGACGGCAAGGCCGATGTCGCATACTGGCGGCCATCGACCGGCGAATGGTTCATACTCCGAAGCGAAGACCTGACATTCTACGCATTCCCGTTCGGGTCGGGCACCGACGCGGCAGTTCCGGGAGATTATGACGGCGATGGTAAGACCGACGCGGCCGTTTTCCGCCCGTCCAGCTCGACCTGGTACCTCAACCGTTCGACCGCCGGAGTGCTGATCCAGCAGTTTGGCCAGAGCGGCGATCTACCCTTGCCGAATGCGTTTGTGCGATGACCTAGACGCAGAATTCGGAGCGCGGACAGTTCCCTGGATTACTTGCACGACCGCATACAGATGAGAATTTGGGGGTTGTGGGAGTGAGGCCGTCTGTGCCGGACGGCCTCGGTCTGGTCTTACAGTGCAACGGTGGGTCAGCGGAAGTTCGAAGATCAAAACCGTGCTACGACGCCGACCTTTGCAGATCGCGGCGAGCCCGGCGAAATATTATTGTTGCCGTCAGCGTTGGCAAAATAGCGAACGTTCGTCAGATTGTCGATATTTGCCTGCAAACGCCATTTCTCGTTGATATTGTAATAAACCGCCGCGTCCGCCCGAAAATATCCCGGCAAGACGACCGTATTGTCGATCGCCGCAAACATATCCGAGCGATAGATCAGTCCGATGCCTGCACTCAAGCGGTTCGTAAAGGAGTATTTATTCCACCACGAAACGGTATTATGCGGCACCTGAGCAGCCTGTTTGCCTGCGGCAGCACTCGCGGTGGCAGATGTGATGCGTGCATTCTGCCAGGTAAATCCGCCCGATGAAACCCATTTTGGCGAAAAGCTACCGGTGACGCCAAACTCAAATCCCTCGCTCCGTTGACTGCCGGTCTGGATGATCGCCGTCGGGTCATTGGGGTCGACCGAACGTGTGTTTGTACGATCGAGCCTATAAATGGCCGCCGTCAGGTAAAGACCGCGGGCGAGATCCCACTTGGCTCCGGCCTCGTAATTCGTAAACTGCTCGGGCTTGACCTGCTGAGTGATGTTTGTAAGCGATGCGAACTGATCGCCGGAACTTGGCAGAAACGACACGCTATAACTCCCGTAAAGCGAGAGTTCGGCGAACGGTTTGATTACAGCACCGAATCGCGGGCTAACGAGACGATCCACGCGACTGAGTGATGACGCCGTGCGGTCGTTAAAATACTTGAGCCCAAAATAGTCAAAGCGAACACCGGCGATAAGCTGCAAATAGCGCGAAACCGCGATCTGATCCTGAATATACGCGGCACCGAGATAGAGCCTGAGATGATTGTCGGCGTCGGTCGCACTCTGGCGAAATGTGACCGGCATATTGGTCTGCGGCCGATCGTATGCGACTTGCGTTGACGTCGTCAAATTATTGAAATATCCCGTTTGGCGAAAGTTGCGCGTCCGCTGAGTGCCAAACTCGGTGCCGAACGCAAGCGTGTGACGGATCTTGCCCGTTTTGACATCGTATATCAGGTCAGTCTGGTTAAAGAGATTGCGGCGATGGGCCGAGTTGTTGTAGGCCGAGAGCGTAACCAGCGTTTTAAGTGCATTGACCGCACCCGGAACGTAATTTTGATAAAAGCGTTCGTAGTCGCCGTAATTAGTACGATTACGGACGATAAGCCTGCCAAAAACTCGATCGATAGATGCCGTAAAAATATTAACGTCGGCTTTAACGCGGCTGTTGTCGGGGTCGCCGTAATATGTCGAGATCGGAACGTCCGCAGGACGACCGGCAAACGAAGATATCCCGCGATCGGCGATGCGGCGGTCGCGTAGATACTCATAGCCGAGCGTTATACGAGTTTTGTTGTCGGGCAGAAATGTGAGCGTCGGGTTGATGCCTACACGGTTTGAATTTACAGATTTGCGAAAGCTGTCCGCACCCTCGTAAAGGCCATTGACGCGAAGAGCTAACCGTTTGCCAAGCGGTTGATCGATGTCCGCTGTAAACCGGCGTTGAAAGTACGACCCAAGGCTCGCCGTGAAATCACGGATCGGCGTAAATCCGGCCTCTTTCGTGACCCGATTGATCACGCCGCCGCCACCTCCACGGCCAAAGACCATTGCATTAGACCCACGGATCGTCTCGACACGGTCGAGATTATACAGATCGCGATAGTACTGCACATCGTCGCGGACGCCGTCACGGAAAAAGTCAGCACTGCTGCGATTACCGCGAAATATCACATCGTCGCGATTATTCTCGCCCTGATGGGCAGAGACGCCCGGCACGTATCGAACGACATCCGCAATGCCGGACATCATCTGGTCACGCATCTGCTCGGACTTGGTGACAGTGACCGACTGCGGCACGTCGCGAAGCGATGTAAAGGTCTTAGTGGTCGATTGGATCGCAGCCACCAAATATATCGGGCTGTCAGAAACGGTCACCGTCGCCTCTGCCGGCCCAACCTCGAGTACTATCGTACCGAGATCGACATTACCGCCGCTCAGGCCGATCCGGCGGACATCGCCGCTAAATCCCGACGCGGAGATCCGAAGTTCGTGAGCACCGTTTGAAAGTGCGATCGAAAATCGACCCTCGCCATCGGCCGCGGCCGAAACCGCATCCGAACTCACCGCCGCCCCGGCGATCGACGCCCCCGAACGGTCGACGACCACACCTGTGACCCGATTTGAACCAACCTTATTCTGTGCCGACAATGCCGACGCGATCGCAATGATCAATAAGGCAGCGACGGTAGATCGGCTGATAAGTGTTCGGTAATAATGCGGACCTTTGGTAATATGCACCAGCTGGTTAAATGTTGCCTGAAGGATCTGTCTGAATTTCATAATTTGTACTCTGAGACTCCCTTGCCGCCGATGGCCACGCTAGCCGCTAAAAGCGAATGGACTAAGCAGATTGACTTGGGACTATCGATTGTCGATCTCTTATTGAAAGCGACTTTCATTTGCAATACTAATCAGGAGCGGCAACGATTGTCAACCCTTATGAAGATTTTTTGTGAGGTCACGTCGGCCAGGCGCCTTCGGAGATGAACCTCGCAAGCGGCGACTCGTGACGCGGTCTCGGATGAATGGCCGCATCTCTAAAATACATTTTCCAGATGTGACCGCTGTCACAGATATTGCCTGTAATAGGCATACGATGAGATTAGATACTATCGGCGCAATATGCCGTGTTGTCGGTGGCGATGAAGGTTTGGAGGTGCAGTTTTTCTCCTCTTCCTAAGCACATATACCAAACCCTTTCAGCTATCCCGGCGAGAAGCGGTTGGAGGTATAGCCGCCATGTTGAAAAAAAATGTTCATTCGAAAACCAGATCATCCGTTTTAATTAAAGTCGCGGTCTCGGCCGTGCTAATTTCTTTAATATTCGCCGCAGGCTCCAGGGTCGCGGCGTTTTCGCCAAATGCCGCGATCCACGACCTTATCGCTGCCGCGTGGGGCGAACAAAAACTATTCTTTCCTTCCCTTCGACCATCGCCGACCGCACCTTTGCCGACGGGCGAAAGGCCGCTGGCCGGCACGATCAGCCTGACATCATTTGCGAGCACCTACACGCAGAATTTTGACACTCTTGCCAGTTCCGGCGACACGAACACCTCCGTACCTGAGGGTTGGGCGTTCAGTGAGGCGGGCACAAATGCTAACTCCACGTACAGAGCCAGAGCCGGCACGGTAACGACGGGCGACACCTATAGCTGGGGACAGGACCTCTCGTCCGACCGCGCTTTCGGCGGATTGCTGAGCGGAACCCTGATACCGACGGTCGGAGCGTCGTTTACCAACAATACCGGCGCGGTAATGGCTTCGCTGACTTTAAGCTACATCGGCGAGCAATGGAGGCTCGGCGATGGACCGCGTTCGGCAGACCGGCTTGACTTTCAATACAGTACCGACGCGACGAGCCTGACAACGGGCACATGGACCAACTACGATGCACTTGATTTCAGCTCACCGATCTACGACACATCGCCGGCAGCTTCGCTCGACGGCAATAGTGCCGCGAACCGATCGGCTATCAGCGGCACGATCAGCGGACTCAATATCGCAAATGGTGGCACGATCTGGATAAGGTGGAACGACTTTAACGTATCGGGAGCCGATGACGCCCTCGGCATCGACGATCTTGCGGCGAAGGCAAATCCGATAAATGCAGTTGATCTGAACGTTGATCTCAATTCGGCGACCGAAACGGGTGCGACAGCGGTGACGGTAACTGCAACAGCGTCAGACGCGGTGGTCGGACAGCAGTCGGTCAACCTTGGAGTTTCCGGCACAAACATCACTGCCGGCGACTATACACTGAGCGATACGACGATCACGATCCCGAATGGGCAGACTTCCGGAACGGTGACATTTACGATTCAAGACGATGCGACATTTGAGGGACCCGAGACCGCCACGCTGACGATCAGCAACCCGACGTCGGGCATTTCGCTTGGGGCTACGACAACGCAAACCATCGACATCGCCGACAACGACGTTATGCCGTCGATCTCGGTCGGCAACGTATCGGCCGTAGAAAGCATTGGTGACATTAGCTTTACAGTGACACAATCGGCGGTCAGCGACCTCGCAACAACGTTTAATTACTCGACCGCAGATATTACGGCAACTGCCGGGCTCGACTATACGGCCGTCTCCGGAACCGCAACGATCCTTCCGGGAGCGATCACGACGACGATCCCGGTGCCGATCCTGCCCGACGGTATCACCGAGGCTGACGAGACCTTTCGGTTGACGATCGACACGCCGGTCAATGCATCGATCGCGAGCGGAACTGCATTGGCCACGATCATCGACGACGAAACCTTTTACGTCGACAACACGAACGCCCTTTGTTCGAACTCTGGTCCGGGTGTCACGCGGGAGTTGCCGTTCTGCACGATCACAAAGGCTGCGACGGTTGCCGCCGCCGGCAATACCGTCTACGTGCTTGCCGGAATGTATGCCGAGACCGTATATCCGAACAGCGGTACCGCCGGGCAACCTGTCACATTTCATGCTGACGCGGGCGTTACGGTGACCGGCGACCCAGGCGGTTTCGGCAGTGCCTTTGCAATGGGAGCCAAGAGTTATATTGTAATCGACGGTTTCAGCATCACAAATACCCCTTACAAAGGCATTTACGCCGACGCATCGGATCACCTGACGATCATCAACAACCACGTCAGCAACGCGGGCGTGACCTCGCCCACACACCCATACGAACAAGGCATCTATCTGAGGGGAACGACGTACTCGGAGATCTCGGGCAACACGACCGATCACAATACGTGTATCGGCATCAGGCTCGTGCTGAACAGCGACCACAATCTGGTCAGCAACAACATTTCATTTGCTAACTTTTCGGTCGTCGAGACCGATGCGGCCGGTATCGAACTGACCGGTTCGAGCTACAATACGGTCATCCACAATGTCGTTTACAGCAATGAAGACAGCGGCATAAACGTTTACGTCCACGATCTTGGGGTCGCATCGAGCCATAATCTGATCGCCGGCAATCTCAGTTATGAGAACGGCGATCACGGCATCGATACCAACAATTCACCGTACAACACCGTCATAGGCAATACTGCCCACGGCAACGGAACGGTCGGCATCAATTTTGAGGGCGAGCCGGCAACGGGTTCGCATCACGCCGTAATTCGCAACAACATTAGCTCACGTAACGGTTACACGCCGCCGACCGGATCGTTTGGCGGAAATTTGAGGGTCGACACGGCATCGGTCGACGGTACAGTTTCCGATTACAATGTTTTCGACATCGGAAATGCGTCGGTCCAGATCATCTGGAACAACGTCAATTACGTTTCGCTAGCGGCACTGCAGGCGGCGTTTCCGGCACAAGAGTTGAATGGCCTCGAAGGCGATCCGCTGTTTGCGGATCCGGTGCCGTCGGTCCTAAGGCAGGACGGCGTACCATATTTGGGAACGGCGGCAGTTGGCGACTATCACGTCTTGAGCGGCTCGCCGGCGATCGACAGTGCCGATTCCGACGCGACCGGCGAACCGGCATTTGACCTTGACGGCAAACCGCGGATAGACGATCCGATCGCAGCTAATACCGGCGTCGGCACGCGCACCTACGATGACCGCGGTGCTTTCGAATATCAACCGCCGCCATCTATCGAAAAGGCGTTTGGAACACCCGATCTCGATCTCGGTGCCGCGACGTCGCTGACCATAACGGTCACAAACCCGCATTCGTCTGAGGCTCTGACCGGCGTCGGTTTTACCGATACGATGCCGGCCGGCCTGACAGTTTCGGACCAGACATCGTCGCAATGCGGCGGTACGCTGAACGTCGCGTCAAACGTCTTAACGCTGACGGGAGCGTCGATCGCGGGCGGCGGTTCGTGTGTGATCGGCGTGACAGTCACCGGAGAAACGACCGGTGTAAAGAACAACGTTACGAGCCGCGTCACATCGGCCAATTTCGGCATCGGCAATACGGCATCGGCGACCGTTTCGGTCTACGACAACCGGCCGCACGCGGCGTTCAACGCGATGCCAAACCCGGCGGCCTGCGGTCAGCCGGTCGCCTTTGACGCAACCGCTTCGACCCATGGCCACCCGGGCCGTACTATCACTTCGTACAGTTGGGATTTCGGCGACGGCCAGACCGGCAGCGGTGCGACACCGACACACGCTTACTCTGCCTACGCGGTGCGGACCGCGTCATTGACCGTCACGGACGACAACACACCACCCCGAACCGACACCGTTTCGCACGACGTGATGGTCAGCCTCGGTAACGGCAACCCTGTCGCAGTTCCCGGCGGGCCGTACTCCGGCGGCTATCTTGCACCGGTAACATTCGACGGCAGAGGCTCGTACGACCCTAATGAGTCGTGCGGCGACCGGATCGTACGGTACGAATGGCTTCTCAATTCGACATCCCCGCTCGGTGAGGGCCCAACGCTCGTTCCGGATTTAAGCGCCTTGGCGATGGGTGCAACCCACACAATAATGCTGCGGGTGACCGACACCTTCGGGGCGGTCGGCACGGCAACGACGACACTCTACATACCATATCCGCCCTCGGCAGGAATCTATGCCGACACCGAGACGCAATTGGGAGCAAACCTCAACGTCACTCCGACTGTCGCTCTTCAGAACGCGACGCGAGCCACGGCCACGACCGACACCAATTTCAAGGGCACGCTCGCGGCCGATCCGGTGACGGGCGTGGTGCGTGTGACCAACGCGTCCCCGGCGGGGTCGTACATCGTTACGGTCAAGGCTTTCGGCCCAAGCGGCACGGCGGCCAAGACGTTTACGCTGACGGTTACGAACGGAACGGCGTGCAACGGGAATATCGGATTCACATCGCCTGCGAGTCCTGAAAAGCCCGTCGGGAACACTCCCGTATCCATAGCGGTCGGCGACTTCAACGGCGACGGCATTCAGGATATGGTGACGGTGAATGTCAATTCGAACAACGTCTCGGTCCTGATCGGAGACGGCAGCGGCGGATTTGCGGCGGCGGTCAATTATGGCGTCGCGTCGCTCCCCAAGGAAGTTGCGGTCGGCGATCTCAACGGCGACGGCAAACAGGACCTCGTCACCGCGAACATTGGTTCATACAACATTTCGGTTCTGCTCGGCGACGGAGCCGGGGGTTTCAGTGCGGCCTCGAATTACGGTCTCGGAACGACGCCGGTCTCGGTTGCGATCGGCGATCTCAACGGCGACGGCAAACCGGATCTGGCGGTCGCTGACCCGTGGGTAAACAGTGTCTCGATCCTGCTCGGCGACGGCAGCGGCGGATTCTCGGCCCCGGCGAATTTCAGCGTGGGGTCAGCACCATTTTCGGTCGTGATCGGCGATCTCAACGGTGATGGCAAACCTGACATCGTCACGGTTAACTCTGCTTCGAACAACGTCTCGGTCCTGCTCGGCAACGGGTCGGGCGGTTTTGGTGCCGCCGCGAATTTCGGCGTCGGATCAAACCCGTATTCGGTCGCCGCGGGCGATCTCAACGGCGACGGATTTCAGGACATCGTCACCGCTAACTCGGCATCGGACAACGTCTCGGTCCTACTCGGCAACGGGTCGGGCGGGTTTAGTGCCGCCGTGAATTTCGCCGTCGGATCAGGGCCCATTTCGCTTGTGTTGGGCGATCTAAACGGTGACGGGAAACCGGATATCGCCACGGCAAATGAGATCACGAACACGATCTCGGTTCTCACGGGGACCGGCACGGGGAGCTTTGGGGCTCCGGTGAATTTCGCCGTCGGGTCGGATCCTTATTCGGTGACGTTCGGCGATCTCAACGCGGACGGCAAACTGGACGTGGCGACGGCGAATCGCGCGTCAAACGATGTGTCGATCCGTCTGGCTGTGTGCACGCCGGTGGTCGATCTGTCGGTGAGTGCGAATGCGGCAAGCGCATCTGAAGCGGCGGCTACGGTCGTAACGGTAACGGCGACGGTGTCCGATCCGGTAACCGGTGCTCAGACTGTTGATCTCGAAGTCTCGGGATCGAATATCACGGTAGCCGACTACACGTTGACTGGTACGACGATCACGATTCCCGATGGAGAAACCACGGGATCCGTGACGTTCAAGGTGGTCAATGATCTGATATACGAGGGCACCGAGACCGCGATCATGACGATCTCGAATCCGTCAATCGGTATCGCTCTCGGCACGACCTTGACGCAAAACGTTGTCATCACCGACAGCCTGCAGCAAAATTACACGATCACGGCGTCGGCCGGCCCGGCCGGCTCGATAACTCCGAGCGGAGAGGTCACCGTGAACACAAACTCAGGGCAGATCTTCTCGATCAACCCGGATGCCTATCATCACGTTGCATCAGTGCTCATCGACGGTGTTCCTTACGAAGGTCCTCTGCCCGGCGGCACATATACGTTTACGAACGTGGTATCCAACCATACCATCGCGGTAACCTTTGCGATCGATACCTACACGCTGACGTATATGTCGGGCGGGAACGGCTCGATCACGGGGGCTTCATTGCAGACGGTCAACCACGGAGCGGACGGCTCGACGGTCACGGCGGTGCCGGCGACCGGTTACCACTTCGTCGACTGGAGCGACAACTCGACCCAGAATCCGCGAACAGATTCAGGCATCACAGCAGATATCTCCGTGACCGCGAACTTCACGCGAAACGAGTACACGCTGACGACGACCGTGGTTGGCTACGGTGTTGTTAACCGCAGTGTTGCCGGGCCGTATTATTACGGTGATGCGGTGACACTGACGGCGGTGCCTGGATCAACGCACTGGGCGTTTTCCGGCTTTGGCGGCGATCTGACGGGAACGACCAATCCTCAGGACATCGCGATCAATGACAACAAAAGCGTGACGGCGACATTTGCCCTTATACCTGAGGGATACGAGTCAGACGTCACACCACGGCCTACGGGTGACAATGTGATCGACGTTACCGATTTTACGATGATCGGGCGCTTCGTGGTTGGCCTTGAGACGCCCGATCCGTTATACAACGAATTTCAGCGGGCTGATTCGGCTCCGAGAGCGACCAAGGGTGACGGATTGCTTACCGCTGGCGATTATGTCCAGGCGGGCCGTTATGCCGCCGGTCTGGATATGTGGTCGGGGGCCGGAGGCGAAACATTGGCCAGCCTGTTCCCGTTCCAGGAAATGACCAAGGGACAAGACGATAGTCAACAGACATTGCAACCGCGTATTCTCCGGGTGGAAGATGTGTCGGCAAGCCGCGACAGCACGGTGACGGTTTCGATCAGCATCGACGCCCAGGGCGACGAGAACGGCTTTGGATTTACCATCAGCTATGACGGTACCATCTTGAGCAACCCTGTTGTCCTGACCGGTGCGGATATGCCGGGAACCCCCCCGATCGTAAACAGCCTGACAGCAGGCAAAGTCGGCGTAGTGACGGCTATGACGACAGGAACTACAATTCCATTCGGAACTCGTGAGATCGTCAAGATCCGGTTCAACATATTGCCGACGGCATCCGGTGGGCCGACATCGTTAGCCTTTACTGGAGCACCGCCGGTGGTCAATCAGGTCAGCAGTGCTGCTGCCGAGGCATTACCGACGACATTCAACGCGGGTACGGTAACGATCCTTGCCCCGACTGCAGCCGGAACGTCGGTCGGCGGTATCGTGCTGTCGCCGGGTGGCCAGGCGGTCAGGAATGCCCGTCTGTCAATGACGGATCAGTCAGGAATGGTCAGAACGGCCATTTCGAATTCGTTCGGGTTCTTCCGATTCGATGATGTGACGGTCGGCGAAACTTATGTACTCAACGTGCGGTCAAAGAGCTATGTCTTTGCTCCGCAACTCTTAAATGTCACCGACGAAGTGACCAATCTGATCGTTGTGGCTGAGCCGTAAACGTGGCAATGATGCGGATTACCGGCTGAGGCGTTAAATATCGCCGCAGACGCAACGCAAGAAAAGAGGAGGCCTTGCGGCCCCCTCTTTTGTGTTTGTATACCGATGTGTTTACGGCAGAGGTGTTCCGACCAGATCGAGGCCGGTAATGTTGAGATTGGCGTTAAAGTTGACCGATATGAACGAGTAACGCTTCGACGAAACGCCCACCGAATAGCCCGGCCCGGCCGGAACATTTTCAAATCGGTAATAGCCAAGCGGCGAGGTCAGCGTCGCTCGCTTCAACACTCCGGTATCGGTCAGAACGACCGCTGCATTTCTGACAGGCTGGCCGTTGGTATCGGTGATGCGCCCCTCTAAAAAGACAAACGAACCCGCGGCGGCAAAGACCGTTAAACGGTAGTCCGTCAGGTTCGAATTAGGTCCGGACGTCGATGTGATTCCGAAATTGAAAACTCCGAACACTGTCGGCGTACCCGCGAGCGACGTTGCCGCCGCGGGGGCGAGGGCCGTCGTTAGCAGGATTGCGTTTGGCAGGGCACCTGACGTAATCGCTTGAGTGAACAGACCGTTATTGGCGGTCAACTGGAATCCGTACAAAGAGTTTTGAAGTCCTGAAGGCAGGACTGCGACGTACGAACCGCCATTGGCCGAGTTGTTTAATTCGAGTGAGCCGATATCAACAACTCCAACGCGACCTGCACCACGCTGGTCGAGCGTTATGGCAGCCGCCGGATTCGTCCCCGTACAGGTCAAGGTCAGCACACATCCCTGAGCAGCATTGACTGCCGGCGAGGCTGAGGTCAGTGCAAACGTCAAACCGTTACCGCCATAGAAACCGAGCGGTGCGAGTAGCGGATCGGTATTTTGCAGGTCCGATCCGACCCAACCGCCGGATAGCCCGACGACACCGATGATGTTATTGCCGTTTGAAACAAACGTGCCGGTCGCATCGACCGACGCCGCCGTTCCGTTGTTGCCGGCAATGATCGAATTGCGGATCGCCGCAGTCGCCGTAGTTGCGTGTATGCCTCCGCCATTATTGGTCGACGTATTTCCGGCAATGGTCGAATTAGTGACCGTCAGAGCGGCTCCGTTAAAATAAATGCCGCCGCCCGAACCGCCGGTGGCGGTATTACCGCCGATGGTCGAATTGGTGATGAAAACGGTGCCGTTGGCCTGGAGAGCACCACCACCGGTGCTGGTCGAAGCACACGTGTTATTGGTGATCGACGTATTAATGACGTTGAGCGTCGAACCTGAGAAGTTCTGTCCGCCGCCACCGGCTCCGGTTGCCGAGTTGTTATAGATCCACGAATTGACTAACGTGGTCGTGCCGTTGGTCGCGGTGTTAAAGCCGCCGCCATTAGGAGCCGCGTTGCCCGTGATGATAACGCCGTTAAGCGTCAGGTTTGCTCCGGTGTTATATACCGCACCGCCGCGTCCGGTGTTTGTCGTTCCGACACCGTTGCCCTTGGTCAAGCGGATGCCGCTGACGGTTGCGACCAGGCTCGGGCTCGCAACAAGAATGCGGGTCGCATTGTTGCCGTCGATCGTCACCTTGTCGGCTCCCGGTCCGATTATATTGAGTGTTCCGCTATTGTTGAGGACTAGCTCCGTATTGGCCAGAAGGATCGTCTGCGGTGTTGCGAAAATCACCGGATCAAAGTTGATCGTATCATTGGTGGTCGCAACGTTGGCCCTCGAGATGGCACCGCGAAGGCTGCAGTCGTTGGCCGCTGCGGTACAAGCATTGGCCCCGGCAGAGTCGTCTGTTCGGTCGACCGTGAGCGTTAGCGGCAGCACCTGGAATGTACCGAGCGTGCCCGAGGCGACAAAGTTTCCGATAGTATCGGCAACCTGCGATGCCTGCATCACGACCGAGTACGTGCCGTTGTCAGCCGCATCCCACGATCCGCCCGGAGGTATGATCGAGTAAGTTGCAATTCGCGGAGTGCCGTTGGTATTCGTGTCCACACTGACGAAGGTCGCCGGTGCCGAAAACGCTAATGGCCCCGTCACGATCACGTCATTGCTGTCGAGCGTCGAAACGTTGATCGCGGTGTTGTCCGCATAAGTCACGGTAAATATGTAACTTGTGCCACCGGCCGTATTTACGCCGGCCGGCGTCGAGGTGGCCGTTGGCGGTATGATATCGGACGGGATGATCGTATCGGTGTCGGTCGCCGAGTTATTGCCCGGTGTCGGGTCGCTTACTCCGCCCGCTGTGGCAACCGTTGCAGTGTTAACAAGCGAACCGGTCGCCGCAACATTGATCGCAGCAACCGCCGTGTATATCACTGATCCGCCTGCGGGCAGACTGACCGTGTCATTGATATTGCCCGAACCCGAAGCGGTACATGTGCCGCCGCCTGCTCCGACGCAGGTCCAGGTTACTCCGGTGATCGCCGCGGGAAATGTGTCCGCGACGGTCGAACCGGGTGCGTTACTAGGGCCGGCATTGGATGCCGTGATCGTGTAGGTCGTCGAAGTTCCTGCCGTTACCGAGGTAACGCCATCCGTTTTTGTGATCGAGAGATCGGCCGACGCTGAGATCGTATCGGAATCGGTCGCTGAGTTGTTGCCCGGTGTCGGGTCGGTGACGCCGGCCGGTGCAGCGACAGTCGCCGTGTTTACGAGCGAGCCTGTTGCCGATGCCGATATCGCCGCCGAGACGGTGTAGGTTACCGATCCGCCCGAAGGTAGATTGACCGTGTCGTTGATGTTACCCGAACCTGACGCGGTGCAAGTTCCGCCGCCTGCTCCAACGCACGTCCATGTTCCGGTCAATGACGCCGGGAATGTATCTGCGACAGTTGCTCCGGTCGCATTGCTCGGGCCCGCGTTTGATGCGGTGATCGTGTAGGTCGTCGAACCGCCTGCCGTTACTGTGGTGACACCGTCGGTCTTGGTGATCGAGAGATCGGTCGACGCTGAGATCGTATCGGAATCGGTCGCTGAGTTGTTGCCCGGTGTCGGGTCGGTGACGCCGGCCGGTGCAGCGACAGTCGCCGTGTTTACGAGCGAGCCTGTTGCCGATGCCGATATCGCCGCCGAGACGGTGTAGGTTACCGATCCGCCCGAAGGTAGATTGACCGTGTCGTTGATGTTACCCGAACCTGACGCGGTGCAAGTTCCGCCGCCTGCTCCAACGCACGTCCATGTTCCGGTCAATGACGCCGGGAATGTATCTGCGACAGTTGCTCCGGTCGCATTGCTCGGGCCCGCGTTTGACGCAGTGATCGTGTATGTTGTCGAACCGCCTGCCGTTACTGTGGTGACACCGTCCGTCTTGGTGATCGAGAGGTCAGCCGAAGGGGGGGCATTTACCGTAATGTTTGCAGTGGTCGTACCGTTATCGACCGTTGCGGTCGCAGTTCCGGGACCGGCCGTAGTCGCATTGTAGGTCGCCGTCGCCGTACCATTCGCCTGGATCGTATTCTGCGAGCCCGATATTGTACCGAGCGTTCCGCCCCAAGAGACGTTGATACCGATCAGGGTATCGAGATTGCTTGTTGAGATCGTGCTTCCCGCCGAGTTGAGTAGGAATGAAGCCGTCAACGCCGATGTCTGGCCGACATTTATAGTTGACGGCGATGCGGTCAGCCGCAACTGCAGCCAGGGATCTGCATCGACCGTGCCCAAGCCCGTGTTGCCGACCGTGTCACACGGTGCGGCGGTCGGTGTCGTGCTGCAGCCCCACCAGTTATTCTCGGCGTTGGCTGTTCCGCCGGCGGTCGCGAGGCCCTTGAGCCCGGCACCGGTGTTATTGACGATGCGCGAAAAGCTGACGTTGAGAACATTTGCCGTCGTTGAGGAACCCAGATAAATACCGCTGCCGGTTGTGGTCGCCGAGTTATTGCGGATGACCGCTTTGCTGACCGAGGATGTCGAGCTCGCGTGATTGATAAAGATCGCTCCGCCAAATCTTCCGGATGTGTTGCTGACGAAGTTGGCCGTTGGGCTGATATCGATCCGCTGGGTCGTGTAGAGTCCGCCGGCGTCGCTCGGAGCCGTGTTGCTCGTAACGCTCGAACCGGACATTGTCGAATTGCCGCCGGTTCCGCCCGGACCGAAGGCGAAAATGCCGCCGCCCTGTCCCTGGCCGCCCGAGCCATTGACGGTGTTACTCGAAAATCCTGATAGAGATATGAAATACGGCGTTGTGGTTCCGACAAATAGGCCGCCGCCAGCGGGCGAAGCCCCACCCGTTCGGGCCGGAGCATTGCCCGTAATCACGGTGTTGTTGATCGTGACCGCACCGGCACCGGCGTTCGAGTTGGTCGCGACTACGCCGCCGCCGTCGCCGTCAAGCGTACTGTTGCTTGAAATCTCGGAGTTTGTTACCGACAAGGTGCCTGTGCCGCTGGCTTCCCAGTCAAATCCGCCGCCAAAGCCGTCGCCCGCGAATGGACTTGGGTTTCGACCAAAGCGTATCGTCACTCCCGAAATACTCGTCGCAAATGCCGATGTAAAAGCTGGGTTGATCGACAACACTTTGTCGATACCATTGGACGTGGTCGTGCCGGCCTGCAAGATCGTGTTAAGCGAACCGTTACCGGTAATGGTCGTCGCCTGAGTTATGTCCAGATCGCCGTTTGCCGAGCCGTTTTCATTTACACCCGCGATAGTTAACTGATGCGTGCCGTTTGGCGCAAATGCAATGAGATCGGCTCCGGCGGCCGTGTTGGCGGCGACGATCGCTTCGCGCAGGCTACAATCGGCGTTACAAAGGCCATCGGCGGTGTCGGCGGTCTTGGAGACTATAAATGTCGCTTGCGGTGTGAAAACGATCGGCGTCGGCTCAAGTTTGCCGCTTTCGAGCACGGCGATCCCCTGCTGACCCATAACGCTTAAGCGCATTGGAAGCACGGCAGTAATGCCGCCGGCAAATCCGAGGTCGCCCTCTTGGGTCGTGCCGGTGAATGACGAACGGCCGGCCTCGTAATTAGGCTCTTTGAAAAGCACTTTGACCCTATTTGCCGCCGGGTCAATGACGATCAGATCGTCGGTTTCGTTGCCGGTCACACGGGAGCGGACGAGTATCGGAGCCACTGTTTCGCGGGCCGGGTTGATGATCCCAAGGTCTTTTTCCTCGGCAATGCTCCAGTTATTTGCCAGAGCACTGTCGGTGTCGGTCGAATTGACCACACGCGAACGGCCGCGGCCGTTTTTGGCAAAATTCTCACGCACCTCGGACTCGGTAAACGGGCGCGTATCGATCGGGCCGTTTTTGAAGTAATAAATGACTCCATTTTCGCCCAAAACAGCCAATTCGGCTTTGGCTCGGCGGTCGCGGATAAATTCACCGGCGGCAAAATCGCGGACGCGTACCGGTAGGTCTATGCTTTCCGGGTCTGAACCGCTCTTGCCAATACCTTCAACCCGGCTCAACTGTCCGCCGCCGAGAATGAAGAGGTCTTTTTCGAGCGTAGAACCATCTGGGTTGGCCAAAACGAGTGAATCAACTTGCTGCGGCAACTCTATCGAACGCATTTTGGTCTGGTCGAAACCGGTCGTGCCATCGGCGATCATCAACCGGAAACCGGCATCGCGATGCGTGCCAAGAATGATGCCTGCAAAGGCCTTTGTCGGATCGAACGTATCTGCGGCCATCGCGGTAACGTCGCCGCCGGCATCAAACTTGACCGGAGTTCCGAAACCGCCCTTTCCGTCCAGCGGAATAAGGTAGATGTCGGATGAATTGCGTGACGCGACAGCAACGTCGAGATCGGAATCCGAGCGAAAACGGCCGGAGGCGATAAAATCAGGGCTTATGGGAACCTCGATCACGGCAGCTTCGCGTTCGAAGCTCGACGGAAACTCGCCGCGTTTGATGCCGGCAAGCGATTCCGGTGATTCCGGTGCAAACGCCTCGCGGGCTGCTCGGTGTAGCGTGATCACACCGCCGTTGCCCGAGCTAAACCCACTAATGGCATCGGCAAGTCCGTCAAAATTGGCGTCGACGGCGATAAGCGTCGACGGCCGGAGTGATCCACTCTCAAACAAACTGATCGCCGCTTCGGTACCGGCATACTCAGATCCGATAGCTTTACCAGAACGCAGATTGAGCCAGGGCGAATCATCTACAGACGCCATTTCGGGCCGGACGGAATCAACGGCGAGCGAAAATCGCCTGACACCGGCGGCATCACTTACGGCACCTACCGGGCGCACAGAAATGCCTTGAAAATAAGCAAAGCCGGCAATGGCCGAGGCTGAAATGACCGCGATGAAAACGAATTTGGTGGCGAGTAATCTGGATCCGCTTGGTCTCATAATTTTAGCTCCCGTCGGCTGAATTGTCCGGAAAATTATCCTAATTGATCTCGGCGTCCGCTCAGTTGCGAGGCGGAAAGATGCCTTGAAGGGCGATGATAAAATAAATTGCTGCGTAGGGTTGGCGATTGGTATGGGGTTGACTGCCGCCGCCAATGTCGGTTGGCGACATTGGTACGCTTGGCGCGGTGCTCGAGTAGATCGGCGACCGACCGCGGCCATTTGTACCAAAACGGGCACCGTTCGGATTATCACTTGAGCCCGAACTACTTGTCGCCGGCAATACATGTGTGTGAGACGCGATCTCGCTCGAAAGTAGCGTGACGGTGGGCGATCCGTCAGATTCGCCAATAGAGCGATTTGTCAATCCTGGGCCATTACCCCACCCCATAGGCGATCGGTCACGCAAATTCGGCAACCCAAAGGTGCTCTGGCCATTGCCGCCGTAAATCGTCCCGACCAATGAAAACAGCGCCGTATTTTGCGCTATAGCAAGTAACTGCCCGTCGCAAAAGGCATATCCTCGCGGCGGAAAATTACCGCCAAACATCTTGATCTCTGCAACAAACGGGTCAGCCATAGTTCAAAACTCCTTTTAATTTCGTGACGGAAATATACCTTGTAGCGCAATGCAAAAATTGACTACCAAATAGGGCTGTATATTTGTGTGTGCCTGAGAGCCATTGGATGCCGCCTGTCCCGCCATACTGACATTAGCATTTGCCGGTATCGTATACATCGCATCCGTCGGTTGGGTCGTCAGGAAAGTGCCCGACGGCGAACCGCCCGTTATCGCTCCGGCAGACGCGTTGAGCGTGTGAGTGTGCTGGGGTATCTCAGAGTTCGACAACGTGACTGTTTCAACCCCGCCTACTTGACCTAAAACGATCTCGGTTCCGGGATTTACGGGCGTCCTGCTTCGCAGGTCAGGCAATGCGAAGTTGGTCTGACCATTGCCGCCATACGTCGTTCCAAGCAGTGAAAACAGCGCCTGATTTTGATTTATGGGCAAAAGCTGCCCGTTGCACGAAGCCCATCCGCGGGGAGCAAAGGCAAAAGCAAACATTTGTATCTCGGCAATAAATGGTTCTGACATAATAATTTATTTCTTCAAGTGCAAAGCGATCGTCAGTTCTGCGAGGGGAAAATACCAAACAATGAGATCACGAACGAAACGGCCAAAAACGGCATCATATTTGAGTGCGGCTGCGAACCGCCGGCGGCGCCAATGGTCGCGGCCCCCATATTGACGTCGCCTGTCCCGGTCGAGTACGGATTGACGGCAGTACCGGCGACGATGTTGCCGCCCGGCGATGCCGAACTGCCCGACTTGTTGTTTGCCTGAATGGCGTGAGTATGGCCGCCGAGTTGGACCGCCGTCAGCGTTACAGTTTCGACTCCCCCCAATTGGCCGATCGTATATTGACTCAGTCCGGGGCCGGTGCCCTGATGTATCGGTATGCGTCCGCGAAGATCGGGCAAGGCGAACGTCGTCTGGCCATCGCCGCCATAGGTAGTACCGATCAACGCAAACAAGGTCTCATTCTGCGAGATCGCCTGCAGTGATCCGTCGCAAAATGCCCATCCGAGCGGTGCGAAATTGCCTCCAAACATCATTATCTGTCCAATAAATGGAGTGGCCATAATCTTTAACTTCTCCGTAAATCTAGCGTCTAACCGTATTCTTTTGAATCGGCGTCATTCGATTGATGATCGCTTCGTACCTGATGACACTCTTTCGCGTGACGCCCTGCGTGACAAGAAGGCTCATGGTGCCGAGAGCAAAATGCTCGATCGTATAAACGCCGTGCTTTAGCGGTTGATTGGCCGGCCCCGTAAATATCAATGAGAAACACTCGCCTTCGGCCGCCGTCTGCGGCGTACGGTTGTCGGTCATCTGCATAAGCCGCATCTCAACCGGCATATCCGCAGCGTCGCGAAAAGTAAATGATGTGGTCAAGTACGGATAAAAACTGTCCCACGAAAATGGAGCAACAGCCGCATCCGGAGAACCGGCGATGGCAAACTGAGCCGACGCTACCGAATTCATCTGTACCAACATTCCGGCCGCAAGCGGGGCGGCAACTACGAACTTTCGCCTTGATATCTTCATATTTTGCGATCCCTACACAAGGTGTCCACCCGGCGGACGAGCCTCATTTCAACAACAGTTTATTGAACACAGCCTCAAAAAAAAGCCCTTGATCGTTCATTTTGATCGGTACGAGAAATATCAGCATTTCACCAAGGACCGGATGGGCCACATTGTAAAGACTCTGGGCGGGAGGTGTGTCCGCCGGAGCCCTGAATATTAACGAAAAACTCATCTGAACTGAGTTTGAGATCGTTTGCTCGACCTCGACCAGTTCAGCATCAAATGATGGCTGCGTTTCCGACGCGATATGGAATTTTGAGTTTAATTGCACCGAAAAATCGTCAAGCGTCGGCAAATTGGTATCGACTTCATCCATAGCACCGAGAGATAGAACAGTACCTAAAACCTAAATCGTATTCAGAGTCGCCAGAAGCCCTTGAGTGATCGAACATAATACTAGCACACAAGCGATCGCCGAATCCACGCAAAAATTTACCTCAAACCTAAACTCTTTGTCTCAACAATGAGGCAGGCGAACCAAACTTTGGAGTACACTGTCACAAAGTAAAGTTGTGATCAGCTGAACGGCGGTGCGTGAATTGAGATGACGATCATTAAAGCAAAACTACCGATTCGATTTGATTATGAAATGCTGGCTGCCGATGCGGACCGTTTCGCGGCGGACGAGTGGATACCCCATTTCAACATCCACAACTACGAAGGCGAGTGGAGCGTGATACCGCTGCGAGCGGTGAAGGGCGGCAATTCGGCGATCTTTCCCGACCCGAACGCGACGGATGGCTATGTCGAGACCGAACAGATGTCCATCTGCCGTTACGTGCCCGAAGTGCTGACCGCCTTCGAGTGCGAAATGGAGACGGTTCGGTTTATGAAACTCGCCGCCGGCGCCCAAATCAGACGGCATCGCGATTACGCCCTCGGGCTCGAAGACGGCGTTTGCCGTATCCATATTCCGGCCGCCACCAATGACGAAGTCGAATTTATGCTTGCCGACGAACGCGTCCAAATGGCTCCGGGCGAGGCTTGGTACCTAAACGTAAACAACTATCATAGCGTCGCCAACCGCGGCGCGACCGACCGGATTCATCTCGTGATCGACTGTGTCGTTAATAATTGGCTGACAACTATGATCGAAGATTCCGTCTACTGACCGCCGGCGTTTTGCCATCGAAATAGGATGTGGATCGCGTCTGCGTCGGTCGTTTCGGGCTTAAACCCCAGCTCGGAAAACAATTTCTGTGACGGGTTAAACTTCTCTATGTAGACGCGGACCGAGCGTTTGCCGGCCTCGGCCTTGAGGCCCTCGACGACGGTTGTGCCGATACCGCGGCGTTGAAATTCGGGTAGGACGATGATATCGAGTATCGCGATCTCGCTCTCGCCGCGGTCGACATAAAGCCGCCCGCACGGCACGCCATCCACCAGCAAAATATCGTGTGTCCCCAACGGATATTTTTCAAGATAATGCGCCGACTGGGCTCCGAATTGATGTTCAACGAAGCCGCGTTTCAACGCATCATCCCAAGGCAACATTTCTAACTCGGCCTCACGCGATGCCGCGTAAACGCTAAGCAAAAACTCGCGGTCATCCGGCGTTACCGGCCGCATCGAGATTCCCGGTTCATTATTCATTGCGAGGGTCCGGTCCAGGTCATTGAAAAATGGATCTCATTCTCGCCCGATACCTCAAAACCGAGCTTCTGATAAAGCGAAAACGCGTTGTGATTCGTACGATCCACGTGCAGCGTGAGCGGTACGCAAGCAGCGGCGGCATCGCTCTGAAGGCTTCGAATCAGTTTGGATGCGATCCCTTTTTGCCGAAACGCCCGCGAAATCGCGATATCGATCAGTACGAACGCCGTATCGGCCGGATCGACGATCATTCGGCCGGCCGGCTGCCCGGAACACGAGATTACGCTGTCTACGGCCTGTGGGTACTGTAATGCGTATGATCGGCTCCTTACATCAAATTGCATCCGCAGAAAACCATCGGCCGCGGCGGCGTCCCAGCCGAACATTTCAACCTCGTGCTGCCGTGTTTCCGCGTAGAGGTCAAACAGAAAGTCCGAGTCGCCATCGGCAACCGGCCTCAACGATATCTCTGATCCGTGCTCATCAAATTCCACATTGAGATTGTGGCCCAACCGGAAAAAGTCCGCAAATGACGATACTAATAACGCCGTTTTTTTATTGAACGCCCCGGATGGTGACCATTCCTCGGCCGCCGCTCTGGGAGTTTTGAGCCCAGGTCGCCGGATCGGAGTCGAAAACTGTGTAGGTGCCGGCCGGGAGTTTGATTTCCTGGTTTACTTCCCAATAGACCTTTGCCCGCACGCTCACGGGCCAAGGGCCGAATGTATCGCCGTTAGTATTCATCAGTTTGATCGTACCGCCCACTGCTCCCTGCCCGTTATTCCAGTGATATGTCAATATCTGGGTAATGACCGTCGGGCCCGCGAGCGTGAATACTCCTTGAACGGCTTAACGCAAGCCGGTAGTGATCAACAATTGTGATCCGTCAAAGATCACCCTCGGGTAACGGCTGGCGTCGCCCCCCGTACCAGCCCATACCTTGGTCGTAATAACCTTGCCGTTGCGTCCGGCCGCAAATTGTATGCGCCCGCTAAAGTCGCTCAATACGCGGACCTCGCGTTTCTCGCCGGGTGCAAATTTATTGCCGGGCCCGAAGCTTTCGCCCGCGGTAAAGATGTGCGTTGCCATATTCGACCGATTCTCAATGATCGCCGTCACGGACTGGTTGCCGACCGATGTCGAGGGCGGTTTGGACGGTGTCGGCGTCGGCGTCGACGTACCGCCGACAGATGTCTGGGCGGAACCGGCAAAATAGCCCTTAACTACGGCAAATCCCTTGCCGCCGCTCTGAGAGTTTTGCGACCACGTCGCAGGCGACGAATCGACGATCGTGTATGTTCCCGGCGGGAGCACGACATTTGGCCTGACCTCCCAGTAGGCGTTGCGGACGCCGCCCTGTCCGGGCGTACCGGTGGCCCGCCACGGACCGTATTTAGTGCCCGAATTTTCGGTAAGGCTGATGTATCCGGGGCTCATTCCGGTCGCGTTGTTCCAATGATAGGTTTGGATATATGTCAGGACCCATTTGCCGGTCACCTTAAAGGCTGTGGGCGATGTAGGTCCATTGGACACGCCGTAAATATTGCCATTATTGAGCACGTGAGTTTCCTTGCCGGCGGGAACGCTGCCGGTCTTGGTGGGCGGCGGTGTCGGCGTGGGTTTCGCTCCCGGTATCTTGATCGATCCGATGCCCGGAATGTTGATCTTGGACGGGATCTTGGATGGCGTACCGGACGGCTTAGGCGTCGGCCGTGGCGTTGCGACGGGTTTAGGCGTCGGCCTTGGCGTCGAAACCGGTTTGGGCGTCGGTACGGGTTTAGGTGTACGTATCGGCGTCGGGATCGGTTTTGGCGTCGGTTTAGGTGTCGCTGCGGGTTTTGGTGTCGGCGTCGTCTTGAGCTTGAGCCTGTCACGGTTAGCGACGGCCTCAGCGTTGGACGGGTCGAGCTTGACCGCCGTCTCATAGTCCTTGATCGCGTTCTTCAGATCATTGCCCTGTTCGCGACATTCACCGTGGCCGTTATAGGCCTGGCTGTTTCGCGGATCGAGAGCGATCGCCTTTTCAAAGTCACGCAATGCCAGCGGACAACTGCCGCTCGCCTGATACGCCATACCGCGTGCAAGGTATGCCCGTGCGTTGCCGGGTTCGAGATTGATGATGCGTGTGTAAACATCGATCAGGCCCGCGTTGTTGTTTGTTTTGACGTAGACGGCGGCGAGGGCAGTCAGAGCGTCCATATTTCGCGGTTCGACGATTATTACGCTTTGATAGTCACTGACAGCACCGGCATTATCGCCGGCCTTGTCACGGGTCGCGGCCCGCTTCATATGCCACGCCGGCACGCCGGGTTTGAGCTCAATGCCCTTGTCAAAGTCCTTGAGAGCGCCTTTAACGTCGTTCACCGCCAGCTTGGACGAACCGCGTTTGATGTAGTTCTCAGCATCGTTCGGATTGGACTTGATAGCCGAATCGTACGCTTTGATCGCCGACTTGTGATCGCCCGACGCGGTCGCCGTATCGCCTTTTGCCTCCGCGTCGTCCGCCTTGGCACCTTTCTCGCCGCGTGCGAGACGGTCGGCAATGATCGCCTTGTATTTAGCAGCGTCGACGTGCGATGGTGCCGTTCGCAACACCTCATCGGCATTTGTGAGGCCGAGTTGGAGTTGCTTTTTATCAAATTTGACCGCCTCTGCGGCCGCCTTGACCTGCATCATCAAACCGTTGACGCGGTCTTTGCGTTTTAGAGCCTCGGCCTTGAGGCTTTCGGCGGTCTTGGGCTCGGAGTCGATCGTGCTGCTCCAATATGTGTCAAAGCTTTTCAAGATCTCGTCGACATCCCGGACCACGCCGTCGTAATCGCCGGAGTTCTGTTTCGCTTCGGCCTGCCTGAGCATACCGCGGCGGCGTTCCTTTTCGGTTTCGCGTTCGCGTGCCAAGTCTTCGTAGCGTTTTAGTTCAGCCTCGTTTGCCGGCGTGAGCTTGAAACCCGTCCGCACTTGCGGAGCAAGACTGAGAGCCTTTTTGAAATCTTTAGCCTCGTTAGCCAAACGAACAGAGGCGATCGCGTCCTTGAGTGCCGCGTCCTGCTTGCCCATTTTGTCTTTGATCTCATTTTCGAGATCCACAACGGGCTTGTATTTCGGGTGAAGAGCCTTTGCGACATTCAACTCCTTGGTCGCGTCGGCAAACTTGTTTTGGCCAAGTAGTGTTCTGGCTTTTGTCAGTTGCCCCTGCACCGTCGTCCGCTCCTTTTTCCATTTGGCAGCCAGAGTTTTGGCCTCGACGCTCTTCGGTGCCGCAGCGAGGACGCTGTCGATGGTAGTTATGCCCTCGTCGAGCAAGCCCTTCTGCACCATTGCTTTGGCCTCGTTGAGTTTGCCGGAAACGTCGCCCTGCTTTTTGCCGTTGTCGATATCGGCCTGCGAAATGGTCACGGAGAATGTACCGGTTCCGCGGCCAAGCTCGACGCCATCCTTAGTTTTGATAATTACCGAGGCTTCGCAACTGCCGACCTGGCTTCGATTGATCCGGACGGCCTGCGAGATATCGCTACCGACTATATGCGAATCTTCGTTGACGCTCCACTGATATCTGACATCCTCGATCTTCGGGCTGACATCGACGCGGAGATTGACATTTTGGTGAATGGCGATCGCCTTTTCAACCGTAACGAGCCCAACGCCCTCTTTCCAGACCTGCGGTGACGGCCCTTCGGTTCCGAGAACGGTGACCTTTATTTCGGGTGGAAATGCGGTGAACGTCGCCGACTTGCTGCCTAGATCCTCGCCGGTTACCGGGATGCGTCCATAGACGGTGACGGTGATCGGCTTGAGGTCCTGCGGTGCGAACGTTATCTCGGACGAGTCCTGCGACGTGCCGAGCAGTTTGCCGTTTTGGCTTAGCTCCCAACGAAAATCGATGGCTTTCCGGTCGGGTATTTTCGCCGTGACCTTTGCTTTGACCTCAGCCGCCACCAATTGCTTGACGGGGCTGAATACCAGTTCGAGTTCGGGTTTGGCGACCTCGATCGCTATCTCGTCGGACTCGCCGACGGGCGTCACTTTATCGCCTTCTTTAGTAAACGCCTTGACCAAAACACTGGTGGTGCCCACCTTATTAAATACGGCCTTGGTCGTTGTGGAACTGCCGCCTGTGTACTCAAACGGGTTAAATTGGATCTCGGGGTGCGGCTGCCAGAGAAAATAAAAATTGCCCTTAGCCGGCTTGTCACCCGACATCACGGTCGCCTTGAAGCTCCGTGATTCGCCGAACGAGATCTTATTCTCCTTATCCAACAGCTCGATCTTGACCGTCATCGCTTCGACGATAACGGTACAGCTCACCGTAGCCGAGTCGCCCTCGTCATCGGTCACCGTAACCGAAACCGTCTGATTTCCGGGCTTGCCGTTATCGGCAAAGATGAATTTGTTGTCCTTGGCGGAGCCGTTGCCTGTCCAGGTGTATTTATGCGGCGGAATGCCGCCGCCAATGGTGGCCTCGAAATTGATCGTTTCTCCTAACTGTGCGGTGATCGGGCATTTTTCGAAATTAAATTTTACGGTAAGCGGCTTGGCGTGTTTTTTGTTCTCTTCACGCCTCATCTTGTCGGCTTTTGCCTCGTCATATGTTCCGGCACCGTAAACGCCCTCATAGCATCGCTTGGACTCCTCATTTGGTGCGCCAAAGGAATGCCTGCGGGTACAGCCAAATGCACCAAGGCCGCCGATGCACGGACCGGAGCTTTCACACTCGGGTATTACTTTACCCTCAGGATCCCAATAGACGCCGATATGGCCGGCCCATCCGCTGTAGCAGCGGCAGAGGCAATTAAAATATCGAATTTTCTTTTCGGTCTCTTCATCGACCGTCGGAGGTTTGGGCGTCGGTGACGCGGTCGGCGACGCGGTCGGGTTCGCTGTCGGCGTTGCTATTGGCGTTGCCGCCGGGGTTGGCGTCGGTATCGGTCCGGGCGTTGCCGCCGGGGTCGGAGTGACTCTCGGCGACGGAGTTGGAGTTGCTCTCGGTGTCGGCGTCGGAGTCGGCGTAACTCTCGGGGTGGGCGTCGGCGTCGGCTTGACGGCACCCGACACGTCGAACTTCAACTCTTTGCGTAACAAGATGGTCGACTTGCCATTTGCCCCCTCGACCAGCAGTTCGCAAACAACGCTTGAGGCACCATTCTTGGGTGCGGTTACGGCCGTCCGTGAGCGGTCATAGTTATCGACCTTGCAGTTGTTGCAGGTCCAATTGTAATGAAATCGCGGTTTGCCGCCGAAAAATCGCTCAGGGATCGATGCGGCGATACCGGCGATATCAAGCGGTTTTGGCTTGGCCGGCATCAGCGACAGTTCGAGAAAGCTTCCGGGCACCGCGACGTTCATCGTCACGCTCAGCGAACCCTTTGCACGGTCAACACCGCCCCGGGTCACGATCACCGTGATCTTGACCGGTTCCGGACTATACGGTGCAAAGTTCGTCCGCAGATTTGTGTCGTCCGGCGAAAAACTGCCATTGAGCGCCGCAAACCATTTCACGCTCAGCGTGCCGTCGCTATATAGATTCGCCAGCACCGGATCATTGAATCGAAGTTCAAACGATGTCGAACGATCGAGCGTCAGACGCTCATTGCTCTTGCGTATCTCGGCACCTTTATCAAGCCGTGCCTGAAAGTCGGCACTGCCGGCATAGAGCTTTTTGACCCGTTCGACTGCCACTTCGTACTCGGTAAAATACGTAGAGCCCTGATCTGCCGTATCCTTGTCGGCCTCGTCGAGCGCCGCCCGCCAAGGGAATACGACCTGGCTCATTATCGCAAAGGCTTCTTTATCGATCACATCCGAAGTTTTGGGGGTCGATCCTTTGATGACCGTGATCTCGCGGGTGATGCGTGCAAGTGCCGAGGCAAAACCTCTACGCGACTGCTCGGACTTTCGTTCATCATCGGCGAAATCGCCCGTCCATTTGAATTGCAGTACCGATGCTCGCTCCCAACCCGTCTTAGTGGCGATATTGGTTTTGACGTTTCGCTGCCAATTCCAGATCCGCAAATATGTGTCGTAGGCCGCAGTCCAATGTTTACCGCTTTTCATATCGCGCTCCTCGGTCGTATCGGAGCGAACCGATGCCGCGATGTCTTCGGCCTGCTTTTTTACCACTGCCGATAATTTGACCTCGAGTTTGCTGCCGCGGAGCGATTCGATCTGCGACTGTAGTTTATCGAGTTTTCCCTCGGTCTCATTGACGGCGGCGAGCGTCGCCCGCTTGATCTCGGCCATTTCGATCAACTGCGGTATCATCACCTTTTCCTTGACGATCTCACGCCGATCGACGATCTTTCGCTTGAGCAAGCCAAAGACCTTGCACCAACGCTCTTCGCTCTTTTGGCAAACGGTCTCAAAACCAAACAGCCAGCGGCCGAATCCGGCGGTTGCCGAAAATACATTTTCAGCCCCCAAGGCCTCCGCGTGATTGATCGCCGCAAGTTGCTGCTCGGCAGCCATCCGCAATTGCTGTGTCACGGGATCCTCGGGAATAAATGCCTTGTCGAGCAGGTCAGTGCTGACGGCCGAAAGGTCGTTCATAAGATACTCTTTGCCGGTGTGGCGGTACCTCAGAGCCTTAGTCTCAAATAAATATTTGGCCAGAGCCTCACGCTCCACCGTCGTGCCCGCAGGCAGTTTGAGGCGTAAGAACTTCGGCCGTTCGCCGGACGTGTCATATTCGCCGTTGTAAACAAAGAAATCGATCAGTCCCTGCTGCTGCATCTGTATCCGATACGCACCACCGAGATCGATCGAGAGGATCAGAACGTCGCCGACAAGCGCGATCGGCCACGCCGGTGAGAAATACAGTGCGTCCTTGATGAAAAGCACCATCACCGTCTTGTCCATACCCTCGGTAAACAGCAATTTGACCTCGCTGCCGCCCGGCACGAAATCCATTAGCCCGAATGCGGCCGAGCTGAGGTCTTCTTGAAAATTACCCCTTGCCCACGAGTCGTACATCGCCTTGAGGCACGCCGCACCACCGGCGGCGACCAGACTCGCCAAAACGACCTTTTTGGCCGCGGGATTTTTGGCCATCTTCATAAAAAAGTTATCGCCGAGATCGGTACCGAGCATTTCCTCAAGTGCCGTAAGTGTCTTGGCTTCGGGTGTATTTGCCTTTCTGGCACGACGGGCAGTTACCTGCTGGAGGCGGGCGAGTCGGCCCTCCGATTTGACCAACATATCGATAAAAGCCTCGCGTGTGCCGCCGGATGCGATCCACTGATCGAGTGCCTCGACGAGGTCCTTGCTCTGCTGAAAACTGGTGTAGAGAGCACTGTAAACTTCCCGATTTTCGCCGGCCAAGGATTTGAGCTTGGCGATCATTTCGGCCTCGGGAATATCGATGACACGGTCGCGCATCAGGGCAAAGCCGGTCGTGAGTTCGTTCATCATTCGACGCACTTCCGCATTTGATGCGAGCGAGCGTCCCGTGGTCTCAGCCGTCGCGATCACCGGGGCGAGTCTCTGCGGGATCTCCTTAAAGGCAAGATCGATATTCTGAGCCCGCAGGGTTTCGATCCAGGAGAGTTCGGCCGATGTCAGGTTTGGCCGTAGCTTTAACTCGGAGCGGAGCGAGGTCAGCTTAGCAATGTCCGACGCCGTGACTGACGCCGCTTCGCCTGCTACATTTCGCATAGCACCCGACTCGCTCAGGGCAAATCGCTCGCGCAGAATGTATTTCACCTTTTCCGAATCCGGCAGGTTTTCCCATCCGGCGTGCGTCTGCACGATCTGGCGTTCGCAACTGCCGACGACGGTCAGTGCACCAAATTTTTGCACGGTCGCCTTGACCGCCTTGTCGTCCATCAGGTCTGCGAGCATCTTGCTCTTTTTGGATTCGACGAACTGCCGGAGCGGCTTGGCCGTCATCGACAGCGATTCGCCCGTGCGTTCGGCAACAACTGCTCCCTTATCGAGCATCTCGCCCTTAATACTCGCGACACCCGATTCGCCGAGGAATTTGTCCGGTTCGAGCAGATCCAGAGCCGTTAGGTCGATGCCGCGAATATTCTTGAGCGAGCCAAGATCCATCGCCTTGACCTTAAGCTTGGAGAGGCCTTGATTTTCGAGAATGCCGTTGAGCATTCGAGCCGCCTCCTCTGCCTTGGGTCCGACGAATGAGATATCGTCGTCCGAAAATAACATTCGGTAGCCTGCTCCGCCGTCGCCGGAACCTCGGATCTGAAGGTAGCGCTTGCCCGATGATCCGGTGCGGATGACGGCCTCTAGTTCGTTGCCGTACGATGCCATCACCTCGCGGATCGCGTCGTCAACTCTCGAATAACGCCGTCGATCGAGCGTCTCGCGGACGACCGCCTCAAATGCCGTTGGGCCGTCCGAGTACTTCACACCGGCGGCCTTGAGCTTTGCGATGAGTGCGGCCTCGTCCTGCTTGGACATTATGTTGAGTTCACGCATCATCCGATCGACCACCGCCTCGTCCGGACTACCGGAACGTGCCCATTGCTCGAGTAACCGTTCGGTCTCGTCCTGGGCAGCCATTTCAGGAAAAAGGGACGCCAGAGAAAGGCCATCGACACGAGTCACCGGCGGCACAAGATCCGGCGCCGCCGAGGTTGACTTAAACGACGCCGAAAACTGGGCTGAAACTGTAGAGATCGTGACTAAAAAAACAAATACGAGTGCGGACGCTAATACGCGGTGAACTCTCATACTGACTCCTTGGCTCGCAGTCGGAAACCCGCTTGCGGGCGCCACATTTAACGATCTGTCGAAGAACAGCGGTCGTATTACTACATTAATATTCAGCGCAAGTTGCGTGCCGAGAAGGCCGCCTCTGCAGCCTCAAAACACCGTGGAAAATAGGCTATTGAGTCTTGTATTTTCTGCAGCTTGACCACACATTGGCGAATTTCTCACAGCGGCCGTGTGTTATTTCGCAAGTCGTCGGTAAAGTGCAGATCGACGACCACTTTCGACCGGGCAGCGAAGACTGTGATCGCCGGGTGCGATCGCTCCGAGCGGTCGTGTTTCGCCATAGCTCTTACTCAAAACCGAGTCCTTGCCACTTTGAGATCGGCGATATTAGAGGTAATATCTGTTTGTAACTAAACAACACACGTTGAAACACGAATATGAACGACGAATTTTCTAAACGCCTCCAACGCGCCTTTGACTACGCCTCAATGGCCGAGATCGCCCGCCGCATCGGCGTGCCCCACGCAACCGTCCGTAATTACTTCGGCGGACGATTGCCCGCTCCTGAGGTGCTGATCAAGATCGCCAATCAAACCAGTGTTTCGCTGAATTGGCTGCTTACAGGTAAGGGCGAGATGCTGGTCGGCGTTGCGCCAAAACTCGATCTCGGCCGAATTTTTGAAGAAAGGATAAACGAGATCATCGACCGCCGATTTGCCGCTAGTCCATCCGAACCGGTCGAGGAACTTGGCACGATCGACGCACCGCCAACATTTGACATCGAAACGGCTGTTCGAAACTTTGACGACCCGCAGAGAGTGATGAACGAGTGGTTTCGCTTCGAGGGACGTGATTATCCCGAAGATTACGGCGTCGTGTTTTTCCAGGGTTGGTCGAGTTATTCGAGTGCCGAAAAGATCGAGGCCGTCCGCGATGCCAAAAAGGTGCTTGACCGTACTCTAAAGGCAAAGTAGCTCCCAATTTATTGATATCGCCGCACCATTCGTGATACATTGTTGCTCTAGCAGTACACTGCTCCCATCTAATGCGATTTTTAGCCGAAAAAGCGTCAGCCGCCTGCCGTCAGTGGAACCGTAAAGCGTTGAACGAAGACGACTTTCACCGTATCTGCCGTCGTTTACGTGTCTCGGTGACAGAGATGCCTTTGCGGACGAACGGCTTTTACTATTCGGTTCGCGGCCGCCACTTTATCGCCATCGACAGCAGACTGCCGCCACTCAAAAGACTCTTTGTGATGTTTCACGAGCTGGGGCATTTTCTCCTGCATTTGCCTGACTCGGGCACCACAGCCAACTTTCACGGCGTCGGACACCGCGACCGTAAGGAGCGCGAGGCCGACATCTTTGCGGTATGTGCTCTGATCCCGAGGGATTGGATCGTGGGCCGCACCGCCGACGAACTTGTCAGCGATGAGGGATTGCCGCCGGACCTCGTCGCCGAACGGGCCGAGCTATTCAGGGTCAGAGGCATATAACGCCTGGGCCGCGGAGTTTGCTTGACAGTCTGTAAGTCAACAAGTATATTATTTGATTCGGCTTTGCCGAAAAAAGCCGGTTCCGCCGCACCTCTCAGGTGCGTCAAGGCATATAAAGCATTGGACGATCTCGTATTTTCCGGTGACGCTGCGGACGGTGTTCACTAACCATTAGGCCGCCCTAGCTCAGTTGGTAGAGCATTCGATTCGTAATCGAAAGGTCGTCGGTTCGACTCCGATGGGCGGCTCCACATAATAAACTGCAGTAAATAATATACTTACCTTAAATAACAAAGCGGCTCGCAAGGGCCGCTTTTCTTTGTTTGTCCGGACGGTCGGTCAAGGCACGCGCGAGATTATTCGCTGTGATGGGGATTTTTGACGCCAGCCCCACCATTTATGCCATTTATGACTGTACAATCGCACCTTTTGGTGGATTTTACGGCTTTTTGCGAGGCACGCTTTTTGCACTCTAAGTGTTTGAGGTGACGAAATGAACAGCACCATAAAAAATACCGATCAGACGTTTGCTAAACGGATCCATCGCGGGGGCGGTGCTCATCGTGAAGGGATGAAGCTTGCTGAACCGGCATCGTGTCCGAAATGCAGTTCTATTTACTGCGACGGTCGCTGGGTCAGTCCTCAGTTTGTTAAGGAAAGCGGTAAGCACAAGCATTGGCGACCCTCAAATGCCGTCATCTGTCAGGCGTGCCGCCAGATCGCCGATCACGTGGTCGGCGGTTATCTGACCTTGAATGGCAAGTTTCTCGTAACTCATCACGACGAGATCATCAGACTTATCGAAAATGAGGCGATCCGGGCGATCGAGGACAATCCGCTTTCGCGAATAATGGATCGGATCGAGGCCGAAGACGAGATTCTCTTGGAGACGACGACCGAGCATATGGCACAAAGACTCGGACACGCGCTCAATAACGCATTTTCGGGCAAGGTGACATACGATGTTTCGCACGAGAATAAGGTCGCCCGCGTAAACTGGCATCGCGATTAACCAAGATTATATTTCAAGTCCGGTCGCCGCAGACGCCGGGCAGAAAGTACGGTATGAGCACCATCCGCAGGTTTCGGCTGAGGGTTTTGGTGTGTAATCGCCATTGCGAATGTCGTCGATCAACCTGAGAGCCTCGGCATCGATCTCACGGAGTTGTACCGCATCAAACTCGTGGAGTTTGTCGAGGCGAAGGTATGCGATCAACGCCCTCGGCTTATCAAAAGCCCTAGCGTATGCCCATAGCTGAAAGCGGTGTTCGTGAGGGTTAAAGGTACCGTCCGTCTTGTAATCCAGCACAAAATCATCGCCGACAACATCGGCAATAGCGGTCAGGCTGACACTCCCGATCTCGACCACGGATCTGAGTTCGCGGGCGGTGCCGAGCGGGCGAACGGCATCGTACGCCGGATGCTCGCGAAACTTTGCGGCCAGACCGATAGCCTCATTCAATTCAGCGTCGTTACCTTCGAGCGAACGGCGGCGGAGTTCGTCGATGTTGTCGATATCGAGTTCGAGGGCCAAATGCGTCAGCGTACCGACCTCACGAGCCCGAGCATAGACATCCGATATTCCCGGATGACCCTCGACAACCTGATACTCAAATTGCTTGGGGCAGAGCGCGTAGGTCGTCAGGCCGGTCGCCGGGATTTCCCGAACGCCGATCTTTACAGGCTCGATACTGACCGTAGTCGGCAATGCAAATGGCGGCGGATCGCCCGGGCTAGGGGCTATCGCGTCATCGTAATTGAACGGTATCTCTTGGGCGACGATGCCGGCGGCGTCCAGGCCGGGAGTAAGGATATCGAGATCGTATCCCTTACCCTTGGCCGCCGTGAGGATCACCTTGTCCTTAGCCCGCGTAATTGCGACGTACAACAGACGACGCGATTCTTCGAGTTCGCGAATTTTGCGGCGGAGTTTGATCAGCTTATAGATGCCGGGCTCGCTCTTTTCATATTCATCACCCTCGATCTGAAACGCTACCCCCAACTCGCTGTCGATCACGATCGGAGCACTGTCGCCGCGCGGCTTTGAGGTGAGATCCGGGACGAAAACGACCGGCCATTCGAGGCCTTTGGCACGATGGATCGTCATCAGCACGACGGCGTCGCCGGCATCGACGGGCGGACGCGGGATATCGGTCTCGGTCTGGTACAACTCGCGCAAAACCCTCGCTGATGTAAAAACGCCGCCGCCCGACCGTCCGTCAATCTTGCGCAAAAGAGCGTACATCCCGCTCAAGTCGGCGGTCCGCCTGAGGCCTTGCGGCAAATTTGCGACAACAGCGCCGTATCCCGTCAAACGGTCAGCAAGCCGGACGAGGCTCTCTGCCGTGAGGAGATCGCGGCCCGCGATCAATTCGTCAAGGACACTGACGGCATGGGCAAACTCCGGCCGGCCACGGATCGCACCCCACCAGGAAACGTCACCCTTGACCGCTCGCGACGCGTCATAAAGCACCTTGTCACTAATTGCGAAAAATGGACTTCGCAGTACCGCCGCGAGCGGGATCGGGTCGGACGGTTGGGCCAGAAAGCTGATAAGCGAATAAACGTCGAGAGCTTCGCGGGTTTCGAGCAAACTGCCGCCGCCGGCATTGACCGCCGGTATATTCACAGCCGACAGCACACTCTGATATGTCTCTAGCGGAGCCCAGCGACGTCCGATGATGGCGATGTCGCGGTAGGCGACGCCGGCGTCATTTAGCTCCTTGACGCGGGCGGCGATATATCTCGCCTCGATCACCTGCTGGTCACGGGCCAAACTGCCCTTTTCCGCGGCGACCGTCGCCAGCGTGATGTGGGGCGATGCGATCGTCGAACTTTTTCGCTCGGCGTCGAGCGGTTGGTGGATCGGTCCCAGGACTTCCTTGAATAGCGTGTTCATCGCCTCGACGAGTGTCTCGTGCGTCCGAAAGGTTCGACTGAGCGGCACGCGTTCGCCGCCGCGGGAGTCAACGATCGAGTCACGAACGCGGGAAAATACATCGACGTCCGCACCGCGAAATCCATATATGGACTGTTTTTCGTCGCCGACGATGGTCAGTATCGCCTCGCTCGTGAGGCGTTCGAGGATGTCGGCCTGGATGGGGTTTGTGTCCTGAAACTCGTCTACCAGAAACGCTTTCCAACGCAAACGGTAGTGTTCCACAGCCAACGGATCTGCCAAAACTTTCAGCGCATAATGCTCGAGATCGTTAAAGTCCAAAACCTTTTCCCGCAGCTTTGCGGCGGCTATGTATTCTCGAACCTGATGAAACGCCTCGGCCAACGGCGGTATGCGGCGGGCCGCCTCTTCGTCGTCGGGGCCAAACGTGATCGACGCCACCTCCAAGGTACTGCGAACGAGAGCCTTGAGCTCGACAAGGCAACTGCGAACGCGTTCAAGGGCGCTCGCATCCCATTTTTTAGAACTGCCGGAGTTTATTTTGAACCGTTTCAGAATGGTCTCAAGTTCCAAGACTACGCCGTCGCTGCCGACGTTGGCCATTGAGTTGATCACATCGCCGCGGATCACCTCGAGTGTGTCGTTCGCCCCACCGCAACAATCTGTAAGGATGTTGGCCGCGTCACTCCAAACGTCTGAGTCGACAAGTGCCGCGATGGCATCGGAGCGCGCCTGATCAATGGCCTTACGCCAGTTTTCGGCGCCGAGACTGAGAGCTTTTTCAGACGCCAGTGGATCCCTGAGCAGTTCGTTGAGGACGCCGACCAGCCATTTGAAACCAAGATCGTCGGATATTTCGACGTCGATCTGCCCGAGAGCTTCGTCAAACTTCTCCGAGGCCCAGAGTGGCGATTCGAGCTCATCGAGTATGACAAAATCCGCAGGAATACCGGCAATGTCGTAGAAATCACGACAGATGCGTCCCGCGAGTGAGTGCATCGTACTGATCTGTGCGGCTTCGATCTCGGCGATCAACTTTTCGTCGTTGAGCTTTTCGATCAGAGTCTGTCGGATGCGCGAACGCAGTTCCGCGGCGGCCTTTTCGGTAAACGTAACGGCGACGATCGCTAGCGGCGACAACTCGTGTTTGCGAACGTGGTGGAGATACCGTTCGGCAAGCATACGCGTCTTGCCCGTGCCCGCACCTGCGGTTACGGCAACGCATCCGTCGGCCTCGGCCGCGGATTTCTGATCCGATGTAAGGGCTATGCTGCTCGTGATTTCCTCCTCAGCCGCGGGCCCTTGCGGCAGACCGATTCGAGCTCACAATACTTGCAAACCGCTTCGGCGTGATCGGGGTCGACGGCAAACGCACCTTCGGCCAGCAGCGATCTGACGTCTTCTACCAAGTCGGTCAATTTTTCGATATCGCCGTCCTTTTCCGTTCTTAATATTTTGCCCTTGGTCAGCGAATAATAGGCACTGTCGCCATAGTTGCCGCCCGGATACAGGGCGGGGAGGGCGACGTTGGCATAGAGCGGTATCTGGACATCGACCGCGAGTTTGCCGCTGCGGTCCTTAGCCCCGAGCGGTTTAGTACCGCTGGTCTTGTAGTCGATGGCGATCAGGCCGTCAGGCGTGTCATCGACGCGGTCGATGCTGCCGGTAAAGGTAAATCCTTCCCAATCGGTCCTAAATTCAACCTCGACACCGACGACGCTTGACCCGTCGGTGATGAACTCAGGAGCCTCGATCGCTTTTTTAAGTTCCCGGATCTGATCGGCACGTTCCGACTCCCAGTTCGGCAGATCGGGCAGAGCCACCTTCGGGTCGCGTTCGGCCTCGGCAAATGCCTCGTCGATGTGCTCAAGCGTCGCGGCACGTATGTCGGGCGCGTTCTTTGCCCTTTCGATGGCGATCTCGAGCGCCTTGTGGTACAGCGTGCCGCGCATTGCCGGATCCAGTCCGAGTTCCATCTCGTCGATCGGTTTTAGCCTCAGCAGTCGCTCGGCAAACCAACGGAATGAACATTGGCCGATCTGGGTCAATTGCGATGCACTCCAGGTGCGGCGGGACGGATCGTACGGCACGCCGATCACGCCGTCGTATTCATCATAGATGCCGGTATTCTCGCGTTGGCGTTCGACACAATGCTGAGCTTTGGCTCGCGTTAAAGCGGCATCGGTCGGCAAGGCGTCATCCGAGCGAAGGTACGCTCGACGGAGTTCCTCCGGGCTTGAGGCTATCGTCGATTCGGCGACGGCCGTTATACCGCCTTCACTGATACGCTTAAAAAAGGGACTTTCAACCGTCTCGCGATCGTCGATGATCTTGGGAAAGCTAAAGCTAATATTGCCGCGGGCGGCGTTAAGTGTGAAATAGAATGACAGTTCTTCCCACCGTGCGACCTCGGCCGCCTCGGCAAATTCGATGCCGTGTGCGGCAAGTTGACGCCGTTCGAAGAAATCGACGACCGGATCTTCGGACGTGGTTTTTGGAAAGACGCCTTCAGCCATTCCAAGTACAAAAACCCGCTCATAGGTAACGCCGACGATATTCTTGGGTTCGATGACCGCAATGCCGGCAGCCGAAGGGCTAAACGGGACGGTCTCGTCGGCGAGCAATTCGCCGACGGCGGCGGCAAATCCGTCCAACGACATCATATGATCGCCATCCAGAGCCTTGAGCTCGCTCAGAGCCTCGGTGAACGCCCGATAGGCGAGTGATTCGCGGGTGCGCGGTGCCGCCTTTTCGCGGACCTTGATCGACTTAAGAAAGTTTGTAAGAGCGTCTGCCCGATCAGACAGAGTCAGGTCTTCGTCCGCCCATTCGAGTGCGGCGATCTCGGGAGACACAAGTGTCCAGGCCCGAACGCCGGAATAATGCTCGACACGGGCCTCGGTCCATTTGCCCTCGGGCATTTTCGGCCCAAAGGGATGCATCAGAAGCCGGGCTGCGGGCTCGAAGGCAAGCTGTTTCAAAACGGCCTCAAGGATCAGCTCGACAAATCCGCCAAAAACCGTTTTTGAGAGCGGCATTTCGAGCGTGATATTGACCGGCAAGCCGTATTCGTCGGCCACGGCCGCGATGGCCGGAGCATAAGCCTCCTGGGCGCGAACCGCGAAAGCTATCTCACGTGGATCGACCCCGGAAATGACCAACTGCTTGGCCTCAGCCAGACACGAGCGCACCTCAGCGTCGATATCCGAATACGCACGAGCATCGACGCTCTGTCGCGGCGAGACCTTGGCGTATGACGCTGCGAGGCGTTCACCGGTGGTGGCGGGCGATGTCTCATCGTGCGAAATCTCCCATCCGCGGTCTGCCAAAAATCGAATCCAACGTTGGTTGACCGTAAACATCCCATCGGCCACGCACGGCAGATACAATACGCTGCCATCGCCGGCAAGAGCGTCAATGAACAGGATCTCTTCTTTTCGGGCGCGGTGATAACCGTAGATAGCCAAAGGACGGCGTTCCTGGGCGAGTGCAGCGGCCGTTATGAGCATCTCTTCGCCGTCGATCGATCTTCTTTCCCGCAAAGACCTCTTGTACTCGGCGGCGATCACGCCGAGCTGTCTGACACGTGGCGAACCGTGTTCGATAAGCTGCTGAGGGTCGATGCCGGTACTAAGAACGATTTTCAGGATCGGTCTGATCCTCGTTGCGAGAGCGGACGCGTGAGCGTCGGGAAATGTCCGCAAGATAGCCGATCTCAAAAGGTGCCTCGCCGTAACGCCCCGTGTCACCGTCATTCCGTTTTGCTTTATGACATCGGCCGCCAAACGGGTAAGTTTGGACGAGCAAATGCCGACACCTCCATTAACCGCCCGCGGATGAAGCGCGACCGTGAGCGCGCCGTCAGCAACTTGCCCGGTAATCGAGGGAAACAGTCCGGTTTGAATAATTCGTGACATCCGATCGAATTGGATTATACAAGAAATCCCGCGCGAGACGATGCCACGACGACGATTTAATTTGCTCCCCGCCTAAGGGTACCAATCGCCGATCGTTATGCCGCTCGTGATTCGCCCTGAGCGAACGGTCACGGCGATCTTTCGTTTCGACGTGCATTCGACGTTCATACCGCAACGGACAAACTCGTTGTAGAAAGCCTTATAGTTTTCGTAATCGGCAGTCGGTGCCTTTCCTTTTGGAAACGTCGCGTACAGATAGTAAATGCCTGCCGGCAATGTGATCTGGTACGAAGCCGAGCGATAGTTGAGTGCGAAGGCGATCCTTGCCGTTTTGAGGCTTGCGGCCTTATCAAATGAGCAATATCGAGCGGTGGCCGAGGCCGCCGTCGGATACACGCACACCGCCATCGTCAGCGGGATGCCGTCGCTCGGGTACGTCAGCTTTCCGGTGATCTTGCCGCTCTGCGCAAATGCTGATAAAGACATACCGATCAATAGTGCTGCAAGGGCCAATATTCTTTTCATCTCACGATACCTCCACACAATTAATTTAGTGTTCGCGTTGTTCGGCATCGTCGTATATCGCCTCACAACCATCACAAAGGAAAGGGTTGTCTATTCCCTCTTCGATCGCGCGGGAGATGCTCTCAAATGCCGCTTGATCGGCAAAAAACGGGCGAAAGCATTCGCTACACAGGATCTCGTGGGTATTGTGGTCGGTTCTGTAATCGCTGATGCCGATCACATCCTCGTTGCGATCTCCATCAAATTCTGCTCTTAGTCTGGTCTGCATAGTTCCTCCTTTGGAAATTTAGATCCGATTTTTTAAGTGATCCGATCCGGCGCAATGCCTCTGCTAAATGTATTTCGTGGCAACCGGCGTACCGCACAATGTGCCGCGGTAACGCGAATTCGCCGGCGTTATGTCGTCGCACCGCCCACGCGACCGCGTAGAGCCTCGCGCCCGATGTGGAATAACCCACGACCGCTGACCGTGAGACGCTCCCCAAACAACCAACGGCGAGCGTAATCCCCGGCAAAGTAGGCTACCAATACCGCTCGATATCGGTAGCGTGTGCCTAAACAAGAGATGCCCGTGACGCAAGCAGACGCTCACGGCACGGGCAATGTCATAGTCGGCGGAAATGCCTATTCGGGCGCCGACCTAACGACCAGCACCGTACAATGTGCCTGATGAACAACTGCGTCTGAGACCGAACCAAGCAGGTTGCGTTCCCAAAAACCATAGCCGTGCGAACCCACAACGATCATATCGGCCTGCCATTCGGCCGCTGTCTCCACGATGATACGCGACGATCGACCGCGTACCACCTCGGTCTCGATCGTAAATTTCATATCCGGAAAGCTCGCGCGCAACTTATCGCTGGAGCTAATGACCGCTTCTTCGGCGAGTTTTCGCTCGGCATTTTCGGCTTCGCGATAATGTTCGATCGAGACACCGAATGGCTCCGTGACCATCGGCCCCAACTTTTCATAGACCGAGATCAACTTGACCTGTGTATCCGATCGATTCGGTAATAATTGCGCTGCCATCTCCACGGCCGCCGTGCTAAACGACGAACCATCGGTCGCAATGAGTATTTTCATAGCTTGCCTCCTAAGTTAAAATAGTACTCTGCCGCAATTACCTTGACGCAAATGTCGTGCCATTATAGGCTGATAGTCGGCGCGTACAATAGATATCCGGTGAACGTATCGGCTTTGAATAATGAAACGATCGACTTTGCGTTTGGGAATATTTGGGCTGCTGATCCTGGCGTCCGCGTCATCTTGGGGGTGCGGCGGCGCATCGACGAATACCGTGCCGGCAAACACCAAACCGGTCGTCGAAACCAAACCGTCGAAAGCGACATTTTTGGCGGTCGGCGACATTATGCTCTCACGCGGTGTCGCCCGCCTCATCGACCGCGAAGGCGAACTTGCTCCATTCAATTCGCTCGCAGGCGTCTTCCGCTCGACGGATTTCAATTTTGGCAATCTGGAAACTCCTGTATCGGGCAATGACAGCCGCATCGGTAAAGGCCTGGTTTTCAACACGCGCAAAAAGGACGTTGAGGGTCTCGTCCAATTCAATTTTAAGATCGTCGGACTTGCCAATAACCACGCTCTCGATCAGGGCGTCGCGGGTCTGCGGCACACGATGGCATTTCTGCCCGGCAAGGGCATCGAATATGTCGGCGTCGGCGAGTCGCCGGAGGAAGCCTGGAAAGGCAAGATCGTCACGGCAAATGGTGTAAAGATAGGCTTTATCGCCGCGTCATACTCGTCATACAATGACGGCGGCACCGGACGAAACCCATTTGTCGCCAGGATCGAGGATGTCGAACTAATGCGCAATTCGATCGCGAGTTTGCGAAATGAAGGGTGTCAATTTGTGGTCGTCGCGATGCACGCCGGTATCGAATACACGCGGCGGCCGCATCAGCCGCAGATCGATTTTGGCCACGCCGCAATTGATAACGGCGCGGATATGGTGATCGGAGCGCATCCGCACTGGATCCAGACGATCGAAAATTATCGCGGCAAATACATCTTTTATTCGCTCGGAAACTTCATATTTGACCAGCGCAAACCGGACACGATGGAGGGGCTTATGCTCAAGATCTCGGTCGCTCACGACGGCGGTGTAAACGTCGAGAAGACAGCGCGGCTCGAGCAAGTGGAGCTGCTGCCGGTCATCGTCGAGCGTTTCGGTGCCCCGCGCAGCACTACGGCGGCCGAGTCAGCCGCGATCGTGCGAAAGATCGGCGTGACCGATCCCATACTTTTGCCAAAATAAATACGCTTAAATAACTGCCGGTTCGAGGTAGGTGATCGTGGCATTGTCGGCGTCGAGCTCGGCCTCGATACCATACGGCAAGACTAAATTGTCGCGAATGTGCCCAAAGGAAAGGCCATAAACCAACGGCACACCGAGATCTCCCAGTCGATCGCGGAAAACATCCATCAACGGCTGCGACGTTTTTGCCGGCGTTGCTCCGCCCTCATCAAAGATACCGAGAGCAATACCGGCAACAGTACTCAGGTCACAACTCTGCCGTAATTGCGTGAGCATACGGTCGACGCGGTACGGCGGTTCGTTGACGTCCTCGATAAAGAGCAGTTTGCCCTTGAGATCACCGAGAGCGTAGGGCGTGCCGGCGATGGAGGTCAGCAACGCGAGATTGCCGCCCGTCAGACGGCCGCGGCATTTGCCCTTACGGAGCGTCTCAGTACGAAAATACGCGGATTCCTTAGCCGCGTTAAACTCCGACACTTGGGCGAGGTGCGTCGCCGACGGTTCGCACAGGACACTTATAACGTGCTTACGCGTGTAATCAGAATATTCCGAAGACGCGACCGGGCCGTGAAATGTAACAAGGCCGGTTTTTTGGTGGATCGCGACGTGCAATGCCGTTATGTCAGAAAACCCTATGAATATCTTTGGATTTTTCCGGATCAGTGCGTAATCGATATCCGGCAACAGCCGCGGAGCACCACCGCCACCGCGTACGCACCAGACGGCGCTCACCTCAGCGTCAGAAAACGCCCAATGCAGGTCCTCGAGCCTCTCCTTGTCTGTCGCTGACAGAAAGCTCAGGCGGCCGCGGGCGTTCTTGCCGACCTTTGCCTTAAAGCCGAGACTTTCAATATTCTTGACGGCACGGTCCCACGTTTCCGGTGCGACGCCGCTGGCCGGTGCGATGATCCCGACGGTGTCGCCGGGCTTAAGGCGTTTTGGTTTGATCATCTTGGGCCTGGCGGCCGTCCCGGCGACCATTGCTTGAGCCAGCAGAGGGATCGCGGCCGCACCTTTTAACATTTCTCGTCGGTTCATCTCTAGTTGATAAATATATCGCCAATTTGCCGCATCACGAAACAATGCGGACAAAAAATGAAAAGGCCGACCCAAATGGCCGGCCTTTTCCCCTGTCGTATCAACAGTTTACGGATGCAGAACCGCCGGAACCGCAGTATCCGTCGCGAGGCCGAACGCCGTTTGGAAGAATCCGGCAGTCGACCGATTGACGTACCATGTGCCGCCGCGGTAAACGGCCACATCATCCTTACCGTCGCCGTCGTAGTCACCCGGTACCGGCACGTCGCCATTGAGCCCAAATGCGGTAAAGATCACACCGCCGTCAGTACTGCGGCGAATATACCAGACACCATTCGACGGCCGGAATACCGCGACATCGTCCTTGTTATCGCCGTCGTAATCAGCGGCGATCGCGATATCACCCGCCGATCCAAACGGATAGACTTCGAAGTTGGTCGCCGGATCGCCGGTGTTCTTAGCGATATACCAGGTGTTGTTGCTCGGGCGATAAACGGCAAAATTTGTCTTACCGTCATTCTCGAGATCAAACGCCATCGCCTGATCGCCCGTCTGGCCAAATGCCGCGACGGTGTTTGAACCATTGCTGCTGTTGAGCACAAACCAGGTACCTGACGACGGACGGAACACCGCGAAATCGGTCTTGCTATCGCCGTCGTAATCGCCGACGATCGGCACGTCGCCCGGTACGCCCCACGACGTCCCCGAAAAGACAAATCCATTACTCTTTAGAATGTAGTAATCGGAGTTTGCCGGGTTAGCGTCCGCACGGAAAATGGCCGTGTCCGCTTTGCCGTCGCCGTCAAAATCTCCCGGTACGAGAACGTCGCCGCTCACTCCCCAGTTGATCGCCGCAAATCCGGCAGTCGAACGATCAAGATACCAGACGCCGGTCGACGGTCGGAACACCGAAACATCGGTCTTGCCGTCGCCGTCAAAGTCGGCCCTTGACTTGACCGATGTGGTGACGGCCGCACAACCGGTTCCGGCAAGTACCTGGACATCGTCGATATTTACACCGGTCGATGAAACGGACGAGTCGGTTGCCATACGCCATCGAAGCTGGACATTCTGGCCATTGGCCGACGCCGGCAGCGTCACCTCGGTATTGATAAATCCGCCGGAAGCACCTGACCAAGCCTGACGGCCGCCGATCGGGCTCTGAAATGACGACGAGATCGTCGAATTGTATCCGCCTAGGACGAAGACTCCGCCCGCTGCGACGATGTCTGTGTAGGCACCGGCACCGATCTTGATATCAAGTACCATTCCGTCAAAGGTCGACTCGGTGGCGTACTTATTCTTAAATTTGAAGGTCGCCGCGGCCGAATTGATCGCGATCACCGGCGATTCAAAATACGAACTGCCGATCGTCGCCGGGTCATTGGTAAACGCCGAGTTCGGGGCACTGTTCGGACCCGTCGCTGAGGTCACCCAAACGGCCGGCGGTCCGGCGCCTTCGTTCGTTGACGTCCATCCTGCCGGAAGTGCCGGAGCGGTAACACCGTCAAAGTTTTGCGTCAGGCTCGAGATCGGTGTGCCGGTCGAATAGGTACGCGTCACGTTTTGCGAATTTGCTCCGTCCTGTACGGCCCACGTCAGCGTGATCGAATTGCCGCAGACGGTCGACGGATCGACCACAAAAGTATAGCTGCGGGTGACGGCGGGGCCACCAAAGGTCAGCGTGCCGTAATTCTGTACCGTCGTCGGATTGGTCACGCCGCCGGTCGGTTGCAATGTCGCCGTAACCGCGTTACCGGTGTCGGCATTGCCGATATTTTGCAGCCCGAGCGTTACAGTGATTGTCTCGGCAGGATCCGGAACGCCGTTGATCGGCACGCCATTCTCAGCCGTGATCGCGACGCCTGCCGATTGGATGATCGGTGCGGGCGGCGGCGGCGGTCCGAGCGAGATCAGGGCTGTCCAGATCTCTTCGCTGGCGTTATTGCGACGATCGGTCCACGACGGGAAGAACGAATTAGCATAACCGCTCATACCGTTATAATCGCCGTACTGATTGCCGCTATCGGCACCGGCGATCGTCTCGTCGGTCATGGCGGTGGTCACCTTTTCAGCGGTCGTCCAGGTTGCACCGTCGTCGTACGAGGCTTGAAACCAAATATCAGATTTCTTTCGTCCCGCGTCGGCTACGGTATCGTTATAGATCATTACAAGATTTCCGTTGGTCTCATCGATGGCCAGCCACTGGCTGAACTGATCGTTGTTGGTCGCCTGATTATTGATCTTTACGGCAGGCGACCACGTCGCTCCACCATCGGTCGAACGCGCAAACCATACGCGCATCTTACATGTCGAAGCGACGTTTGTGCCCGGCTCGTTGGCCGCCGCGGTACAACCCGCGTCGCCCGAAAGGTCGGTCCAAGAGGCATACACGTTATTCTTTGAGACCGTGCGATATCCGCCGCCGGATACGTACATAAATGCGCGGCGGTTGGCAAAGGAAGGAATTCCGATATCGAATCCATCGAAGGTCGATCCGACCTGGATACCCGGAGCCCAAGTATTGCCGCCGTCGGTCGATTTGATCATAATGATCCGGCGATTGGTCGTAGTTGGCCAAAATCCAAAAACCTCGCCGACGCTATTCGAGCGAATATCGCCGCCGATCGCGGTTCCTGTAGATTCGGTACCGCTGACTTGGATCGGCGCGGCGAGCCAGGTGCCGCCGGCACCAGCGGTACGGCGATTTACAAAGGCAGGACTGCCGTTATGCCAGATCGCATAGGTCTGGCCGAAAAATGGCGATGTCGCACTCTTGTCGACCCAGACGATCTGCTTATCGACGTTGGTCTGCGAACCCGATGGCGTTGCCTCAAAGGTCCACGTCGCACCGCCGTCGGTCGAGTAATAATTACGTAGACGGAGCGTCGAGCCGGCGATACCGAGCGTTGACGACCACGAACGGCCGTCACTCGTAAAATCTACCGTCGGATCCGAATGAGTAGAGTCGCCCGGAGCGAACGGCAGTGTCGTCTGTGCCCACGTCGAGCCACCGTCAGTCGAGCGATAAACACCCTGTTGCCCACTGCCGCCGATATTGTTTGACGCGACGAGGATCTGCGAAGTATTAAAGTAATTGATCTGAATATACGATTCGCTGCGGGGCACCGTCTGAGCTCCGGAGGTGCGGACATTGGTGCCGACCAGCATATCGACGAACGACGAGCCGCCGGTCCGTTCTGATTCGGCTCCGGGGCCGGGCTTAAGATCCTGATGGGTCATCATCCATTCAACGATCTCTTTGAGCACGAGCGGATAGCCCTTGGTCGGGTCGATGTCGTTATAGTCGCCCTCCGGATGGCCCTTACGCCACCATACACGGATCCAGGGCGGCAGGCCGCGCTTATCAGTAAACTCATCAGAGCGGAGCATCTCAAAATCTTGATTCTCCGCGATCAGTTTGGCAAGTTCGCTGCCGGGGCGAACCTTTTCACCGTGATACTCCTGCGTAAGCTGGCGCTCCAGCGTCGGATAGTCAAATTTGGGGTTCTTTTGTGCCGGCACATTGCTCGGCACGGCCAGCCAAATCAGCATAAAAAATGCGAAGGCAGCTATTACATTCAGTTTTTTCATTTATTCTCCGGGGAATTAAGTCCGCACAAATATAAACCTGTGCAAACTCGTATGCAAACACCATAAAGCATTTGACTTAAAAAAATGGCGCCGACTCGCACCTAGAAATAAAAAAGGCGCTGATCACCCAGGTGAAAAGCGCCCTTTTTGAGACCGTAGATCTCACGAAAAATATACTACCTTTTTCGGCTAAAACACAACCGACGTCCATATATAGACCGAGCCTAGGGCTGGGCGATAAAATCGAGATCCTCGACGCTGTCGGCGAGTGTTATGACCCTGCTCGGCACCTGGAATACGTAGGTTTTCGCGCCGACGGTCACGACATACGTCTCGCCTGCCTCGAGGCCGTCGATCCGATAAAAGCCGAATGGCCCGGTCATCGCGTACAACCGTTGCGGCAGAGTGTTGCCGCTGACGCTGACCCTCGCATTGCGTATGCCTTGCCCGTTAGCGGTCAAGACACGTCCCGAAACCGAAACCTCGCTGGCGGTCGGTGCCAGCGGACCTGCTCCGGTCCAACGCGAAAAGCTACTGACGCCCGAGAGCGACAGCGTGTGAGCGGCTGCATTGACAGTTCCGCCGACGTTGACCGGCGATCCGGCATCGGTCTTCCAGAGGATGTACGCCGATTCGTCGCCGGCTACATCGCCTGCCAGATAATTAAACACAAGGTCGACGGTAATGTTGCCCGTTTCCGTCAGAACCCAAGTCCGTTTGAGCGACTGGGCCGGATCAAAGATCGCATCACGCGAATCGAGCGACGAGACCGTCAGACTCGACGCACCCGACACTGAGGTGATGGTGACATCGAGCGGCGTATAGCCATTCTGCCCGACCGGATATGTAAACGCTCCGACCGCACAGTAGTCTTTCTTTACGTTGCCGTTGACGTAATTGCCCGCTCCGGCACCCGCAATTGTCGCATCGCATCCGAGTTCGAGCGTATTGGCACCGGTCGTCACGACGCCACCGAACGTCACTATGCCGTTGGCCGTCGTGTCACCGGCGAGCGTCACGCCATCACCGAGCGATAGATCGGTATAGGTTCCGCTCGGGATAGCTACCACGCCGACTGTATAGAGATCGGGCACTCCGGCTGGACTCTGTGTCGTATTGCCGGCAGTGTCGCTGGCAGTAACATAGTAGGTGACGAAGCTCCCGTCCGCCTGTCCCGGAATATCACAGTCATACGACTCTGCGGGCGTTCCAAACGTCATCGTAACCGCACACACGGCTGACGACGGCTCGCCGCCATTCACTGCGTAGTGAATTGTGACAGCACCGAGTGCCAAATTGTCAGACGCCGTCAGAGTATATTTCTGAACAATGTTCGCCGTCGTGTCCGGTAGCGGTGAATTAGGCACGATCTCCGGACCAACCGTGTCGATCGTCCACGCAACCTGAGCCGGAACCGGATCGGTGTTGCCGGCGGCATCTTGGGCACGCACTTGGAATGTGTGCAGGCCATCAGCAAGGCCGGTGTAGCTCTTGGGTGATGTACACGCCGCAAAACCGCCGCCGTCGAGATCGCATTCGAAGCTCGCCACGCCGGAACCGTCGAAATCATTGCCGCTGAAAGTAAATGACGGCGACGCATTGTTCGAAGGGTTAGTCGGACTGCTGTCGATCGATGTGTCCGGCGGCGTTACATCCGGCGTGACGGTAACCGTTACCAAACCGACATCCGTAAGCGAACCGTCCGAGACCGTGTATTCAAAACTCGCAATTCCGGTAAAGTTTAAGTCCGGCACAAAGGTTACGATACCGGCGGAAATAGAGACAGAACCGTTCAATGCATTCCCAACGGACACTACGGTCAGCGGTTGGCTCTCGGGATCACTATCGTTGCTAACCAGTGTCGCACCACTCACAACGAGATTCTTATTCTGCTCGGTCATCGCCGTATCATCCACCGCGATCGGCGGGCCGTTCGGCGCCGCCGTCCATTGAGCATAAAGTGTCGTACTCGCGGAAATCGTAAATGTATCGGCGGGGCTGTAGCTAGTACCGCTTCCATTTGATGCCGTGTTCCATCCGTTGAAGGTGAATCCTGGTCTCGTGATCGAACCAACACCTAAGACCGTTACCGTTGAACCAAAACTATACGGACTGCTTGCATCAGTTTGCGAACCGGTTCCGGCATTTGCGTCATAGGTCACGGAATAAGTATCAGTCGCAATTAGCTGAATGTTATCTATGCGATTGTTTCCGGATGCGCTTGATGCACCACTTGGTGTTAAACGTAAATAAGCCGTCGATGCATTGTTAAGAGCGGTTATTGTGCTAAGGGACTGTGTTGCAAACGAACTTGGAATGGAGGATATCGTACCGGCCGATGTCCATGTAGTCCCATCCGTACTATATTCCCAAGCCTGAGTTGAGAATCCGGTTCCCGTGCCTTGAGTTGCATAACTAACCCCAAGATCTTTACGGTTCGTCATGCTAAATTTGAAAACTACAAATTTCCCATTGGCTGAATTACTTGTGCCACCAACCAAAGCCAAGCAAGCGGGGCTTGTCGTTGATGTTGCAAAACCACTTCCGGCATTTAACGCAGTTCCGGCAAATGAAGTTACTTCATTTCCAGTGGTCGCGGTTATCCATGTACTTGAATTATTCGTACCGTCTAAATAGATCGTACCCACTCCAATATTCGCTTGATAAGATGACGGTGAGTTTGGAGCAACAGCCGCTGCCGTTCCGCCGGTCGCTGTTGTTTGGAAATCCCAACCGGCCAATAGAGTCGGAGCAACCAAAGTTGTTCCGCTAGCCGTTGGCCCTGACGCCGTTTCGGCTAATGCTCCATTTCGGGCTATTACGGCAAAAGTGTATGAAGTCAGACCGCTTAATCCTGTTACGGTCTTTGTTCCCCAAGCTGCGGCTGTCTGATAAAACGAGCTACCGCCCAATGCTCCGCTTGATTGAATATACTGCCCGCCAGATTCTTGTATCGCGTATGTCGTAATTGCCGGATTGCCGTCACCCGTTCCGATTGTCACATTCAAAGTAGTTCCAGTTGCTCCATCGACCGTTGGGGCGTTCGGAGTGTTCGCAAGAGTGTAAAAGCTCGTATCGGCGGTGTCTAAAGTCGTTCCGGCGGCGTTTGTCGCATATGCACGGTAATAATAGATTGTGTTGACCAAAAGACCATTGAGGTCTTTGCTGTATGCGGCTACCGATGTTCCGCCCTCTGACAGAATACTGTCCGAAGTTGTGACTGTTCCGGTGGTGTTCCAATAGAATCCGCGATCCGTGATTGTGCCGCCGCCGTCGCCTGTGACCGTTCCGTTGAGAGTTGCCGACGAAGTTGTCGCCGCACTTGCTGCCTCAGTCGTAACGCTTGGTGTTCCGGGCGAGGTCGTGCCGTTGGCTGTCGAGCCAAATGCAGTATCCACCGACGAACCGTTTCGTGCTTTTACCTGAAATGTGTAAGTCGTGTTTGAGCCAAGCCCTGTAACCGTCTTGGTTCCCCACGTCGCTGCTGTTGCGTAAACAGCAACGGCACCGAGAGTTCCTGCTGCCTGAACATAGTTGCCCGAAGTCGTCTCCTGTATCGCGTATGCAGTCGCGGCAGGGTTGCCGTCGCCTGAGCCGACCGTCACATCCAAACTTGTCTGCGTCGGATTTGCAACCGTCGGTGCACTAGGTGTATTTGCCAGCGTATAGAAACTAAGTTCCGGCGACGAAAGCGTCGTCCCAAGTGTGTTAATTCCGTATGCCTTGAAGAAGTATTGCGTATTGACGGCGAGCGTTGGCGTTAGTGTAAATGCTCCCGTCGTTCCGGCGACGTTCGTCTTATTATCGGCGATCGTCACACCCGGCGAGGTATTGTAAACAAAACCGCGATCCGTTACCGCATCTCCGCCATCGGACGGAACATTACCATTCAGGGTTGCGGCAGTTGTGGTGACGGACGTTGCCGCAGATGATGTGACAATGGGTGCCGTCGGGCCGCCGCCGGACGGGGTAAAATAGATCTGATCAAACTCAGCACCAATGACTGCATTTGCTCCTGTGGAGTGAAGAGCGGCGACACCGAGATATCCATTCGCCGCTGGAATTAAAGTATTATTTGTTCCCGTACCTTGACTGACCGTCGCACTCGACGAATCTGGAATGTCAGTCGCGATTGCGCCTGTGCCATTAACAGTCGGCAATGCCGATGTAAACATTTGCTCACGCTCCAGACGATGAGCGAGTAACTCTTACTAAAAACCCTATATCAGTACGACCATTGGTTACGGCCCCCGTGGAAGTAATGACCGTAGAGCTAACTGCTCCATTAACGATATATTCCAATCTAATGTCGTCATCGCCAGAATCATCGCCAATCGCAAGACGATATCCATCGACAGTACCATTATTGAGCGTTGACTCATTTGCGTAGAGCCAAAAGTATTGTTGGTTAGCCGTCGTAAATGCTTGTGCCCTACGACCAAAGAAAACGCCCCACTCTTGGCTAGTTCCCCATGAACTAATCTGGCTACTTAAATAATCTGTGGATCCTCCCGTCGAAGCGAGTCGCAATGTATTTGATCCTGTAGCACCCGCAGCCGCATCACTATTAGCCACGATCGTCCACGATGATGTATTTCCAACCCAAACTGGGTTTGCAGTAAAGTCACCGTCTGCAAATGAATCGTAAAGCGTCTCACCCGCAAAAAAACTTGGCTGCATCGGTTGGGCAAATATTGATTCGTTTATGTTCGCGATTCGCCTTGTTTGGGCCGGGGTTCTCAGTTGGCTTTGGGTGGACGCAATGGTGATTTGTGGCGTCGTTGCTGCTATGCCGTTTGCCGATGAGAAAAAATTGAACGGATTAATGTAATCTGTCCAGCTTGCACTTGCGGAGATGGCTGTGACGGCGATGATGGCTGTGATAATAAAGGCTCTGAGGCTTCGTCGATTGATCATTGGATTTAGATACTTTCCTTACACAAAACTTTTCGATCTCAATAAATAGCTAATAGTTAAAAGTCGTCGATCCGGTGACCGAGAGACACATCTCTACATTCCTCGTAAACGAAACGGCGTATTTATATGCGTTGCATTATAGTCGTGCGCACTCTGCGGTTACAAACCGAAAACGTCTGCCGCAATCATTTGCGTACGAAATATGCTGATATTGTCGCGATCGTGCGGGTTTGGAGGCCGATATCACGATGGCGCAGGCGGCGACCGCGTCCGCGTTTATAGCCTGATGCGCCTATGGCTTTGCGATCAGGTCTGCGAACGATGCCGAACGAAGTTGCTCAATGGTAAGTCCGGTCAGGCGGGCGGCGTAGTCCTCCGAGACGGCACCGCAATTGACCGCTCTGACAAAGAAAAGCAAAAGGCCCTGACCCGTCGCGGCGTCGTCAAACTGATCCCCGACCAGCGTCGCACGCGCGGCGGCGGCGATAAAGTTGCGGAGCCTGACCGCTGCCGTCTCCATATTCTCCATAAAAAATGCAAAGATCGCAGCATACCGCGTCGGTATCTGTGCCGGGTGCAGATCCCAGCCCTGATAAAACCCGCCGGCGAGCGAGTGGCGGACGTGATCGTAGTGGAGACGCCAGGCACGTTGGACGACCGTGCGGTTTTCGGCCAGTTGACCGGCACTAAGGTCTTCGCCGCGGTGCGGCCCGACTGGCATAATATTGGTCGCTCCATCCGAGAGAAAAACGCCGGTGCCGCCGTACGCCGTCTGCATCACATTGCGGGCGTAGTCGCAGGCCTGGTGCAGCATATCCTGATTGGCAGACGTGATGCCGCAGCTCGCCGTATAGTCATAAGCACCGAAATGCGCTCCCGACATCCGCCCGCGTGCCGCCTCGAGAAATATAGGCATCGCCCAGCGACCGTCCGCCGTGATGATCGAACGAGTTGACTCGATCATTATCTCCATCTTGAGCGTGCCGGCGGCGATGCCGAGCTTTTGCTCAAGCAGGTCAAATGCGTCTGCGAGCGCCGCGACCTGCTCGGCCAGCACCACCTTTGGCAGAGTGATGAGAAAATTGTCGGGCAGACGACCCGCAGCTTCGACAAGCGCCGTCAGAAACAGGTCCAGAGTGCGGATCGAACGACGCTTTGCCTCACTCGACAGAGCCTTGACGCGGATACCTATAAATGGCGGGAGAGTGCCGGCATCCAGTGCCTTTGCCATCTCGGCCGCTGCCTTTACGGCGTCGGCGTCCTCCACGTCATCCGCGCGAATGCCGTAACCGTCTTCGAAATCGACACGCAGATCCTCGATCGGCTCGCGGGCAAGCTTTTCGCGCACCCGCTGATGGACGACGCCCGCCAGATCGGGATCGATGCCCAGTACCGACGTCAGCACCGTTGGCTCGGCCGCGTACTCCCCGAACGCTCGTGCCGCGAGACGGCCAAGTTTTGCCGGCGTGTCCGCATTGAATAGCTGCGCTCCGCCATAGACCGTGTGCACGGGTTGGCGGTTGTGCGAGTCGCCCGGGTACCGACGTGCATCCGCCTCAAGCGCCGTGCTCAGTCGCCCCGTGAGTGTGTCGAACATGCTCTGGTCAATGGTCGTCAGCATATCTATGACAATAGTGTGAGGTCCGGTGTGGATCCACGTCAGCGCTCGAGCAGTTTGCCAAGTCGCGCGCAGATGCGGCTATAGCCGGCTTCGCCGCCCTCGGCAGTCAGCGCCCAGTGCTCGCGTGCATTGTCGAACAAGTCCTCGAGCATCACGAACGGACGAACCGACGATAGCCCTCGGGCCCATTCGTCGCTGCCGCCGCACTCTCGCAGGACGTACTCCGCCTCCGACGCAGGAAGCCCATTTAGCCAGGCAAGCTTTTTGTAGATCTTGTATTGTTTCAATCCAGCAAACATTCTAACCGATTTTGGGCAAAATGACGGAATGCACGATAGCAGGACATATTTGCGACATACAAATATGTCCCGCCGCGTTGATCGCCAAAATGTGGACGTAACATATACGTATTTACGTATATGTATTGCGCAAACGCACCGAGCAGAGGCCTTTTGCGGCATAGATGCGGGCCATTCGGCGGCAATTGTCAAATACCTTTGCCGTGACGATACCGGAACCCGGCGGATCGACCTCGACCAGCGAACTTGCCTTGGCCGCCTTGGCGACCCACGCCGCCGATGCCGCCGCATTGATGTCATAGGTCGGCGTCCATTCTTCGTGAGTCGGTTCGAGGCCGTTGATGTCCGCGTTTGCCGACCGTGCGAGGATGTCGCCCAGTTCGCCCTCGGAGAGCGACGGCTCGGCCTCCCACGCGGACATTCGTTTTAGTTTTTCGAGATATGTTTCGGGCATATTAGTTACTTCCCTTTTGTGTGTAGAACGTGTGTGTAGATCGGTGATCGTTAAATATATGCGTGGACGGCCCCCAAGACTGCCGGCGTCAACGGCCGCCCACGCCCCGCAGGGTTACGCCTTATCGGCGATCAGCATCGAGAGCGCCGTCGGCCTGACGACCTTGGCACCGTAAACGTGCAGGCCCTTGACCGCGTCGCCAAAGCGCTTTTCGGGCTGGTATGTCTGCACATCCAGCACCTGCTCGGCAAAGGACGTCGCCATTGAGTGGCCGGCGATGATCTTGAATATTGCTCCCGATGTGTTGGGCACATTATTGGATTTCAGTATGCGGAAACCGGCGGCCTCGCCCACCTCGCCATTCGCCAGGCGGATGTCGCCGCGAAATGTGCCGGAGCGGACGAATCGGTCATCCTTGAGCAACAGCCCGTGAAACCACGCCGGCACGACGACAAATCGGCCATCGACCGGCACATTGCCCTCGTCGAGCAGGACGCCGAGATCGACGAGATGCTCGTACGCATCGTCCTTGGTCGGCACCACCGGATCACCGACCGTGCCGATCTTGTTGCCGGACGGCACCGCGGCCTCCATCGCCGCCGCCAGAAAGGTGTCGGCCGCCGCCCTCAGCGACCACGCCGAGCGACGCATCGCCTCATCCATAATGTTCGCATTGGCCTGGGCACGGTCCACGCTGTCCACGTAGAAGTTAAAGTACTTGGCGTTGTCGATGAGCAGACTCTGCTCTTCGTCGGTCAGCGTCTCGGGGTCGGCGATATCGCTGTTTTTGACATAATCAGCGACCGTAACGTCGCCGATCGACGCGATCTTGACCGTATTGCCGGCCTCGCGGATCTCGCCTTCGTAATCGCGGTTACACACATTCGCTTGTCCATATACGAGTGACTTGTCGAGAGCGACGAGCAGTCTCGCGGCCCATACTGTCGGGATAAATTCGATTGACATATTGTTTTCCTTTTAATGGTCTGAAGTTAAACGGCCCTCTCGGGCCGCCGGGATGCGGCCGGGATACTATCCGAGCCGCTACTTGGCCGCGAGCGCCTGCTTGACCGCTTGCCAGTCGAGGGCGGCGATCTCGACCGGCGACATTCGGGCGAGTGCATCGCGGGTGAGCACCGTAGCGGCGGTTCGGCCCGCACCCGCGTCGATCGATGGCGGTGCTGCGGTGCCGAATTGCTCGGGGAAGGCGGCCTTTAGCCTTTCGACCACCTCGGTGCGACCGGCGACGACGCCGTCGGGTGTGACGCTGATCTCGCTTTTTACAGCGTCATACAGCAAGCGTGGCGAGCGTGCCCCGGCGGCGGTCAGGTCAGCGATGATCGCGTCGCGGGCATTGCTAATCTGAATGGCTGAGCGAAGCTCCGCATTTTCGGCGGCGAGTGCTGCCAGTGCAACGTCGGGAGTATCGTCAGGCGGTGGCACCGCTTCGACGGGTGTAGTTGGTTCGATTGTTGTTGGAGTTTTCATATTGTTTTATCGTTTTGCAATTGTCCTGTCTGACTTAAGAGGATCTAGTCGGTGTTAAGCGAGCATTCGCTTGATATCAGCCTCGCCATAGCCCGCCTCCGATAGAGCCTGAGCGTCCGGGAGCCCGATCTGCTTTTTGAGAATGATATTTTCGAGCACTTCGCGGTCGGAGATCGGCGCCGGATCCTCCCAGAGCGTCAGCAGACGTGCATCCGCCGCAAGGCCCTCAGCCAAAAGCGCGAAACTCATCACATCGGCCCACACCTGCCCGAACGCCTCCTGACGATCGCGGACCTTTGCCAAAAATCGCGTTTCATTACGCTTGACGCCGGCGCCGGTCCGAAGTGCGTCGGTAACCGGCGTAAAATAATGCAGCGGCGTGCCCGTGACCGACGCGATGTCGATGCGAAAGCCATCCTTGACCTTTAGGAATTGATCGAGCGACGAGGCGTTAAAATCGCCAAATTTCGAATCGGTATTGCTCGACATCCAGACGTGGTCGGCACCCGCCGTAAATGGCGTGTGCGCATTGCCGTCGAGGTCATATTCGACCTCGATGCCCGACGCCCAGCGTTGACGGTACGCCGCATACTCCATTGCCACGAGCATATCCAGAACAGACTTGTTAAGGCCGTCCTGGATCGGGATCGCCGCGTCAAACTCGCATTTGCCAAATGCCGCGATGTCGGCATTGTTAGCAAAGTGAAATACCGGAACGACGCCGAACGGATTGGGAACGTCCGGCCCGTTCGCCGTCAGAGACGCTGCGTCCGACAGGCTATCCGAATCGCGTTTCGAGACGTACCTTTCGATTCGGTCGGGATAGAAGAGATTGAAACGCAGTCGCTTGTCGGCCGTGCGCCAATATTTGGCGGCACGGACAATGCGGCCCGGATGCTCGTCGTCATAGGTGACCGTGCAGGTCGATGCCCGATTCGGATACAATGCTGCGTTGCCGGCAGCGTCGGGCCACACGATCATATATGCGTCGCCGCATTTGAGTGCTTCCTTGTGCACTTCTCCGGCCCGCAAACGCATCTTGCCGGCTGACCAGATGCGTCGTGCATTGGCCGTCAACTCACCTGCCGTGCCCTCATCGCCGCCGTCGAGCGAAAATCCGGTCACTCGCAGCTTGTCGCGCACTGCATCGCAGATCGCGGGGCAGAGATTCATCGCAAATTCGCGAAAGAGCGTGCCGAAGGCGTTTTTGAATTTGTCGGTCGCAAACGCAAGGTCGTGATCGCCGGCGTAGTACCGCTCGGCCCTCGTATATGTCGCCGTCCGCGAGCGAAAATGCTCTACGGCCTCCTGTATATGTTCATTCATATTCGTTTCTCCATAATTGTCATTTGAGAATGGCGGTGATTGCCGCCCCGATCAGAATGTCGCCGAGCCTGCGCCACGGCGATGAGCGCCTCCGCCGCAGCTCGTCAATTAGCTTGTCGCGAGCTGCGATCTCGCCATTCTTGGCTACGATCACGCGTTCTCCGGCGGCGATCGCCTGCCTCAGTGCTCCCGCCTCAGACCGTCGCGCCGTGTCGAGCTCCGCAAATACTGTCGATGCGCGCTTTTCTGTTTCGAGTCGCTCCATCAGTGCCACATTTTCGGCCGTCAGGGCATCTGCCAGACGGCGTGTGGCTTCGAGGTCGGCCGCTGCAGCGAGACACGCGGACCTGAGCCCCACGTCAGCACGGATGGCCGACGGATCCAAGCCTCTCGCAGACGGCGTTGGCTCCTGCATTGGCGTTGTTTGGGTTTGGGCTTGTGCGGCGAATACGCTCGAGATCATTACGAGCATTGCGGGTATTAGTAGTCGTGTTTTTGAGTTTTTCATCTTGTTTTGCTGTGGTCGATCTGATCTCGGCGAGTTGGCTCTCGAGCGAGGCGATCTGTTGTATGTACTCAGCGGCCTCGAGTTTGTGAGCTGCTGCCTCGCTTTCGGCCTTGGCGGACGCAGCGACGGCATTGGTCAACCGGCGTTCTGCACGCTCGACCCTGACGGTCGTCACCAACCATCCGGCCGTCGATATTGCCAAAAGTGCCAGCAGGGCACCGCCGATCAGTTTTATTTTTGTGTTGTCAGTCATAGGATCTTGCTCCTGCCTGCGTCAGTCTCTGTCGCGGCGAAAATAGATCTGCAGCAATACGTCGATCGCCTTGCCGCAGACAAAAAAGATGATCGGCAGTACGACCGCCGAGACGATCGTTATCAAGGTGCGAGTCTCGATCGCCGCAAAAAGGCAGGTCGCAGAACTCGACCACGCGATCAGGAGGTTTTTGGTGTCGTTCATATTTGTGTGCTCCCCGTGGCCGCCCTTTCGCGGATCCGGCCGAGTTCGATCTGTCGATAGAGATAGCCGAACATTAAAATGCCGGCGATGACGGCCGAGATGACCCAGATCTCCCGCGGCAGTCCGGCGAGAAATGCCGCAACCGCCCAAAATGTCTGCCAGACGGTGCCGAAGACGGTGGTCCAGAGCGATTTGGCGGCGTCAGCCCGCGTAAACGCAGTGCTTACGGCACTCTCGATACGGTCATAGCCCTCGACTATCGATGTCGTCGGCTCGGCGGCCGCGATCGTCGGCGGTTTTGCCGGCGAGGCGGTGGCGGATTTGACTGCTTCGACATATCCGAGTGACTTGGCAGTTATCCGCACGCCTTGTACATCGAGCGGAAATGCGAGACCCCAGTTTGATATCGCGATCTGGCCCAGAAAGAACCTCATCCGATAGCGTGTCGCCTTGAGCCTCGGATAACTCGCCAGCCAGCCATCACGTCGGCGGACATAGGCCGTGATCCAGGCCTTTTCATCTGACCTGGCGGCCGCAACGCCTCTCGCGACGCGATAAAATGACCCGTGAACTACGGAGTCGAAGATGACGGCGAGGCTCAACGGCTGGGTAAACCCCATACGCTCGCAGGCGGCGATCGCCGGCTTGAAATAGAGCGTGTCGTTGACGGCCATCTGCGCGGCGCGCATCTCGTCGGTCGCCGCAGCGGCGCGCAAGGCTCGTCTGAATTCGCTGTCGCCGGAGAGTTTGCTGATCGAGCGGCCCGATGTGTCGCTCAGATCACTCCTGCGACCGTTCATCACCTCGGCGCCGACTGTTGCGCCGGACGCCAAATACTGGTCGACGACCGCACGAAGCGACCCTGAGCGATGTGTGAACTGGCTGATGCCGTACGAGATACCGGCACCGTCGTTTAGTACAATGCAGGCGGCATAATCGCCCGCGGGATGCGATGTCTCAAATGTCTTGACGATCGCAAATGCCTTTAACTTATCGGTCTGTGTAAATGTCATAGTTTGTTGTCTCCAATATCGAAAAATAATATTTAGAAACCGAAGAACATTCGCTTGCGTTAGAGCTATTCGTTTGATATTATCCAACGGTCGGGTGATAGCAAGTTACAGTAATGCCATCCACCCTTGCCCCCGGGCGAACCTTTCGGCCTTAGTAATAGACTAATACGCTTTTGCCGAGATCCGATTTACGATATTTATGATATTGAAGCTTTTTACGATCTTTACGAGATTTATTGTATTTACGATATTTACCGAATTTACGTAATTTATGCAGGTCGCCCAAACCCTATGACGTCAACAAATATGCCGAAACTACCACATAAGACAATGACTATCACGAAACGCTTGTTGGATATATCACCTCGCCCCACACTACGCTTGACCGAGATCAGCCGTCTGATAAAAAAGCACAGGATAATTACGCCGGCACCGTCGCGGCCGACTCTCATCTCACTTTGCGAAAACGGGACATTCGAGACCGTCGGCCAGGGTCCGACACGCTTTGGCTGGCTCGTTTACGAAGACTCTTTTCTGAAATGGGTCAGGAGTCTTTCGAAATAGAGTTTGACGCCGCCCGAAGGGTTGCAAATTCTTTGACAAAGCGGTTGGCGAAGTCTAACTTGTTATTGACGCTGTTATTTACGGCGTCGCGATATATGTTTGACCTGCGCGGCAAAAAAAAGCACACATTCGGTTCGGTCGATCCTCGGGATGACAGCGATATCGACATACTCAGCCTCCGAAGCGAATCGCGTCAGGGCATTTGGTCCGAGGCTCTGAGATTGGTCCGCGATATTTTTTTGATCGTCGTGGTCTTTATCCTATTCGGCGTATTTTTTGTCCAACCGGTGGTGGTCGAGGGCACGTCGATGCTGCCGCAGTTACACGACGGCGAGCGTCTGCTCGTTAATAAGCTGGTCTATTACAAGATACAGAGTGTCAGTTGGGGGCATATCGAACGCGGCGACATCGTTGTTTTTTGGTTTCCGAATGATCCGGACAAGAGCTATGTAAAGCGCGTCATCGGATTGCCGGGCGAGAACGTCGAGGTCCGCAACGGCAAGGTCTTTATCAACGGGACCGAGCTCAAGGAAACCTACCTCGACGTGGAACATAACCAATCACTGCCGAGTTGGCCGTCAAAGAAGGTCGAAGAGCATCATTATTTTGTGATGGGCGATAACCGCGACAATTCGTCCGACTCGCGCTACTGGGGACTCGTTCCGGAAAAGTATATCTACGGAAAGGCTTTTTTTCGTTATTGGAAACCGTCAATGATCGGTTTTCTCGAACACGGCGAATACGATAGCAGCGTTCCCAGACCAACGCCGACCCCTACGCCCACGCCGGACGAGAGCGACTTTCGGGCTGACGACACCAGATAACGCGGTTGGATAGTTGCGAATATCTACGGCTAATGGTCATACTGCCCACGCTAAGTTTCCCGCCTCGCGCCTAATACGTTAAAATCTATCTCTGATGGACAAAGCAAGTAAGGCAATTTTGGTACTTGAGGACGGACGTACGTTTGTCGGGACGTCGTTTGGCGCCGACGGAGAGCGGTTTGGCGAGATGGTCTTTAACACATCAATGTCGGGCTATCAGGAGATATTGACCGACCCATCATACGCGGGACAGATCATCTGTATGACCTATCCGCTGATCGGCAATTACGGCACCAACACCGAGGATGTGGAATCGAGACGGCCGTGGGCTGAGGGGTTTGTGGTACGCGAGGCAAGCCGGATAGCGTCGAATTTTCGCTCGACGATGTCTCTGCAGGACTACCTAAAGGCAAATGACATCGTCGCCATCGAGCACATCGATACACGCGCCCTGGTGCGGCACATTCGCGACAAAGGTGCGATGCGAGCCGGGATCTCGACGATCGATGCAGATCGCGAATCGCTACTCGCCAAGGTGCTGGCGTCTCCGGAGATGACCGATCGCGAACTTGCGACCAGCGTCACCACCGGCACAGCCTACGAATATTCCGCCGATGGCAGTGAGCGATTTCACGTCGTCGCATACGATTTTGGGATCAAGACCAATAGCCTTCGTGAATTTGCAAAGTTTGGTTGCCGCGTCACGGTCGTGCCGGCCGCGACGTCCGCCGACGAGGTACTTGCTCTCAAACCGGACGGCATCTTTCTCTCGAACGGCCCGGGCGATCCGGCGTCGATGCAGACCGTGGTCAACGAGGTCAAAAAGCTTGTTGCATCGCAAATCCCGATGTTCGGCATCTGTCTCGGCCATCAGTTGATCGGTTCGGCATTTGGCGGGACGACGTACAAGCTCAAGTACGGCCACCGCGGAGGCAATCAACCGGTCAAGGATCTGACCACCGGCAAGATCGAGATCACGGCCCACAATCACGGCTTTGCCGTCGATGCCGCGAGCCTGCCGGCGGATGTCGAGGTGACACACGTCAACCTCAACGATCAGACGGTCGCCGGACTTCGGCACACGACATTGCCCGTATTTTCTGTCCAATATCACCCCGAATCCGCCCCCGGCCCGCACGATTCGGAGTATCTATTCGAGCGGTTTATTGGAATGATGGCGTAACAGATCGACAACGAGAAAAGGCCCGAAACCCTGTTTGCCGAGATATCATCGGCTTAGGTTTCGTGCCTTTTCGTAAGTTGCTTTAGCTAAGTCTATTAATCGAGTCCGAGGCGTTTTAATGCTTCGCCTTCGAGCTCTTCAGCATTGAGCTCGTCGAGCGTGATGACCGTTTTCTTGATCACCGCCGTCTTTTTAACAGTGCGTTTTCCCTTGCTCGTCTCGGTGATGCGTTTGCTGGTAATGTAATTGGTACTTTCGCTCGAAACGGAAGCTTCGGCACGGTCGCGGCTAGCGTAATCAAAGCCGATCAGCACGAACTTATCTAACGTCGAATCATATCGGAACTTGTATTCGGTATTGCTGACCCAACGCGAACCGGATTCGTCCGAAGTAACGATTACACCCTTAACGATCGCAACGTCCGCCGGAGCGTCCAGCACGCCGTAGAATGCACCGCCACACGATGTGCACTGCAGCAAGTTGTCGTTGATCGCGGCAGTTCGATAGCTTCCTTTGCCATCGCTGACGGCGACGACCAATGCACGATTGCGATTGACCGGTTCGTCTTCGCTCGTCTTTTTGTCTTCGATAAGCTTAATGACGAGGTCCGGGATGCCATCAGCGGTGACGTCGCCCTTGACCTCTTCTTCGACCTTCCAGCCCTTGGGTGCAAAGTCCGACGCTTTTGTCCCGGTTGACGCTACGGCCGACTTGTCGATCGGTTTATCTTCGTCCTGAGCAAACGTAAATTGCGGCATTAGTATTACCGCAGCGGCTATCGCGATCACAGCCGCGAATGATGTTTTAACAAAGATTTTCATAAAGATCATTTTCAATTTCTAACACAAAATACTGTCGTGACAATGATGCTGCCGAGACTGCCAACTGTTGCCAACACTTTTTCCAAAAGGGAAAGAGTTGTGCAAAAAGGCCCGACCTTGTGAGCCGGGCTCTTTACTATGCAAACCTCATTCTCCCGATCATCGCCCGATGCCGGCAATGAACGGTGCGATGACCAGCGAGACGATAGACATCAGCTTGATAAGTATGTTCATCGACGGGCCGGACGTGTCCTTGAAAGGATCGCCGACCGTGTCGCCGGTGACCGACGCCTTGTGCGGTTCGGATCCCTTGTAGTACATCTCGCCGTTGATCATCACGCCCTTTTCAAACGACTTTTTGGCGTTGTCCCACGCTCCGCCTGCGTTGGATTGGAAAATACCCATCAACACACCTGAGACCGTAACGCCGGCAAGCAATCCGCCCAAAACTTCGGGGCCGAATATAAAGCCGACGATGACCGGCACGTTAAGTGCGATCGCTCCCGGCAGCAGCATCTGCTTGATCGACGCCTCGGTCGAGATGGCCACACACTTTTCATATTCGGGTTCTGCAGTATGATCCATAATGCCCGGGATCTCGCGGAACTGACGACGGACTTCCTCGACCATCTCCATCGCAGCCTTACCGACCGCCTGGATGCACAATGCTGAGAAAATGAACGGGATCATACCGCCGACGAACAATCCGGCGAGTACATTTGCCTTGTAGATGTCGATGCGGTCGATACCGGCCATACCGACAAAGGCCGCAAACAACGCCAGTGAAGTAAGTGCCGCCGATGCGATCGCAAAACCCTTTCCGGTTGCCGCGGTGGTGTTACCGACGGCATCGAGATTATCCGTGCGTTCGCGAACCTCGGGGGGCAATTTGCTCATTTCAGCAATACCGCCGGCGTTATCGGCGATCGGCCCGAAGGCGTCGATCGCGAGCTGCATAGCGGTCGTCGCCATCATTCCGGCGGCGGCGATGGCCACGCCATACAAGCCCGCAAAATAATATGACGCCATAATACCGGCGGCCAGGGTCAATATCGGGATGACCGTCGATTTCATACCGACAGCAAGGCCGCCGATGATGTTGGTCGCGTGACCTGTCGATGATTGCTGGACGATCGAGAGCACCGGCTTTTTACCCATTGCCGTGAAATACTCGGTTACGACACTCATTATGGCCCCCACGATAGTACCGACGACGATCGCCATAAAGACGCCGTTTTTGGTAAACGTGCTGGCACGCGATGTGAGCGGGCCGTCAGGTAGCAGCCACATTACGACGAAATAGGACGCGACGACAGTCAGCAGCATCGACACCCAGTTTCCGATATTCAGGGCGTTCTGCACGCTCGATTTGTCGTCGTGAATGCGGACGAACATCGTACCGATGATCGAAAACACGATGCCAAGGCCACAAATGACCATCGGCAAAAGGATCGGCGACATATTACCAAAACCGTCCTTGACGACGATCTCCTGTCCCAGAACCATTGTTGCCAGGATCGTTGCCACATATGAACCGAATAGATCGGCTCCCATACCTGCAACGTCGCCGACGTTATCGCCGACGTTATCAGCGATCGTGGCCGGATTACGTACGTCGTCCTCAGGGATCCCGGCTTCGACCTTACCGACCAGGTCGGCACCGACGTCAGCAGCCTTGGTGTAAATACCGCCGCCGACTCGTGAAAAGAGTGCAATCGACTCTGCACCAAGCGAAAAGCCTGTCAATACTTCGATCGTGGTTTTGATCTGGTTCGCTCCGAGATCCGCAAACATTGAAAGGAATATGATAAACAATCCACCGAGACCAAGGACCGCAAGGCCCGCGACGCCAAGTCCCATTACGGTTCCGCCGGTAAATGATACGTGCAGTGCGTGCTTCAGGCTCGTACGCGCCGCTTGTGTCGTGCGGACGTTAGCCTTAGTCGCAACCTTCATCCCGATGTAACCGGCCGTCGCGGAAAACACGGCTCCGATGAGAAATGCGATCGAGATAACCCAGTGCGAATGGATCGCCTTGCCGTTTATCGAATGGATCGTTCCGGAATAGGCGAGAAATGCCATTGTGAGCAAAACGAATATGCTGAGCACCTTCCATTCCGCTTTAAGAAACGCCATCGCACCGTCCGCGATATGGCGTGCGAGTTCCTGCATCGTCTCGTTGCCGGCATCCTGCTTGCTGACCCACGCCGACTTAAATGCCATTACGATCAAGCCAAGGACGCCGAGTGCGGGCGTTAAGTAAATTACGTATTCGTTCATATTGGTTCTTATCTTTATGTCTTCGCCGTACTGCCGAGTACGTTGATTGCAAAGTTTTATCTCTTCGCTTTTTCAAACGGCGAACGTAGACAAAGTGCAGCTAACATCAAAACTACTGATTATCAAATAAATGAGCTATTTAATCAATAACGCAGGGCATAATGTAGCGGTAAAAGATCACTAGCCGGACCGCGGCGATGAGCGTTAGTCAGGATCATTGTTGGTTACTCGAATGGGAAATCGTGTATAATCCGAGTCATCCTTGATCGATCGAGAGGAGTTTTATGCCGACAACAGATCCGCGCATCGACGCGTATATCGAAAAGTCGCAGGATTTCGCAAAACCCGTGCTAACGCATCTGCGGGCTTTAGTTCATTCGGCGTGTCCGGACACAACGGAAACGATCAAATGGGGAATGCCAAGTTTTGGATATAAGGGCATTTTATGCGGGTTTGCGGCATTCAAGCAGCATTGTACTTTCGGGTTTTGGAAACAAAGCATGATGGAGTCGGATGAGTTCTCAGACACCAAAACCGCGATGGGCAGTTTTGGCCGACTGACCTCATTGGATGACCTGCCGAGCGACGCCGTTCTGAAAAAGCTCATCAAACAAGCGATGAAGCTCAATGATGACGGGACAAAAGCCGTTAAATCTAAACCCGCGAGCAAGGCTCTCGCGGTGCCGGAGATTTTGCTGGAGGCACTGGCAAAGGACGAAAGGGCGGCGGAAACGTTCAATAATTTTCCGGCCGGATGCCGACGAGAGTACATCCAATGGATAACCGAGGCAAAGACTGACGCGACCCGCGAAAAACGTGTCGCTACCACGCTCGAGTGGCTGCGTGAGGGCAAGCGCCGCAATTGGAAATACGAAAAATGTTAAGCTTTTGAGTTCCGGCAAGTGTGCGAACTCGATACAATAGTTACCAGCACAAGAGTTACAAACAATATGACTGAACCAATACTCGTCGCCAAAAATACCGAAGGCGAATTTCATCTGCTTACCAATATGGCAAACCGCCACGGCGTGATCACCGGTGCGACCGGAACCGGCAAGACCGTGACACTGCAGCGTTTGGCCGAGGGCTTTGCATTGCGCGGCGTGCCGGTTTTTATGGCCGATATCAAGGGTGACCTGACCGGTGTGACGCAGGCCGGCGGCGGAAATTCGAAGGTCGATGCACGAAACGAACTGCTCGGCATCACGCCTGTTTTTGAGGGTTTTCCGGCGACGCTGTGGGATGTTTTCGGCAAACAAGGCCACCCTTTGCGGGCGACGGTTTCAGAAATGGGTCCGCTGCTGATATCGCGTCTGTTGCAGCTTAACGATACGCAGGAAGGCGTGCTGTCGATCGCCTTTAAGTACGCCGACGACAACGGCCTGATGCTACTCGACCTCAAGGACCTGCAGTCATTGATGCAGTTTGTCGGCGGCAATGCTGACCAACTCACGCTCCAATACGGCAACGTCTCATCGGCGTCCGTAGGTGCTATCCAACGCGGGCTGCTGCAGATCGACGAACAGGGCGGCGACAATTTCTTCGGTGAACCGGCCGTCAAACTCGAAGATTTTATGCAGTCGGTGGGCGGCAAAGGCGTGCTCAATCTGCTCGCTGCCGATCAGTTGATCAACGCTCCGAAACTATATTCGACGTTCCTGCTCTGGCTGCTCTCCGAGCTTTTCGAGTCTCTGCCCGAAGCGGGCGATCTCGACAAGCCAAAACTCGTATTCTTTTTCGATGAAGCACATCTGCTTTTCTCGGATGCACCGCAGGCTCTGATCGATAAGGTCGAGCAGGTCGTCCGCCTTATCAGATCGAAGGGCGTTGGCGTTTACTTTGTCACCCAAAATCCGGCGGACATTCCCGAAAAGGTCCTCGCTCAGCTCGGTAACCGGATCCAGCACGCTCTGCGGGCTTATACCCCGCAGGAGCAAAAGGGCGTCAAGGCCGCGGCCACGTCATTCCGTGTCAATCCAAAACTCGACACCCAGACCGTCATCACTGAGCTCGGCGTCGGCGAGGTTTTGATCTCAACACTTGATGAAAAAGGCATACCGACGGTCGTCGACAGGGCTTTTGTGGTGCCGCCGGTCGGCCACATCGGGCCGATCTCGCCCGAACAACGCTCGGCCCTGATCGCCAACTCGCTCGTCGCCGGGGTTTACGAGACCGCCATCGACCGTGAATCGGCATACGAACTTCTACAAGTAAAAGCCGAAGCAAAAATTGCCGAACAGCAGGCGACGGCAGAAGCTGAGGCCGCGGCAAAGGAAGCGGACAAGGCGGCTAAGGAAGAGGCAAGATCCTCGCGGAGCAGCAGCCGAAACGACTCGCTGGTCGAATCGGTGACAAAAAGCGTCGCCCGCTCGGCGAGCAGCTCCATCGGCCGCCAGATCGGTAACACGATCGTTCGCGGAGTACTCGGCAGTATTTTTGGAGGCAAGGGCAAATCCAGTTGGTTCTAGGAGATATTTAATGAGTCGTGATTGGAGCAGTTTTACACGGCAGATCACGGTCAAATACCCGGCCCACGCTATCTATGAGGCGTGGGCCGTTCCATCTCAGATCACCCGCTGGTTACCACGCTCCGCCGAATACGTCGGGTACGACGGCACGCCGAAAGGTCGCGACCGCGAGGTCGAGGCAGGTGACTCATATCTCTGGCGTTGGCACGGCCATCTCGATGACATCAACGACGCCGGCCTGATAATCGAGGCAAACGGCCACGAAAGGTTCGCGTTCTCATTCACACAGAATTGTCTTGTCACCGTCACGATCCGTGACGAGTACGGCGAAACGGTAGTCGAACTCACTCAAAGCAATATTCCGGACGATCCGAAACGCGTCACTTACATAGATTGCTTGTCCGGATGGACATTTTATCTCGCAAACCTCAAATCCGTCCTCGAGGGCGGCATCGACCTGAGAAACAAGAACGCCGATATTCGCAACGTCCTGAATTCGTGACCTTGGCCGTTTAGTCGGCGGACCGTCTGTTTTAATCGCAATGCTCATCAAAAACATTATTTTGGATAAGATAAAGGCGGGCGAGATCTCGCTTCTCTTTCGTCGCTGGAAAAAGCCCGGCGTTAAGGCGGGCGGGACGCAGATGACGCAACGCGGCGTGTTCGCTATCGACGGTGTCGCGGTCGTTACGGAACGCAAGATCACTGTTGAGGATGCGATCGCTGCCGGATTCACGTCAAAAAAAGATCTGCTCGCTCAGTTGATCGAACGCGACGAACCGACCGATATTTATCGCATCGCTATACGCTTTGCCGGCGAGGACCCGCGAAAAGAACTGCGGCAAAACGCCGAACTCTCGCCAGATGAGGTTGCCGACATCATCGCAAAACTCCATAAACTCGACATCGCCTGCAAGCGTGGTCGGTGGACACAAATGTACCTGCAGATGATCCACGACCAACCCAATATCCACGCCGCGATCCTCGCCGAACAGATCGGCCTCGACATCCCGCACTTCAAACCCTGGGTGAGAAAACTGAAGGCTCTGGGATTAACAGAAAGCCTGCGGCCCGGCTATCGTTTGTCGCCGAGGGGTGAGAAAATTCTAATTTGCCTGCGGGAGCGATCGCACGGTGCAAATTTATCTTGATATTGCTTGCCAATACTAGCGACATACAATACTATTTACTATGCCATTACGTTCGTTCAAATGCTCAGAAACGAAGGCATTGTTCAAAGGTTAACGCGTGAGGCGGTTTGTGAACATCGAAAACGCGGCAATGCGAAAATTGGCGATGCTCAACCGGGCCGAACGGCTTGACGACCTAAGGGTTCCGCCCGGCAATCGACTCGAAGCCCTACGAGGCGAGCGCGTTGGCGAGTTTAGCATTCGAATCAATGACCAGTTTCGGGTTTGCTTCATATGGGAGCCGGGAGGCCCGACAAACGTTGAGATCGTGGATTACCACTAAAGGAGACTACAATGCGTAAGGTTCCATACCCGCACCCCGGCGAAATTCTATTGGAAGAATTTCTGAAACCGATGGGGATAACTCAATACCGTCTGGCAAAGGAGATCGGCGTCCAGCAGCGACGCATCGGGGAGATCGTAGCGGGCACACGTGGTATCACGCCCGACACGGGCCTGCGTCTGTCGCGCTTTTTTGGAATGTCGGAAAATTTTTGGACAGGCCTCCAGCTTGACTATGACGCGGCGATCGCAAAAGATTCCCTGGAATCGGTGCTCGCCGGAATAACGCCCTGGGCGAACAAGGAAGTGGTACTTTCCTGATAAATGGTCTCCGGCCCAGCTATCGCCTATTGCCCAAAGGCGAAAAGGTGCTGGAGATGTTAAGGCGGAAACACGACCGGGCGCGAGAACTGTGGCTTCGTACAGTCCACCTACTGTGGCTGCACGGTTTATTTAAAATTAGAAAAAGTTGATAGTTAACTTATTCATATTCTAGTCAATGAGATTCAATTCGTAATTTACTCATGAAAAAGTTCACCGCACTGCTGCTTGTGTTCATTCTCGGGATCTCGATCTTCGCCCAATCAGGATATTTCACTGTCCGCACCGTTCGAAAAGGAAAAGACTTTTCATTTCCGATATTGAACTTTCGCCGTAACGAACGAGTTGAAACCAAGATCAACCAATTTCTTCAACTCTCTGAACTGCTAGGGTTAGCTGATAAAAAACCGAAAAACATCTTCGAACAAGTGATGATCAATGATGGGTCGATCTATGGCCGCAAAGTCTCGCTCTCGTATGACGTTTTCGCTAATAGCCCGCGAATCCTATCCGTCGGATTTTATAACTCAATGGACGGAGCGACTACGCATTGGTGGAATCGCTATTACAATTTCAACGCTCAAAATGGCGATCGGATCTCATTACGTGACCTCTTTTCTGACATTGGATACGAGAAATTTGTCGAACTCGTAGTTAAGAGACGCTCGCGCAGTTACAGGTCCGAAGTGGCTCGGAAAGTTGAACCGGGCGACCGGGAAGCCTTTTTAGGACTTCTTGAGATCATTGCGCACGATGATCTTTCGGACTTTTCGATAAAGGCCGGTTCGATAACTATTGACGGCGACAACCTCCTTGGAAAATCGCTGTGTTGCGAGGGTTTGAACATGGAGGTTGTGTTTAATCTGCGTGACTTTCGACAATATTTGAACGAATATGGAAGGATCGTTTTCAACCTGCAATCGGGAAATTTGGCGAAATTCCGATCTAACACCTTACCGCAATTGTTCAAGGGCACAGTAGATGGCAAATCACCGTTTGTGGCGATTCTAGAGATCGACGGGAGCGACGGGGTGCACGGCATCTACGCTTATTTGAAATATCGTAAAGGAATATACCTCACCGGGGATATCGAAGGCGCAAAACTCCAATTAACCGAACATGTGTTGCGTAAGACCAAAATGAACGTCAACACGGACAGCGACCACCGCTGGGTAGATGGCGGGTCGATCTCGGGGACCTTCGATTCATCAGTACTAAATGGTATGTGGCTCGACAGCACGAAGTCTGTATCTCTCCCGCTCCTAGCCTCAAGATATTAGTCGTGGTTATTTAATCTCCAACTATTAAGCCTTGATGTGACCGAATGCGTTATGCCCGGATAGCGTAAACTGTATTGTGTAATGAAGATACTTCTAACAGGGGCAAACGGCTATATCGGAAAGCGCCTCTTGCCGATCCTGGTCGAGCAAGGGCACGAGATCGTGTGTGCGGTCAGAGATAAGGATCGATTCCCTACGAACGGCCTTTACGCACACCCGAATGTTTCGGTAACAGAGATCGATTTTCTAGAGGACGTGCGGGGCAATGACGCTCTAAACGACATTGACGCGGCTTACTATCTGATCCATTCGATGAGTGACGACGTGTCGAGCTTCGAAAAACTCGAATCTAAAGCAGCAGTTAATTTCGTCGAACTCTTAAAACGGTCTTCGGCACGGCAGATCATTTACCTTGGGGGCATCACCAACGACGGCGACCTGTCGAGGCATCTGGCGTCACGTAAAAAGGTCGATGAGGTTCTGCGAAGCAGCGACATTCCGGTAACCTCGCTCAAGGCGGCGATCATCGTCGGGTCAGGCAGTTCGTCATTTGAGATCATACGCGACCTGGTAGAGAAATTGCCGGTAATGATCACGCCCCGATGGCTAGACACTCGCACACAGCCGATCGCTATCCGGAATGTACTCGAATACCTGTCCGGCGTCCTCTTTCGCGAAGACACCTACGGCCGGTCTTACGACATTGGCGGCCCGGACGTAATGACTTACAAAGAGATGCTGAACCAGTTTGCCGAGGTTCGAGGCCTCAAACGCTGGATCTATACCGTTCCTATAATGACGCCTAAGCTGTCATCGTATTGGCTCTATTTTGTGACCAGCACGTCATATCGCCTCGCCGTCAATCTGGTCAACAGTATGAAGGTCGAGGTGGTCGCCGCGCCCAATGATCTCGCTGATAGCCTAGGCATACGGCTGATCCCTTATAGGGAGGCGGTCGAACTTGCGTTTCAGAAGATAAGCCAGAACGCCGTCGTCTCAAGTTGGAAGGATTCGTTGGTCTCCAGCTTTAAGGACAACTCTCTGCGGCAGCATTTGCAGGTTCCCATTAACGGTTGCCTCACCGATGACCGAACCATACCGATCCCGCGAGCGGTCGATGTCGATGATGTCGTCGATAACATTTGGTCGCTCGGCGGCAGTCGCGGTTGGTACTACACCAACTGGCTCTGGTCGCTCCGCGGCCTGATGGATAAGTTTTTTGGCGGCGTCGGACTGCGGCGCGGCCGCACATCGCCGGATACGATCAACGCGGGCGACACGCTTGATTTTTGGCGTGTCCTCGTTGCCGACAAGCCCAAAAAGCGTCTGCTTTTATATGCTGAAATGAAACTGCCCGGCGAAGCATGGCTGGAATTCAACGTCATCCAAAAGGACGGTTTGTGGCAATTGAAACAGACAGCCACCTTTCGCCCGAAAGGTCTGCTCGGCCGGCTTTACTGGTATTCGGTGCTTCCATTCCACTATTTCGTCTTCGGCGGAATGGCGGAAAACATCATCGCCTTTCGAAAACCTCAGGACGATGTCTAGCGGCAGGACGATCGTGCCCCGGTGCAGTCACGCGGAAACTGATGTTGACGTCGCCGTTGCAAATGAGGGCGAGTGATAAGCGGGCAGGCCGCCTATGATCGATAATCCCTGCAGTTCGTCCCTCATCTGTTCCAATTCCCTGAGAACGTCTTTCGGCAAAACCGCTAATTTCGCCGCGTACTCTGAAAACAGGCCTTTATAGTATTCGATGCCTTCGTTTAAGTTGTGTTGAAACTCACGAAAGTATTTCATCTGCTTGTCCGTGATCGGTGACTGGGTCTCAGCGGTCTTTGACTTGAGATAATCGACATATAGTTGTAGTTCCTTTACGAAAATGCTCGGACGCTTGGCTCTACCGACCGAATTCGTCCGACCGTAAATATGATCGACCATCTCTTTTAAGGACACGACCTTGTCAAAATAAGCGATGCCCGGCCCCGGACAGATCGAAACGCCGGTGCCTTCGACTTTGGTATCGAGGTCATTGACCAACAATGCCGATGTCCCGAGCCCCACGCAAATGCACGACTTGTCTGTTATCGAATCAAATTCCTGTTGGCGTTGCTGTGGGTCGGCGCCGCTCTGGTCAAGCATCTTGATCCTAATGTTCTGATATTGCCGCGACGCACTGCAGATTGCACGCTCGGTAAATTCGGTGTTGAGCTGAACCAACTTTCTGGGGCACGAACTGCCGGGGCGTCCGCGATCGATAAATTTCTGTTTCTCGACGTCTTTTGTATTCCCTCGTAGAGTGTTGAACGGCACCCCGAGCGGCGACGTTTTGCTGAGGTAGAGATCCTTTTCCTTGGCGTCGCACAATAGCTGCATTGACGGCGCGTCAACATTGGTTGCTTCCGGCACCAGAAGGAAAGGCGTACCCCACCCGACCGAATCCAGTCCGTAATGGTCGAGCAAGAACTGATGTTCTTCGGCCGTGCCGACACCGCCCTGGGCCGTGATCTTGATCGGCAACGGCGACGATGGCACGGGTCGATTCTTGTTCTTTAACGCTTCGACCACGATCTTATGCGTTGTCTGGATCAGATCCTGCCGATGAGTTCTAAATTCCTCAAGCACGGGCCCGAGCAGATTGCCGTCTGTGGCAAATGCGTGGCCGCCGCAGTTCAGGCCGGATTCGATACGATACTCCGAAACCCACAAGCCTTTTTTCGCCAAAAATCGTCCCTGGATAATAGCTGAGCGGTAATCGCTCACTTTCAAAATTATCTTCTTTTTGATCTCGCCGTCGGCGTCGGGATAAAAATCGTCGAAGGTCTCGATGTAACCATAAAGCCGCGGATTGATGCCGGCCGAAAAGACGATCGCCGAACTCAGTGAACTCTGTGCGTAGCCGCGAAGCGCTGCGTGCGCGTCGTTGAATTCATTTGGAAGCTTCTGACGCCCGCGGTAATTATCCTTGTCGAGCTTCGTCATAATATTCACGTCGATACTGCCCGGACGGAGGTGTGCGTCGATCCAGGCGGCGATGTCCTCGCGAATGTTATGGCTCGCGGCAAATTGCCGAAACTGTTCCTTGATGGCCGAGAATTCGGGAAGCATATCGAGGTATTTTTGAACCTCTTCGCCGGTTTCCCGAAACGACTGCTTCATCAACGCAAACTTTTCTCGCACCATCTTATCCACAAGATCGAGATACGCAGTGATGCGTTGCGCACGCGGGTCGTCGCTATTCTTGTCTGTGATAGCAACGTATGGGATCTCGAGCTTTCGGCAGTAAAACTCTCTCATTCGCTCGGCGAGGATATCGTCCACCAGTGAGATGACCGAAGAGATCCCTAAATGAGCGACCTTTACCGGCGTGTCGATGGTAAATCCCGTTCCCATTACCGGAATGTGAAATGTGTGTTGATTATTGACTTGCTGCATTGATCCCCCCAAAACCGCATCCGCACTGTATGACCGGATCGGTCTGATCCCGTAGTCGATGCGAAACGCGACCTCAAGTCCGGTTTGCGCAACGAAACGGCAATTAAGAATAACCTAATTGCCATAACCAATTTGAGCTAAAACCAGCTCAAATATGGGGAAAACCTGAATATTACCAATTAATTACAATACGTTTCGGGCGGACCTGGTCTATCAAAATGCGGTCGCTTGGCCTCGATCGCAGGCCCGTGCAATGCAATCAATGACTCCGGACGAGTAGCCTAATACAATAAATACGGCTTTCTCGCCTCTGCAAATTCCGCCTCGCCCTCGGCCCATCCCGCCTCGATCTCTCTCAATGAAACACCGGCCTCGAACTGCTTGCGGATCTTGTCCGTACCGCAGACGACGTCGATCGGGTTGATGTCATAGACGTATTCGTACGGGTCTTTTTTCCACTCGAAATGCTCCGGGTACATATCGTAGGCGGTCTTTAGCATTGCGATGCCGACGATCACAGGCGTAAATGCCTCGCGGTCGGTGACGTGGATCTGGACGCCGCCGCAGAGTTGCTCGGCGCATTTCTGAAAGGTCGGGCGAAAAAAAACGTGGCGAAACTTCACGCCATCGAATCCGAATTTTTCAAGCTCGGCGACCCACGCATACGGGTCGATGTAGGGCGCACCGTTGATCTCAAATGGCTTGGTCGTGCCGCGGCCTTCGCTGAGTTCGGTGCCCTCGACGTGAACCGTCGCCGGAAAAACGACACAGCTATCAACCGTCGGTATATTCGGACTCGGCAGTATCCAGGGCAATCCGGTCTCATCGCCCCACATTTCGCGCGACCATCCCGTCATCTCCACGACCGTGAGGTCACATCCGATGCCAAAATGCTCGTTGAACATCTTTGCGAGTTCGCCGATCGTCATCCCGTGCCGCGTCGGGATCTCAAATTGTCCGACAAATGATTTGAACCCGTGTTCGGTGATATTGCCCTCGATCGCGTTGCCGTTGATCGGATTGGGGCGGTCGCATACGATCACCTTTTTGCCGAATTGCTTAGCCGCCCGCATACAATTTGCCATCGTGTAGACAAATGTATAGATGCGGCAACCGACGTCCTGCAGATCGATGACAAAGGCGTCAATGTTATCGACCATCTCCGCTGTGGGTTCGCGTGTCTCGCTGTAGAGCGAATATACCGGTTTGCCGGTGCGTTCGTCCGTTGTGTGCGGCGTCTCTATCATATTGTCCTGAACGTCGCCGCGGATACCGTGCTGCGGGCCAAAGAGCGTAGTCAGGTCAAATTCGGTGCGTTCGCCAAAAACGTCCGCCGCGTGGGCAAATGTGTCCGGCATCACCGACGCTTGATTGCACACCAGACCGATGCGCTTGCCGCGGATTAGGTCAATCTCTTCGTTAAGTAGGCGTTCGACGCCGAGACGGGTTCTCTGTTTGCTCATAATTAGACAAAATAATAGCCCAAGCTTGCGGCAAGGGCTATCCTGATCGAGGTCATTCGATCGAAAAATTAAACTTCAACGGTAACGCCTTCCGGTCCATTCTTTTTGACCGACTCGATGCCGTTCTCCATCGACGCGACGGACTCATACATCTCGCTCTTGCCGATCACCTGACCGTTCGTTGACTTCAGATTGAAGTACGGCTTGCCATTCGTTGATTCTTTGCGTTCAAAGCGGGCGTCATCACCGGCGTTTTTCTGAACCGAAGCGATGCCGTTCACGGCCGAAGCTTTTGATTCATACATCTCGCTTGAAAGTATGATCTGTCCGTTCCCGGCCTTTAGATTGAAATGATATTTACCATTGCTCGATACTTTTAATTCAAATTTACCTGCCATTTAAGTACTCCTCCGATGTAATAGTCAAACTTATTGTTTTCACAGATCGATACCACTGTTTGAACGCCTTGAGCATAGCACAAGCTATATGAAAATTGAATCAAGCAAGGCCGTCCGATCGGTCCGGATATACGTTTTCGATCTTGTCAGTTAATGGCTTGCCGGTCAGATGACATTCAAAGCCGCGCAAAATGTCCATTCCGCCCTCTAGCAGCCAGAGTTTCTGTATATCTTTGCTCTCAAGTATTACCGGCATCGCCCGGTGATACGCCGACATAAAATCATTCGCCGCGGTCGTAATTACGGCAAATGACTCACGCCGGACGCCACCATCGAACCACGTCGACCAAAGTCCGGCGAGAGCAAAAGGATGGCCGCCGTTGGCAAAGATCTCGAGCGGCGGCTTTCCCTTTTCCGGCCATTCATAAAAGCTTGTGACCGGCATTATGCAGCGTTTGCTCTTGAGCAGATTTCGCCACATCGGACTCGATTCGAGCCGTTCGATATTGGCGTTAAATGTCGCGTATTTAGTACTCCATTCCTTGGCACCCTCAAGTTGACACCACCATCGCGCCTCGACTGTCTTGACCGTGTTGCGGTCATTGATGACGATGCTCACCTTTTGGGTCGGCTTGATATTGCCGCGAAACAGATCGCCCTGCGGTTCAAATTCGTAAATGTAATTTTTGAAATCCTCGCGCTTTCCGCGCTGTGATGCTCGTCCGCACATATGCGTCTATTTTGCCACGAAAACCGGCCTAAGTTTAACTATTCGGAAATGTCGGAGAGCAAAACTTGTTTTTTCAGCCCGGCGTAGTGATACTTCTAAGCTTATGAACCAAGATATCAGATCACTGTTTCCGATACTCGAGAGTTATGCTTACCTTAATAGTGCGGCGGTCTCGCCGATGCCGACGACCGCCGTCGAAGCGATCACGTCGCAGTTGCACGACGTCGCGGGACACGGTTCGCTCCATTATCCGGCGTGGGTCGCGACCAAGGATCGCTCGCGGGCTATCCTGGCCGAAATGCTAAGCGTGCGGCCCGAACAGGTCGCCTTTGTCCGAAACACGTCTGATGGCTTTGCGTCTATCGCCGCCGGTATCGACTGGCAGACGGGCGATAATATCGTTAGCTTTGCAGGCGAATTTCCTTCCAACTTCTATCCGTGGCGGCGCGTGCGTGACGATTACGGTGTCGAACTCAGGCTCGTTGACGAGATCGATGGCCGCATCGACCTTGAACGACTGATCTCGCTGATCGACGCTGACACAAAGGTCGTCGCCCTTAGTGCGGTGCAGTTTGCATCCGGCTTTCGGGCTGACCTCGAACGCGTCGGCCGTGCTGCCCGTGCTGTAGGTGCTTTGTTTTGTGTAGACATCATCCAGGGTCTCGGTGCGATGCCTTTCGATCTGCCGGCCCAGTTTGTCGATGCTGCGTGCGGAGCGAGCCATAAGTGGCTCTGTGCTCCTGAGGGCTGCGGATTTATCTATCTGTCGGATCGGGCACGTGAACGCATCAAGCCGACGCTTATCGGATGGATCAGCGTCGAAACGCCCTGGGATTTCGCCGACCGCGAGCAACCTCTAAAACCAAACGCCCTTGCGTGGGAAAGCGGTACCGGGCCATCGTCGTTGTTCTACGGACTCGAACAGAGCCTGACGTTGCTGCATTCGACCGGTGCCGAACGTATCGAAGAACATCTTGCAAATCTTTCGGATCAGATCTGCGACGGACTTGCGGGCCGCGATTACGAGATCGTCAGTTCACGTTTGCCCGGTGAGCGCTCGCAGATCGTCTGCGTTCGGCATCGCGGCGGACTTACGTCAAACCAGGTCGCGGCCGAACTTCAGGAAAGAAATATCGTCGTCAGCCCGCGAGGCGACCGCCTGCGTATCGCTCCACATTTCTATAATAATGAGAATGATATAGAGAGACTACTCGGAGCGATGCCTTAGTCGCCCAACAGCCGTTCAGGTAAAATCTCCGGCGTGTAGCCGTCGAGGTTGAGGCGGGTCATACCTCCGGCGTCGGTAAAGGTCTTCATTTCGGCTCGGCGGCGGACGCGGAGCATAAAATAGGTGATGCCGACGATCAGGCCGGCGGTGATGGCGATCCCGATCCCGATCAGGATCACTGTGACCGTCGATGTAAAAATGCCCGAGGTTGTATTGATAAATGCCCGCTCGGCACGTCTTAGCAAAAATGGATCATCACCCAGCCACTGGATATTTTTCTCGTACTTGACCTCATCGATCAATGCGTTGGCGGCCGCAGGGTCCGAGCTGTCAAAAACAAAAACGCTGTAGTTTCCGATACGGCGGTACGCTGTCTGGGTATCGCCGAGGTCAGCGAGTCGTGCGGTAAATCGGCCGTCGGCCTCGATCGAAACCTGCGGTGTCGTATATTCGACGATCAGTAGCGTACCCGCCGGATACGGTGCCGTTACGGCCTCGGCTCCCGCCTTTAGATCTATGAGGTCGACCAACGGTTTTTCGCCCAGAGCCTTTTTCAGCGTTGCGGTATCGTTGGTGAATGTAGTTTTGTCACGAAGCTTTTCCCAATCCGGTAGGTGCTTGATCAAAACCGGGATACCGTCGCCCTCGGAGACCTCCTGGCTTTTGATCGGTGTCGCCACGGGTGACTGGGCTAGACCGCCGCTTGCGGCAGCAAAGGCGATCACGACCGTCAATAAAATACTACTGAGCAAAAACCTGAATTTCATCAATAACCTCTCCGCCGGTGCCGAACGCGGAATAAAGATTCTAGCATTAACCTCGCCGTTTTACCTCGGAAACCAAACGGGAACACTAGCGCACCAAATCGTATACGATATGACGCACTCGTTGGTAAACGAGATTCCGAATCTATTCTTTGATGAACGGCGAAAGATTAAATATGTCCGTAAACATTGGCCCTAAAGTATTTTTGTGAAAATGTGACGGACAATATATTGAAGTCTCTAGGGTTTGGCACGGCAATTGAAGTAGTACTCGACGAGGGGGGAAATACAATGACTACAAATACGTTAAATTTTCCGGTTTTTCATAGCGAGCAAGGTGTTGAAACAGATATTGTGAATTTTCCGATGGATTCAGCCGTCGGAGATCTTAAGACCGCCACCGATTTCCAGCTTACTCAGTTGGCAGGCAAGGGCGATATGGGGGCCTTTGAGGAGGTCTACACGCGGCATCACCGCCGGGTCTATTCGATCTGTCTGCGGATGCTGCAGAACGCCTCTGAGGCAGAAGATCTGACACAGGACGTTTTTATACAGCTCTATCGTAAGATCGGTAGTTTTCGCGGCGACTCGGCCTTTACCACGTGGCTTCACCGTATGACGGTCAACCAGGTGCTGATGCACTTTCGCAAGCGAAACGTGAAGTTTGAAAAGACAACCGAAGAGGGCGAAACACCCGATCAGATCGTCACCGGCAGCACAAACCCGATGAAGATGCAGATCGTCGATAAGATCGCACTCGAAAACGCGATCGCCCAACTGCCGACCGGATACAAGAATGTATTTGTTCTGCACGACGTCGAGGGCTTCGAACACGAAGAGGTCGCCCGCATTCTCGGATGCTCGGTCGGCACATCAAAATCGCAGTTGCACAAAGCCCGACTAAAACTGCAGAAACTGCTCAAAAAGAAAGCCAATCCGCGTCTGGTCGGACTCAACGCATAACTTTTTGCGAATTTACCCCGAAAACGGCTTCTCAGCAATGGGAAGCCTTTTTTGTTTTCGATTCTAGACGATTTCGCGTTATTCTTAATCCTGAAATAGTGCCAAAACGAATTAAAATTCGTTCCAAATCGAGATATTATCGTATAGAATCATATAAATAGTCTGTTTTGATTTGATTTAATCATAGTAATTCATATAAATTCATTTATGGAAAATCTAAAGCCGAAAGATGCGGCAGAGTTAATGGGCGTTAGCTATCCGACGATCAAAAAATGGATATATGACGGCAAGATCAAATCGATGAAAACCCCGGGCGGACATCACCGAATACCCACGAGCGAAGTGGAACGAGTACTCGGCGAATCGCTACCACGACGCACTTCGCGTTTGGAACCGGGGCGTTCGGCAGATCAGATCAGCGTTAGGAATCAGTTGGTCGGCGTTGTGACGGACATCAGGATCGATGGTTTCTTTGCCGAGGTCGCCGTGGACGTCGGAGGACAACGGATACTTTCGATAATCACCCGGCAGGGCTGCGACGAGTTGGGGCTTAAGGTCGGGATGAAGGCGTATGCCCTCTTCAAGGCGACCGAGGTTATGATCAGCCGGCGTTAAAACCGCACCGTTCGTTAGAAATTTTCCAGATACACCAAAAACTTCTATTTCCGAAGATCAGTTAGATCTTCGGCAGGATAGATGTGTGCCGCGGCCACGACGACGGCGGCTATTTCGGTCGAAGGTCCGTGAATTATTAAAAAGGAAAATCACAAATAAATGGAAAATCTAAATGTACCTATAACAGTAGCTTACGGCGACGGCATCGGTCCGGAAATAATGGACGCCACGCTCAGTATCATCCAGGCCGCGGGTGCCCGCTTAGACATCGAAACGATCGCGATCGGCGAAAGCGTCTATCTATCGGGTAACACCTCCGGCATCGAGCGAGAGGCGTGGGACTCACTGCGGCGGACAAAGATCTTTTTGAAATCGCCCATCACGACGCCTCAGGGCGGCGGATTTAAATCACTTAATGTGACGGTTCGCAAGACGCTCGGCCTTTATGCGAATGTCCGGCCCTGCGTTTCCTATCATCCATTCGTGGATACAAAGCATCCCGTGATGGATATGGTGATCGTTCGTGAGAATGAAGAGGACCTCTACGCCGGTATCGAACACCGCCAAACGCGCGAAGTTTACCAATGCCTAAAGCTCATTACGCGTCCGGGATGCGAAAAGATCGTCCGGTATGCGTTTGAATATGCCCGGCAGAATAACCGTAAAAAAGTGTCATGTTTTACCAAGGACAACATTATGAAAATGACAGATGGATTGTTCCATCGGGTCTTCGACGAGATCGCGGCTGAATATCCGAAAATAGAGAATGAGCACTGGATCGTCGATATCGGTGCTGCAAAACTCGCCGATACGCCTGAAAAATTTGACGTCGTTGTAATGCCGAACCTTTACGGCGATATCCTCTCCGACGTCGCGGCCCAGATCGCGGGTTCGGTAGGCCTCGCAGGCTCAGCGAATATCGGCGAACACGTTGCCATGTTTGAGGCGATCCACGGTTCAGCTCCGGATATTGCCGGCCAGAACATTGCCAATCCCTCCGGACTTATACACGGTGCGATCATGATGCTCGCTCACATCGGACAGCGCGACGTTGCCGAAAAGGTACACAACGCGTGGCTCCGAACGATCGAGGAAGGTATTCACACACCCGACGTCTATAAGGAAGGTATCAGCACCGAGGCGGTCGGAACACGTGAGTTTGCGGCCGCGGTTATCGAGCGGCTTGGTCAACTACCGGAAAAACTGAAAGTGGCCGAATATCCCGAATCAGCCGAAACGATATCTACGGCCTACGTTCCGTCCACAAACCTTAGGACGATTCGCAAAGAGACTGTCGGTGTCGACATATTCCTTGAGTGGAGCGGCGGACTGCCGAGTGAACTTGGCGAGATACTGAAACGTGCGGACACGCAGGGCCTCCAGCTGCAGATGATCACAAATCGCGGCGTCAAAGTCTATCCCGAGGGAATGCCCGAGACCTTCTGCACCGATCATTGGCGTTGCCGCTTTCATTCCGTGAATAAGGGCACTCACGTCAGCACGGCTCAGATCGTGGAGTTGCTCACCCGGATCGACGCATTGGGGCTCGAGCTCATAAAACTCGAAAACCTTTGCACGTTCGACGGTGAGCTCGGATATTCGCTCGGCCAGGGCCAATAGGCCGGGAGATGTTCCACGTGCAAAAAGATCGCGGAATTCCGCAAATAGGGCATCCGGTGAACTCCAAACACTTCGAGGGGAGGCCGATCGACCATTTGATGATCGGATGCTCAGACTGTTCGACGACCGAACCGGATATCCTGGGCATCAAGATGAACAGGATAATGTCGCACAAGAACCTTGGGAATCTTGTTCATCTCTCGGACTTATCCAGCATCTCGGTGGTGGAGACGGCAGTTAACTTCCTAAAGGTGGAGAAAATTACTGTCTGTGGACACTACGATTGCGTTGCGATCGCGGCCGCACTTAACGATCGACCCGTCGGAGCAGCGGGAAACTGGCTTCGTATCATCGACCGGGTCGCCGAAAAATATCGACTCCACTTGGACGGTATCCGAGACACTTCACGGCGATTTACAAGGTTGTGTGAACTGAATGTTATCGAACAGGTGCACCGGCTGTGTTCATCGCCGTGCGTGATAGGAGCCTGGGAACGCGGACAATCTCTGACTGTCCGGGGATGGATCTTTGACGCGGAAGCAGGTGCAGCGAAAGATCTTGGCTTCAAAATTTCGTCGGTAACGGATATCGAGGATAGATTCGATGGGGCTCTGGCTCGGCTCGATCGAAAGCCGGGTCGCAGTTAAATTAACTCAACGGTCGCTCAGAAATGAGAGGTGTGTTTGGGAACAGGCGTTTGTGTAAACAATGATGACGCAGATAAGAGTATTAGATCTCTTTTATCTGCGTCATCTGTCGTTAATCTTGCTGCAGTTCTCGCCGCCCGCTGAGGCAAACGGTTATTTCGTTCAGTAAGCGGCTGCCCCGGCCTCGGCAACGGCGTGGTCTTGGTCGCCGCCTCCGCCTGATACGCCGATAGCTCCGACGACCTTGCCGTCCTTTTTGAGCGGAATTCCGCCCGCAAAGATCATTACCTTACCGCCGTTCGAAGCGTGGATACCGAAAAACTGATCGCCCGATTGACTGTGCTCGGCGAGGTCTTTGGTCGAAATATCGAAGGCTCGTGACGTCCAGGCCTTCTTGATCGAAATATCAATACTGCCCATCCACGCATTGTCCATTCGAACGAGTGCGACAAGATTGCCGCCCGCATCCGCCACCGCAATATTCATCGGCTGACCGATCTCAACTGCCTTTTTCTCAGCAGCCGCAATTATTCTTCGTGCATCTTCTAGTGTGATCATAGAACTCAATTATCCCTAAAATATTAATTATTATCATCCTATATTTTCATATTTGTTCAAATTTTGGAGGTGGAGGTGGAAGTTGAGAATTGACTGATTTCAATTGTCGGCGTTTTGGAAAGCCGACAACTGTCAGGACTCCAAATGCAGTTAGACAATAGAACGCGAAAACGGGCACGGTCGAGAAAAACACCCTAAACCAAAATGTATCAAGTATCGACGCCATTCCGAAATAGTGATGAAACTTGATCCAGGAATATAAATAAAAGGTGCCAAGTATTGGAGCCAAAATTGGGCCTGGAGCCGGTTCTCCATAAAGCTGCATATCGGCCGCGAAAGTACCGGGGAAAGTATATAAAAGCCCTGCGGCGATGAAGCCGTACGAAATCGGGAATATTAGGCCGAACAGAATAGAAATGATGACCCTTTTAATCACAGACAGTTTTCGTTTACGCGCCCGAAATTGAGATGACGATGTCTCGTTTCTCAAGCTCTGAAACGAACTTTTCCGGGTCGATCGCTTTCTCTTGCGGCGTTGCTCCTCGCGATAAAACATCACCGCGGGCCATCATTTGGGCGATTATGGAGGCGGGGAAGGCGGTGGTTCGCATCATCGCGCTCATTCCGGTGCTCTCGTCGAGTTTATCGACGATATCGTAGCGGAGTTTCCGTTGTGCGCCGTCTTTCGCACCAGCAAAGTCCAGCCGCACAAGCACGTAGTCCGGGCCATCGGCGGGAAGATGTTTTTGCAGGAGCTCGGCGAAAACCTTTCGCGGCGTTGTGCTGACAAAATCGGCGACGATCTCGTCGCTCGAGCAGAGGCCGAGGTCGATCATTGTCTTAAATTTATCGCAGTGCCCGGCGTAGCGGATTGTTTTATAGTCGAGTTCCCTAATCTTGCCGAGAAATGTATCGGGCAGTGTCGATGTGCCGCCGGACGTTTGAAAAGCCTCGAGCGGCGGAAAGCCGTCGAATGAGAGACTTTCGAGTTCAGTCATCGACTCGACCTCGACGATCTTGCCGTCGCGTATGACGCGCGCCGACTCGATGTATTCGTTGATCAGGCCTTCGACCGAAAAGACAAGTTGGTAATTTAGTGGCGGTTGCGCGTTCTGCGGCAGTCCGCCGACGCGAATGTGGATCTCGTCGACCGAGTCAAATCTCGCCGCACCGTGCATCGCAAGTATTGACACCATTCCGGGAGCCAGGCCGCAATCAGGAATGACATTGACGCCGGCGGCCTTGGCGGCCGCATCAAGAGCAAGCTGTTCGTCGACGATGTAGTTATTGCCGCCGAGATCGCAAAAGTTAGCTCCGGTGGCGATCGCCGCCCTCGAAAGCGAAACGTTGTACCAATAATTGACGCACGATATCACGGAGTCGTGGCCGGCCATCAAACGAGCGACGTCGGATTCGTTTGAGGCGTCGATGTGATGCGGCGTGACGCGTGCGGGATCGACCGCGTCGGCGACCGCGTCGGCCTTTTTCAGATCAAAATCGGCAACCGTGACGCTCTCGACGTCCGGCGAATTGTTTATTAGATCAAAAACGGCGCCGTGTCCCATTCGTCCGGCGCCGAGTATTAAGATTTTCATATCAGTTTAGTTCTACCACTCATCGAGCGGTTCAGGTTGCTCCGATGCGATGATCGCCCCGGCGACTTCCCACACCTTCTTTTTCCAGATCCGCATCCCGTCCGTGAGTTGTAATGCGACTTGCGGATGTGATGCGTTGCGCTCAAGCCTGATGACCTGAGCGGTCACCGAGACTTCGTCCTCGGGATTTTCGGTCACGGTCAGACTGACCTTACCGCCGACTAACGGTAGATTACGCGGAAGGTAGACCAGGGTGCCCTGCGGCCCGACATTTTCGGTCAGACCGTCCTGAGTGATCTCTTTGCCCTCCGAGTTTTTCCATCGGACACGAACCGGAAATGAGATCATATGGCGGCCGCCATAGCGTCTGTCATCCATAATTATTCCTCTAAGTCTCGAGCCTAGTTCACACCCCTTTCAGACTAGGAATATACGCGAAAACACTATAAAAAGTCTATCTAAAATAAAAAAAGTTAACAGACGTAAGCCCCTTGTATTTCAGCAATTGCATATAACATAAGGGCTTGCGGCTTTTTGGTCGGTAGACAATAGCTTACAAAAGCGCTATTCTCCAAATACGTTTCGATCCAAGTGATACGAGAACAGGTGGAAATACGTCCACCGAAACAGTCTTCGTTAAAAGCGAATAGTGGCTGATGACCCAAATCTCAGACACTATTTTTGCGTTTAAGCGGAGTCGCTAAATTTGGAGAACACTGAATGAAGAATCTCTTTAGAGGAGGCGCGGTTCTGTTGCTACTTAGTTTGTTCGTAGTATTTATCTACGCACAAACGTCGCCGGAATCAACACTCGCCAATGCGAATGTTTTGCAGCCTACAATTAAAAGTACAATTTCAATTGATAATAATTTAATTTTAGAAGATCAGATAATTAATCAGCAGTCATTTAATCAGCAGGACGATAGAAAAAAATTAGTTAAAAAGACCGTATCGGTCACCGCAGCAGGTGCGGGAGCAAGTAAGGGAGCATTTTCCGCTACGGCTTATTGCCTGCAGGGAAAAACAGCAATGGGTCACGGCGTTCGTCGAGGTATCATTGCTGCGGACCCGAGATTTTTGAAACTTGGATCGCGTGTCACTATCAGTGCAGGCCCCTGGAGCGGAACGTACCTCGTTTCCGACACCGGCGGTGCGATCAAGGGCAAAAAGATCGATATCTGGGTACCCAGTTGCTCTGAGGCTCGAAAGTTCGGACGCCGTGGCGTCGAGATCTTTTCGGCTCAGTAGTATTTACTCAATTCAATACATTAACGCCCCGATCGATCGGGGCGTTTTTGCTTTTTTGGCGTGTCGCCGCGGTCATCTGATCTGGGGCTTGTAACTGGCGGCGTGGACACTCTCGCGTCGCGGAAAGTGTAGGGTGGTGCCGACGATCCCGATAGCCGAAAAAACAAAGAAATATTGATACCCGAATACGGCCCCGAGTATCAGGCCAAATAACGAGGCAGACTCGGTAAGTGCACACCCGATGATCATCGCGGTCTGAACCAGACCGACATTTTGCTCCGCCACGGCTTGGGCAAGATACTTTTTACGAAGGCCGATGGACACCAGGATATTTGTGATCGAGATAAACCCAAGTGCCGCGACGATAGCCGCGTTGTCACCAAGCAACGGTTGCATAAAGTCGAATCTGAAAAGTTCAGGCTTGGTGAAATAAAGGATTACGACAAACAGAAATTGCGAGACGAACAAGGACAACCATATTATCAGCGATGTTGTATATAACTGTTCGGGATTCGGTTTATTATCTTCCATTCTATTCAACGGTATCGGGCTTTATTTCCAACATTGCCGTGCTATTCCGTCGCATCCAATTCCTCTTCTAAAAGCTGCCGCTCGTAGAGGTCAGCGTATTCGCCGCCGAGGACGAGGAGTTGATCGTGGGTGCCGCGCTCGATGATCCGGCCGTGATCGAGGACACAGATCAGGTCGGCATCGCGAATGGTGGAAACGCGGTGCGAGACGATCAGCGTGGTCCGGCCCGTCCGGACTTTGCGCAAGTTGTGCAATATCGTTTCTTCGGTGTAGGTATCGACCGCCGAGAGCGAGTCATCGAGTATCAATATCCTTGGTTCGCGCATTACGGCACGGGCAATGGCGGTTCGCTGTTTTTGCCCGCCCGAGAGCGTTATACCGCGTTCGCCGACAAGTTGCTCATAGCCGCCCGGAAATTCAGATATATCGTCGGCGAGACCCGCAATGCGGGCAGCGTCTTCGACGGTCATCGAACCGCTTCGCTTCTCTCGCTCCTCGTCGATCCCAAATGCGATGTTGGCGGCAAGTGTGTCGCTGAACAGAAATGTTTCCTGTGGGACAAATCCGATCGATCGGCGAAGTTGGGCGAGCGGATAATCGCGGACCGGAATACCGTCGACAAGTACGCTGCCATCCGGGGCGTCCATCAGGCGTGGGATCAGGCTGACAAGTGTCGATTTGCCGCTGCCGGTCCGGCCGACGAGAGCGATCGTCTTACCGGACTCGATCTGGAGGTCGATATTCTGCAGCACCGGTTTTCCGTTGTAAGCAAAGTTCAGATCGCGAAATTCGATAGTGCCGCGGATCTTAGGGCGTTCGGTGACGCCGTCCTGATCCTCGATCGCGGTTTCGGCCTCGAGTATCTCGTTGAATCGCTTGAGGCTGGCAGTGCCGCGTTGGTACAGATTGACCACGTACCCAAGGGCGATGAGGTACCAGATCATCCGCTGCAGATACAGCATCAGGGCCGTAAAATCGCCCGCCGTTATCTCGCCGCTGACGGCCATCGGCACGCCGACCGCAACGATGATCACAAAGCCCAATCCGATGAAAAAGAACAGCAGCGGACGCATTGCTGCCGAATAGTTTACGAGCTGTAGATTGCGGGTAGCATATTCGCGGTTGAGTTCCTGAAATTTTTCGATCTCGGCGTCTTCCTGTGCGTAGGCCCGAACGACTCGGACGCCGGTCAGATTTTCCTGTGCGCGTGCCGTAATGTCGGAGAAAAAGCCTTGTATCTTTTCGAACCGCCGATGGATCTGATCGCCGAGAAACTTGACCGTTAAGCTCACGAGCGGCATTGGGATCAGCAGCAGCAGCGTCAGCTTGACCGAAATATTGAGCATTATCGGCAGAGAGATCGCCAGGGCGAATATCGCCTGAAAACTGTACAGGATCATCGGCCCGACCATCTGCCGGACCGCCGACAGATCGTTGGTCGCACGTGCCATCAGGTCGCCGACACGGTTGTTTTGAAAATACTCGAGCGGCTGACCGACCAGAGATGCGTAAAAATCGCGCCGCATATCAAATTCGATATGCCTCGATGTATTGATCAGCACGCGCCTCTGCAGAAATAGAAAAATACCACTCGCGAGATTGATGCCCAATATCACCAGCGGATAGAAAATGATCTTTTCACGCGTCACGCCGGCCCTTAGGTCATCGATCGCCTGCCCGACCATATACGGGACAAACAGCCCAAACGACATTGAGCACAAAATGAAAAAGATCCCTGCCAGGATCATCCATTTGTACGGCTTGAAGTAGCGGGCAAATTTACGAAGTTGGTCCATTCGATAGTGAATCGTGAGTCAAGGTCACGTTTGTCGATCGACTACAAACGCGTGTATGTCGAAACGGCCGTCGCGATGTGCTTACCGTGCTCATTGACAACGTCGGCCGAGACGGTGAATATCCTTTTGCCGGCCCTTACGACCTTGGCGGTGCAGGTAAATGTGCCGGTGATATGCGGCCGCAGATAGTGGATCGTCAGGTCGATCGTCGCGGTCGCCTCGGCAATGCTGAGCCGCGTCCGTACGGCAAATGCCATCGCCGTATCGATCAGCGTCGCAGTGACGCCGCCGTGCAGTACGCCGCTTGGCTGCCGCAGGTCGTCGCGCATCTCTATACTGATCACCGCAACGTCGCGTTGCAGATCGACCAGCCTCATACCTATGAGTTTTGAAAACGACAGGCTGTGCAGAGCATTTTCGGCAAATGCGCGCATCTCCGGAGTTATCTCAGTAAGTTGGACATTGTCACTCATACTCTACGGTGCTGCTATCAGAATTTTCTTCATATCCTGGATCGGAATTTCCTTGAAATCTTTTGGTATCGCCAGCAGTGTCTCATCGGGCTCAAGCTTAAAGTTAACTAGCTGCACGGTGATGTCCGCCGGACCGGTTCCGGGCGTAGTCTTGAAGATCTCCATCTTGACCGGAATACCGGCCTTTTCGTCAAAACTGACGATCGAGACAAGGTTCTTGCCCGCCTCGCCCCATTTGCGGTATTTGGTCACGCCGCCCTCCGTATCGAGCTTTTCAAATACGGCGTTAGTGCGGCTGTTGATCATACCGTGGGTTATGTCCTCGACCATCTGCGCCCGCTCCTCATAGCCGTGTCCGGATTGGTATTCTGCAAAGCTTTTTGACGCGATCGAGAGGACATAGTCCTTGTCGGTACGGATGGTTGTCACCTGTTTCGGCTCGCCAAAGGCGGTATCGACACGCCATTTACCGCCGTTGCGAACGACCATAAAGTTCTCAACAACGGCACCGCTCGTGACGACTATCTCGGTCTGATATTTTTCGGGTTCAGCGTTTGCGTAGGGCGGTTCTGCCTTTTGTGCATCGGCGGGCGGACCGGAATCGATATCAGCAGGCTTGTTGCCGCCGCAACCTTGAAAAACAACGACCGAAAACGTAAGAATGAGGAGAATTTTTGGTAGATTTGACAATTGCATTAGAGTATTTAAATTCTAACATAACGAAACCAATGGACAAGGACGACACCAACCTAAGGCGGCTGCAGGCAAAGTTCGTACTCGGTGCGGCGGCGATCGCGCCGATATCGCCATTTTTATTTATGCAGGGGTCGATCACGCGGTGGAAGGTCGGTGTGCTGCCTGCCGCCGCCGGACCGCTGACCGGCATCGCAGGCGAAGGCGATGATCCGGCGAGGCTCTATGTCATTGGCGAATCGACGGTCGCCGGCCTTGGTGCCCGCACACACGAACTCGCACTTGCCGGACGCTTCGCCAAGCACCTTAGCGATCATATTAAACGCCCCGTCGAATGGGACGTACTCGGCAAAAACGGCGTGACCGCCCGCCGCACGATCGACGAACTCGTGCCGCATATGCCCGACAAGCAGTTCGATTATATTCTGCTCGGAATCGGCGGTAACGACGTGATGAGGCTCTCTAGCCCACGCCGTTGGCGCGAGGATATGACCGAACTCATCGGCATTATGCGGCGTAAGCACCCGGACGCCGTCATCTTTATCTCCAATTGCCCGATGATCAAGTACACCCACGCGATACCGCCGCCGTCCAAGCAGCTTTTATGGCAGCTATCGCAAATGCACGACGCCAATATCAAGGAATTTACCCGCGATATGGAGCGCGTTTTCTATTATCCGCAACCGGTCGAAGTCAGACTCGATGGATTCTTCGCCGATGGCATTCATCCATCTGAACAGGGTTATAACGATTGGTCCGCGGCGATGATCAAGTTTTTCACCGAAAATTACGAATGGTAGACGCGGACACACTTCGGCAGTTGATCGACGGCCATTTCGAATGGCTTCTGGTCCGCGAAGGCGGCCGTTCGTTTCCGTTGAATTGCGATGAGCTGGATGTCGATGCACGGGATGGCAAAGCTCTCTTTGGGTTTCCGGATGATGCGGGTTTTCACTCTTGGCGGTTGAATGGTTTCCGGCCGGACGGTCACGAGATCGAGCTTGATGTTGCCGGAGCATTTGGCAAAAACCGCGAGACTGTCAGGCTGATACCACGCACAGCGGCCTCGGAACTGACCGCCGAGATCGAACTCGCCCGTTTGCAAAGGGCCAATGAGTTTGGCCGTCTGATAGCTGATAGTTGCCACGGCACAAGGCTCGAACGCGTCGCTCTTAACGCGTATAACGGCCGCATCGCCCAGATCACATTTGTCCGCGATGGCAAACACATTGCCGCGATCGCTGACGTCACCGATAAATTAACCGCTGAAACGATGTCCGCCGCCGCGATGCTCTGGTTTGAAAAACTCGGTGCGCGAAAAAAGAAACCTGTCCTCGATATCTGGATTATTGCCGAACGCCGAGGGGCGCGCAATCTGCAAAAACTACACGCCCTTTTCACAGCACGCTGGAAGAGTGTGATATCGATCGTCGAAGTCTCGCGAAAGGTTGATCCGCCCTTGCTTGTCGAACTGCCCAAACGAAATATCCGCGATCTTTGGCGCGAAAGATCCCGAAAATTAACCCTTCCCGCTAACCCGCAACCGAGCGAAACGGCCGCCGCGATCATCGCTCTGTCGCCCGCCAATATCGATATAGTCTATTCGAAACAGGGCGAAACACTACGATTTTACGGGTTACCGTTTGCCCGGGTGAGGACGATCCTCGGACGCGAACGGACGTGGTTCGGCATCCGCAAAGATCGCCGCATCCTGACATTTGAAAATGCCGACCAGCTTGCGGGACTCGTCGCCGAACTCGAACTCCATCGTTCGCCTGACCCGCCGAACCGCCGCCACGAACTCTATCGTGCCGCTCCCGAGGCGTGGCTCGAATCCATACTTCGCCGCAATATCAAGCTACTTGACGATAATCTGATACTTGCTCCGATCTACAATCAGTTTCGCTCGTCCAACGACAAGATCGACCTGCTCGCCTTACGCAAGGACGGTCGTCTCGTCATTATCGAGCTCAAGACCAAGCCCGATCGTGAGATGATATTTCAAGCCGCCGATTACTGGCGCAAGATCGAACTTCAACGACGCCGTGGCATCCTGGCCGAGGCTGATCTCTTCGGCGGACGGGAGATCCTGGATAAACCGGCTCTCGTTTATGTCGCTGCTCCGGCATTGAGTTTTCATCGCGATCTTGATCTTTTTGCCGCGGCGATTGACCCCGAGATCGAGATCTGGCGGTTCGAACTACACGAGAAATGGCGTGGTGCCGTAAAGGTCGTGGGCCGCCGTTCTCATTCGGAAAGTCATTGATTTCCGCCTCGATCAATGTTAAGTTTGCGATAGGATTCGTCAACATTCAGGAGTTTATTATGGGTTTACACAGCATTCGTGCGTCGTTCGCATCGTTACAGGTTTGTCTGCTCGTCCTCTCGCTTGCGGCGGCACTTCCCGCCCAGACACGGACTCCCAAAACCGTCTTTTCAAATAATACGAGCGTCACGATCAACGCCGTTCCGTCGCTGACGGCACCGACGGCCGCCAGCGTGTACCCTTCTCAGATCACGGTAGGCTCTATGACCGGAACGATAACGCGCGTCGCCGTGACTCTCAATGGTGTCAGCCATCAACGGGTGAATGACCTGGATTTTCTACTCGTTGGGCCGACCGGTGCGAAGTACATTTTCTTGTCAGATGTGGGTGCATCGCTCAATGTCGATGATCGTGTCTGGACTATTGCGGATGACGCAGCCAATACATTGCCACTCGATGCGCAGACCGGCAACTATAAGCCGACCAGCGGCGATGCCGTTGCAGACACGTTCCCCTCGCCCGCTCCTGCCGGGCCGTACAGCCAGCCGAACGCATCGACCTTTGCCTCAGTCTTTAACGGCACCGACCCGAACGGCAACTGGACGCTATACGTCGCCGACGACGCCATTTTCTCTGCCGGCAGCATCAACTCCGGTTGGTCGCTGTCGATCACTACCGATGGGGCACCGGCGTCATTTGCAAACAGCTCATTTATCGGTATTTATGATCAAAATCGACCGGCAACGCCGTACGGAACCCCGATCACCGTTGCCGGACAGGTCGGAGCGATTACCGATATCAATGTGACGCTGAACGGTTTGACCCTTACAAATCCGCAGTCGTCAAGATTTCTGCTCGTCAGCCCGAATGGCCGCAGCCTCGTGCTGATGTCCGGAGCCGGGTCGAGTGCGGCCGTTAACAACGCAAATGTCACCTTCGATGATTCGGCATCGGGGCAAGTCACGATCCCGATCCTCACCGGCAGTTATCGGCCGACCGACAATTCTGGCGGTTCTCATTATTTCCCGGGCCCGGCACCACTGGCACCCTATTATGCCAACAATAGCGGATTGAACATTTTTAACAATTTCAGCCCAAACGGTGAATGGCGGCTATTCATAATGTCCAATTCGACCAGTACATCCGGCACGATCACCGGTGGCTGGAGCATCGACATTACGACGGGCCCGCCACCAACGCTACCGCCTGCGAGTTGTTCGGCGGCGTCGTTTGCTCCGACCAGTTTCCCTGTCGGCATCAATCCGACCAACGTCGCCGTCGCTGACTATAACAACGACGGCAAAGCGGATCTGGCGGTAACCAATCAGGTATCTAATGACGTTTCGATCCTGCTCGGCAACGGCGACGGCACGATGCAGGCGCAGACGCTCCTCAGTGCCGGATCAGGGCCGTACGCGATCGTCGCCGGTAAGTTTAACGCAGACAATAATTTTGACCTCGCCGTCACTAATTCGGGATCAAACACCGTTGCGATCTATCTCGGCAACGGAAACGGGACCTTTGGGGCACCGTTGAGCTTTTTTGTGGGTGCAAGCCCGCTCTCGATCGCCTCGGCCGACTTTAACAACGATTCGAAACAAGACCTCGTTGTTGCCAACTTCGGCAGCTTTTTCTCCGGCACTGTCTCAATTTTGCTGGGAACCGGCACAGGCTCATTTACACCCGGCACCTCGATCCGCACTCGTACGCAACCGTCATTTGTCACGACCGGCAATCTTAACGCGGACGGCAATAAGGACGTGATCGTCGCCAATTTTGGCTCGGACAGCGTCTCGACCTTTTTCGGCAATGGAAACGGTACATTTGTACTCAATCAGAACATCCCGACCGGCACAGGCCCGGTCGCCATCGAACTCGCCGATCTGGGCGGTGACGGTATCGCGGACCTGATCGTCGCAAATTACAACAACGACAGTATCTCGAGTTGCAACGGCAACATTAACGGTTCGTTTACAAACTGCTCGAACAATAATCCGGCCGGCGGATCGAATCCGATCTCGATCGCGGCGGCGGATTTCTTAAACAGCGGGATCAAAACATATGCGACCGCGATGAGCGGGACGAATATTGTCCGTGTTTCATCAAGTAACGTTACTGTGGGCGAAAATCCGAATGCCGTCCGCGTCGCCGATTTTAATACTGATGGCAAGCCCGATATCGTGTCTGTTAATTTTGGGTCGAATGACGTTTCGATAATGCTCAACAGTTGTCAGGTGGCCAAGGGCAACTATTTTGATTTCAGCGGCGATCGCCGGACCGACTTTGCCGTCTATCGATCCAGCAATTCGAATTGGTATGTTTCGTCGCTAAGCTCTACTACTGCGTGGCTAAGGTTTGCACGGCCGACCGACACTCTCGTGCCGGCGGACTATGACGGCGACCGTTTCACTGATTTTGCATTCTATCGGCCCGAAAACGGCCTGTGGTTTGTTGTCGACCGTGCTAACCGGCCGATCTATTTTGCCCAATTCGGCTTGGCAAGCGACATACCCGTGCCCGCCGATTATGACGGCGACGGCAAGGCCGACCTCGCGGTTTGGCGGCCGAGCGACGGCAATTGGTACATTCGGCAGAGCTCGGATAATGCCCTCAGCGTTCGCACTCTCGGTTCAAACGGCGACGTCCCGGTTGCAGCTGATTTTGACGGCGACGGCAAGGACGACACGGCAATATTCCGGGCATCCACGGGCGTTTGGTATATCTGGCGCAGTTCGGATAGCCAGATCTATATCCGCCAATTTGGTATGGCGGGCGATAAGTCGGTGGCTGGCGACTACGATGGTGACGGTAAGGCCGACATCGCGGTCTTCCGTCCGTCAACGGGCGTTTGGTACGTTTTGAAAAGTTCTAATGACGATTTTCTGGCCGTCGCGTGGGGCAGTAGCGGCGATCTGCCGGTAGTCGGCGACTACGAAGGCGACGGACGATTTGATTTTGCCGTTTGGCGCCAGTCCGACGCCACCTGGTACGTCCGCAAAAGCTCGGACGGCGGCGGTATTTATTTTAATTGGGGACTGGCGGGAGATGTGCCGTTGCCGAATGCCTACGTTCGATAGCGCATTCAACCAACGGTATCGGAAACAAATTTATAGCCGATCCCGCGAACGGTCTGGACTATCTTTGGGTCGTTGGGTTGATCCTCGAGATGCTTACGCAGACGGACGATAAAATTATCGATCGCACGCGTATCGGTATCCTCTTGTAACTGCCAAACCTCTTCGAGTATCACCTTGCGCGATACGGCACGGCCTTCGTGTTCGATCAGATAACGGAGCAGCTTGGCCTCCATCAGAGTGATCCGGACGAGTTCGTCGCCGTGGCGGAGTTCGAGATTTCCGAGATCGATCGTACGGCCGTTGACCTTGATAATCGACTCAGACGGCTTTGAGCGGCCCGAGTTTTCGAGCCATTGGCGTCGACGTAGGAGGCCGTTCAACCTTGCCAAAAAGATCTCCAGATCAAATGGTTTTGCCAGATAATCGTCCGTTCCGGCCTCAAATCCGATAAGTACGTCCTCAGGACGTCCACGAGCCGTCAACATCAGTATCGGTGTGTAATCAGAACGCTCACGCATCGTGCGGGCGACGTCAAAACCGTCCACCTTGGGCAGCATTACATCCAGCACGACCGCATCGAACTTCGCGGCCGCCAACCGCTCAAGTGCGATCTCGCCGTCCGCTGCGACCTCTGCCACAAAGCCCTCCGCCTCAAGGTTAAACCGCAGGCCGTCGGCCAGATGTTGTTCGTCCTCAACGATCAGTATTTTCTGCACAATGTTGACCCCACGCTTAGACTTTCTACATCTTATCAGGATGCTGCTCTAAAGACGGGTCTGTTAGTGGACTTTATCACCAAGTATCTCCGCAACGGCCTTTTGCCGATAGTCAAAGATGTAGTCGAGCTCTTTTCGAATAAAGAAATGGATGATGTCGCCCAACGGTTCGAGCGGCAGGCGGTAGCGCACTTCGTCGTGGATAAGGGTTTCATTCGGCGAGATCTCAGTGAAAGTGTGGGTGTGTATCCATTGCGTGTACGGACCTTTTAACTGTTGGTCGACAAACCGGAATGGCGGTTCCCAGGTCGATATCTCGGTTCGCCATTTTATTGGTATTCCGCGCATCCGCAGTTGGTAATCGATCAGCGCACCGCTTTCGATATTGATCGGCTGCGGAGTAATTATCTGAAATTTGAGTTCGGGCGGCGTTATCCGCTCAAGGTTTCCAGCGTCCGCAAAAAAACCGAATGCCTCGGGCCTCGGCAGGGCAAGTGTGATCTCACGCAACAAGATGTGTTCGGCCATAGCTTTTCCTCGACATTATAGCTTTTTGTCGAACGATGTGATTCGTTCACTCGTCTGATTTGGATGCCGGGGTGATTCAAATTTGTGACATTGGTCATATTCTAACGCTTCGCGGGTCGTTAAAATTCGAATAGCACTCTATATTTGACCTATGGCAAAACCTAATAAAAATCCAAAATTCGTATATTTCTTTGGCGGCGGCAAAGCAGAAGGCAATGAATCGATGAAAAACCTTCTGGGCGGAAAGGGTGCGAATCTGGCCGAAATGGCCGGCCACCGCGAACTCCAACTCCCGGTTCCGCCGGGATTTACCGTCACGACCGAGGTTTGCACCTACTTTTACGAAAACCGTAAAAAGTATCCCAAGTCACTCAAGGCTGAGGCTGACGAGGCCTTGCGCAAAATGGAAAAGCTCGCCGGACGTAAGTTTGGCGACGCGAGCGACCCCCTGCTCGTCTCGGTCCGCTCGGGCGCCCGTCGTTCGATGCCCGGGATGATGGAGACCGTGCTTAACATCGGCTTGACTGAGCATACCATCGGCGGCCTCATCGCCCAGGGCGGCGACGAGCGCTTCGCCTACGACGCATACCGCCGTTTGATCATGATGTATGCCGATGTGGTTATGGAAAAGGCGGCCGGCGTCGAGCCGAAGGGCGGTAAAGGCATCCGCAAGCTACTCGACGAAAAGCTGGAAAGCGTCAAGCATCAAAATGGCTATCAGTTTGACACCGATCTGACCGGCGATGACCTTAAGAAATTGGTCGCCGACTACAAAAAGACGATCAAAAAGGTTCTCGGGTCAGAGTTTCCCGATGACCCGGAACAACAGCTTTGGGGCGGCATCAGTGCTGTTTTCAGCAGTTGGAACGGCAAACGGGCGATCGAATACCGCCGCATCGAAAATATCCCAGACGAATGGGGCACGGCCGTTAACATTCAGGCGATGGTCTTCGGCAATATGGGCTCAGATTGCTGCACAGGCGTTGCATTTACCCGCGATCCTGGGTCGGGTGAGAACAAATTTTACGGCGAATATCTCGTCAACGCTCAGGGTGAGGACGTCGTCGCCGGCATCCGGACGCCCGCTCCCGTAAACGAATACTCCAAGAACGATCAGTCGCGTAAATTCACGACTCTCGAAAAGTTGATGCCCGGCCTCTACAAAGAACTCTTTGAATACCAGAAGCGCCTGGAGCGGCACTACAAGGATATGCAGGACATCGAGTTTACGATCGAGCGCGGAAAACTGTATATGCTGCAGTGTCGTGTCGGCAAGCGAAACGGCGTCGCGGCGGTTCGAATGGCGGCGGAAATGTATGCCGAGAAACTGATCGATATCAATACCGCCGTGATGCGCGTCGGCCCCAATCAACTTGTCGAACTTTTGCTGCCGATGCTCGACCCCAAAGCTGAGCTTGTCACCAAACCGATCGCCAAGGGATTGCCCGCCGGTCCCGGCGGTGCTCTCGGCCGCGTTGTTTTCTCATCTGCTGACGCCGTCATTTGGGCTCAAAAGGGCGAAAAGGTGATCCTCGTTCGCGAAGAGACCTCGCCTGAGGATGTCGATGGAATGCACAAGTCGCAGGCGATCCTCACCACCAAGGGTGGAATGACATCGCACGCTGCTCTGGTCGCTCGCGGTTGGGGCAAATGCTGTATCGTCGGTTGCGGCGATATCGAGATCAATCGAGAGTCCGCCACATTCAAGACCCACGACGGCACCGTCATTCGCGAGGGCGACTGGCTCAGCCTCAATGGCACCAAGGGACTGGTTTACGAGGGCATAATGCCGCTCGTCGCCATCGACCTCGACAAAAACCGATCGTACACACAGCTAATGAAGCTCGTGGACAAGGTCAAGGTACTTGGGGTTCGGGCCAATGCCGAAACGCCCGAGGATGCCAAGCAGGCGATGAAATTCGGAGCCGAGGGCATAGGACTTTTCCGCACAGAACATATGTTCTACGGTGAGGGCGGCGAGGAACCGCTGTTCCACTTGCGGCGAATGATCGTCGCAAAGGAAGAGAAAGAACGCCGTGCAGCTCTCAATCAGCTCGCGAAATACGTCAAAAAGGACATCAAGGATACGCTCAAGGTGATGAAGGGCTTGCCGGTCACGATCCGACTGCTTGACCCGCCGCTGCACGAATTTGTCCCGCACGATAAAGCCAAGCTACAGGAACTCAGCAAGGTACTCGGCATCAGTATGAGCGTACTTAAACGCCGCGTGATCGCCCTGCACGAAAACAATCCGATGCTCGGTCATCGCGGCGTCCGTCTCGGCATTAGCTATCCGGAGATAACCGAGATGCAGGTCCGAGCCATATTTGAGGCGGCTGCCGAACTGATCAAAGCGGGCCAAAAAGCTCTGCCCGAGATAATGATCCCGGTCACCTGCACCTTTAATGAGCTCTCACACCAAAAGCTGATCGTGGACCGCGTGTATAAAGAAGTTTGCGAAAAGCTGAAGATCAAGAAGATACCCTATCTATACGGTACGATGATCGAAACGCCAAGGGCCGCGATCCGCGCCGGACTTATGGCAAAGGTGGCTGACTTTTTCAGCTACGGCACTAATGATCTAACGCAGATGAGTTTCGGCTTTAGCCGGGACGATATCGGCGGATTTCTGCCGAAATATCTCGATCTCGGCATTCTGCCGTACGATCCTTTCCAGACGATCGACACCGATGGCATCGGCGAATTGATCCGGATGGGCATCGATCGCGGGCGTGAAGAAAAGCCAAATCTAAAGGTCGGCATCTGCGGCGAGCACGGCGGCGATCCGGACAGCGTAATGTTCTGTCACAAACTTGGTATGAACTACGTCAGTTGTTCACCATTCCGTGTACCGATCGCCCGTTTGGCGGCAGCCCAGGCAGCGATCACGTTGTAGGTCGTCGGTCGTGAGAGCCGTCTAAAATATGTTTTCCTCGTCCTTTTGCGGAAATAGTCGCAGGATGCTGTAGGTCAAAAATCCGACCGGCCCGAGCGTAAACGTCAGCACTAGACAGGGTATCACCCAAAGGTGTGAGACGTTGCGCTCGTGCGCGTCCTTGACCTCCCAGGCTCCGACAAAAAGGTCAAAGGCGAGATAATGTATCCAACCGGCGAGCACGGCCCACTCGTTTGAAAATAGCTTCATCACGTCGGCCAGCGAGCCAAATCCGCCCTCGGCCTTTCCGAAATAAAGCACCATTATGATGGTGTATGCGACCGCGAGCAGCAGCGGGATCCCGCCTGACAGCACGATCATCCGCGTGTATTTCCAACGCGGCATAATGGCGATGAGCAGCCAACCGGCTACCGCGATGAGATTGACTGTGGTAAAGATCGATTCAGGTGACATTATTTAACTAGTTTACTATCAGGTCTAAGAAAACGCTGTGCTTATCTCAATTGCCGTCGGCACGCGTCTCGATACGGTCCTGCAGTTCACGCGGCAGTGTGCGGAAAAGATCAATGCCTGCATTTTCCTCGATCGCACGGACGGTTGTACGGTATTTTTGCCAATGGTCATTCTCAATACCATCGATATTGGGCATATCGACAGCGATAACGCGAGTGATATTTGTGATCGTGTCGATAATTTGTCCTCGCGGATAAACGACTATCACCTTCCAGCAATTGGTCGGTGCGATCAGTTTGCCCTTGATCCGCTGTTGCTCGCCATACACACCCGAGATCGTGTACAGCTCACTGCCGTTTCGCACCAATCCGCGGGCGTATGACTCAAGTTCGTTCCACGCAAATTGATTGAGGTCGCCGGCCTGCGGCACGATATTTGTGAGGTAGAACGTCTCCGCATTTTGCTCACGACTGCCAAACCGGTCAGCACTCGGCAGAAGATGGCCACGGTCGTAACCGCTACCCGAATAGTCGTAGTAGCCGATACGGCGAAACCCTTTCGGCAATGCCGGGTCCGGCTCAAACATCGGCCGGGAGATCGAGTCGCCGAGGTCACCAGGCCGCGTTCGCCACGCGACCCAATTGGCAGTTCCGCGGCTATCGTTATACGAGGTCACCACCGATCCGCGCACGATCAGGTAATTTTCCTTGTTTGCCGGATCCGGGGTTGCACCCGACGGATTGCCGAATGGCAGCAGATCGATCTTTGGCGTCGACGACGCTATCGGAGCAGTCGGTGGGGTTTCGGTTGCCGGTCGCTGATACACATAGCCGCATCCGGCGGCGGTCATCCACGTGAGCGACAACGCCAAAACTAATGAAATTCGACAGAGAAACGTCATCCGGCTTTCCTGTCTGAGAGTTTAGCAAAGTTGCCGGATAAGCACATTCGCGACATTTACGGTAAAATGAAAGTCTGTGACCGAAAAGATACACATTACAGGCCTAAAGCCCGCTGAGCTCGTCGATCTGGCGGCAAATTTCGGCGAGCCGCGATACCGAGCCAATCAGATATTCAAGGCCATCCACGAGCGGCGCTTGCGTTCATTCGATGAGGTCACCGATCTGCCCAAAAAACTCCGCGAAAAGCTCGACGCGATCGCCGACATCTCGCGCCTGACCGTGACGGCTAAGTACGTTTCAGTGGACGGCACTCGGCGGTATCTGCTTAAAACACCCGACGGTTATCCGGTCGAAACCGTCTTTATCCCGACTGAGAATCGCGACACCATCTGCTTTTCGTCGCAATCGGGCTGCCCGCTCAAATGTGATTTCTGCCTGACGGCAAAGCTCGGCCTGCTGCGTAATCTGACCGTCGGCGAGATCGTCGAACAGATCATCATCGTCCTCAACGACGTTTACGGCGTCGGCGGCGAGACCCCGCACGGCACCAATCTGGTCGGAATGGGCGCCGGCGAACCTTTTCTCAACTTCGAAAATCTCATCGCCGCACTTGAGATAATGGCCGACGAAAACGGCCTGTTCATCGTGCCCAATCGCGTGACGATATCCACGGCCGGGATCGTGCCGAAGATACACGAGTTTGCGGCGCTTGAAAACCGGCCGCATCTGGCGATCTCGCTCTCATCGGCCCGCGACGAGCTTCGCGATAAGCTGATGCCGATCAACAAACGATGGAACCTCGACGAACTGATGTCGGCGGCCAAGGAGTTTGAAGGCTCGCTTCGCCGCGGCGAACGGTTCACCTTCGAATACGTTATGCTCGGCGGGGTCAATGATTCGGCGGCCGACGCCTATGAGCTTGCCCGCCTGCTTGATCGCTATCAACTGTCAAGGGTCAAGATCAATCTGATCCCGCATAACGGAGCCGAGCAACTCGATTACAAAACATCGACGCCCGAGAGTGTCGATCGATTTAAGAGCGTTTTAGAATCTCGCGGCATATCGGCATACGTTCGGCAGCCTCGCGGTCGAGATATTTACGCCGCTTGCGGCCAGCTTGCGGCGATGGACGAACAACCTGGAAAGGTCGAAAATGGTAAGGTCGAGACCGCCGGAGCCGAATAGTTCGGGTTCGCACTTTACCGCACATTATATATGGAACTGCTGATCCCCGGACTTATTCTCGTTGCCCTTATGGTCTATGCATCGACCCGGATCAAACGCGTCGCGGCTGAGGCGTTTGAGGCTGAGACGGTCGAGACAGAGTGGTTTTCGATCGAAAAGCCCGAGGGATTTCTAAATGTTATCGGTCCGCCGGACGGACTCGAATTCAAGTCATACTCCAAAGATTTCGGCGCCGGTGAGGCCGCCGAGTTTAAGGCCGCGAGGCTCGAGGCCCGCGTTTATCGCAAACGCAATTTGAAATACGCGGTCGGAGCTCTTCGCGAGGCGGTCAAGGTCATATCCGAAACGCCCGAGGTGATCGACGGCCGCAAGTACGTGCTGCTCGAGGCCGAGGTGGTCGAAAAGGGCATCGGATTTCGCGAGATCTACAAACTTGCCGAAAAGGACGGCAACGTGGTCGAATTAAAGGCGACGTCACTCGAATCGATCGACGAGGCTCTCCTCGGCAAACTCGATCTGATGATCACGTCATTCGTCGTAAAATAGTTATATCAAGCATTAAGATATGAGAATCAAAAACCTTAGTTTTGCGTTATTACTGTCGGCGGCCGCGGCCGTCTTTGCTCAGACCAATGCCCAGTCGGTCAGCGGATCGATCGCGGGCGGTGCTGTCACTCGCGGCAAGTCGGCCCGTGCGACGGTCGTGCTCAGCATTCCGGGCGGATTGCACGTCAACTCGAACCGGCCGAACAGCGAATATGCGGTTGCGACCGTGGTCCGTGCGACATCGCCGGGAGCAAAGATCGGGCCAATCAGTTACCCTCGCGGCAAGAATCGCAAATTTGCGTTTTCTGAAAATACGATCAACGTCTACGACGGCCGCACCTCGTTTGGCTTTAACGTAACGGTTCCGGCGACATTTCGCGGCGACCGCATCTCGGTGCGGGTGACGGTCAAGTATCAGGCGTGTACCGATGAGGTCTGCTATTCGCCCAAGTCCAAAGAAGTTACGCTGACGGCCAAGGTCAAATAGTCGAGCTATCGCCGACCGATAACTGAGAGGAGACGACCGGTTTTGCCGTTCGTCTTTTTCTCTTTTCGGTATGAGAAAAACAGATCGAGCCGCTCCATCGTGCAATATGGTGCAGTGTGGATATTGCTACTGCTGAGCCCCGAGGCGATCAGTTGGTCGCGATTGGCCGCGTGAAGATCGACGAGCGCGTGGCCGGTGCTCGTCGGTGCGAAATACTTTTCGCTGTCGGCAAAATTGGCCGCGAAATCGTCGATCACGTCCTGACCGATCTCGTAGTTTCGCCCGCACGCGGCGGGCCCGATCGCTGCGATCATATCGGCGGGCCGGGCACCGTAAATTTCACTAAGCCGCACGACGGTCTTGGCCGCGATCGACCGCACCGTTCCGCGCCATCCGGCGTGAACGGCGGCAAATGCACCGGTTTTCGGGTCGCCGATCAGGACCGGCACGCAGTCTGCGGTTTTGGCACCGGCCAGAACGCCCGGAATATCAGACAGCACCGCATCCGCATTCTCCTCCGAGTCGCCGATGTCATCGATGCTGCTTATGACTTTCATATCGCTGCCGTGCACCTGCCAGACCATCGCGAGTTTGTATTCGCCGTCGAAAACGCGTAGAAACCTTCGGCGATTCTCGTAGATATTCTCGGCAGAGTCCTCATTAAATCCGGCAAGATTAAGGTCGCCTAAGGGAAACGCCGAGACGCCGCCGAGACGCGTCGAAAAACCATTGGCAAAGCCGGCGGCCTCGAGCGCGGTGCTCACCAGCACCTTTACGCCGTCCCGCTCTCGCCAAACGAATCCGCTTTCGGTTAAACTCGTGTCTTCACTAATGATCATCTCAACCGGCATCGACATTGTGGAAGTTTATCGCATACGCGAGACGTTGGAAAGAACGCCGCGGTTTGCCGTGCGTGTCTATACCGACGCGGAACGCGCGTATTGCGACAGCAAAGGCGTCGCTGCGGCCCAGTCGTACGCGGCACGTTTTGCGGCCAAAGAAGCTTTCCTAAAAGCACTGAAAACCGGTTGGCGAGGCAAACTCGCCTGGCGTGAGATCGAGGTGACACAGTCGGACGAAGGCGCACCCGCGTTCAACATCTCGGGCGAAGCAAAACGCCTGCTCGACGCCTCCGGCACCGACGCCGTTCACCTTTCCCTCTCGCACACCAGCGACCACGCGATCGCACAGGTCATTTTCGAAAGATCATAGTTACGGTCCGTCCTAAAGGCTCGTTTCAGGGCGGTTCACCCTAGCATTTCCTCGTATCAGCAGTCGATCCACGCAGTTCGTTTCGCAAGCCCGGCAATATCCCAACCGGATCTTGATCGACGCGATCGCCGCAAATACGCCGTGCCAAAATTCGTGCCATAAATCGTGCCATTTTTGAACATTGGGACCACCTGTAACCCATTGCCACCAAAGCATTTGCAGCCATAAATCGTGCCATTTTTACGTTGTGCAAGTAACAACGCTCGCAAAAATGCAACGGCCGAACGACTAAAAAAATGTTCAAGCCAATCATCAATTATATCGCATTTCTCATCTGTCGTACAATATTTTATTTCTGCAACATCAAACATAAAAATAAGCACAAAAATGGCCCGGGTGTTTCCACGCGGGCCGGGGTTACCGTTACCGTTACCGGATATCCTACGAAATAATTCTTGTTATAAGAAGTTACGTATTCTCTTATCTGCTAAGATTTTCCTATGGTATATTAAGCTAAATTATTTTTCAAGCTAATTTAAGGAGAATTCCTATGCCTCACGCAAAAACTGTACTTGGCCTAGATCTCGGCGTCACATCGGTCGGTTGGGCTCTCTTGACGACATCGTTCGACGAAGAAGGGTCGATCATATCACGCGAGATAACCGACGCCGGAGTTCGCATCTTCCCTGCCACAACCGAAGACAAGACGAATGCTCCCAAAAATCACAAGCGACGCACTTCGCGCGGCCAACGTCGATTGGTTATGCGTAAGGCTCAACGCCGTAATGATCTGCGCGCGATGCTGGCAGACAACGGCCTTTTGCCTGCGATCGAATCGGCGACATCGGCCGAGTCATTTCAGGAGTTGGGCGATCCGTACGAGTTGAGAGTACGGGCATTGAGCGAAAAGCTGACTCCGTATGAGATCGGGCGTTCGATCTACCATCTGTCAAAACGGCGCGGATTTCTCAGTAATCGAAAGTCGGGCGACGCAAACGAAGACGGCAAAGTTCTCGGGGGTATCGCGCGGATTCGCGAAGAGTTAGCGTCGGGCAATTTCAAAACTATCGGCCAACTCCTCAGCACCAAAGAAAAGAAGCGAAAGCACTTTACCCATCGGGCGATGACCGAGGACGAATTCGAATCTATTTGGTCGACACAATCCGCATTTGATCCGACATTGCTTACGGACGATCTAAAAATGCGTGTAAAGAACACGATCTTTTATCAGCGCCCGCTACGGTCCCAACGTGGTCTGATAGGCAAATGTTCTTTCGAAACTGACAAGAAACGCTGCGACCTCGCTCGGCAGGAAGCCCAGCGGTTTCGGTATTGGCAGGACCTTAACAATCTACAGATACAAAATCGGGCCACGCTAAATTGGCGGATATTGAAAGATGTCGAAAAGGAACTGCTTGTTAAGGAACTCGAAAACATCGAAGTTCTTAAATATGAGAAATTGCGAAAGGTTCTGAAATTGGATGATGACGTCAGGATCAATCTCGAAGCCAACGACAAGAAGATCAAGGGCAATTCGACCGCATATCAGTTCCGAAAAGCGCTAAAGAAAACTGATAAGCCGTGGGATGACTTTACCGCAGAACAACAGGATCGCCTTATCGAAGAACTATTTCGGATCGACAATGAGCTTGCTCTAAAGCGAAGACTGAGCGAACACTGGCAGTTTGACGATGAGCAGATCCACAAACTCGAAGGTGTTTGGCACAAACTCGAAGATGGCTACAGCCGTTTGTCGCTCAAGGCGATCAGGAAAGTGTTGCCATTGATGATGGCAGGAAAGCGGTATGACGAGGCCGCTTCCGAGGCTTACGGCGACCATCGAAAGACGTTTGGGGCTGGAAACAGCCTGAAACTCCAACTGCCGCCCAAAGACCTGCGCAATCCGATCGTTTTTAAGGCACTGTGCGAAGTTCGCAAGGTGGTCAACGCGATAATTCGTAAACATAAATTGCCTGATGAGATCAGGCTCGAAATGGCACGTGATCTGAAACTGACCAAGATTCAGAAAGAACGATCGATGAAGCAGCAGAATGAAAACAAGCGCATCAATGTGCAGGCCGAGGAATTTTTCAAACAAAAATTCAACCTCGAGAATGTGTCATCGACCGATAAATTGAAATATCGGCTTTGGAAAGAGTCCGGTGAACGATGTCCGTATACCGGTAAAAACATCCCGCCCGAATCGCTGTTGGACGACGGACTTGTCGATATCGAGCATATTATCCCGTACAGCAAGTGCTTTGACGATTCGTATATGAACAAGACGATCTGCGACGCCAAGTTCAATCGCGAGGTCAAGCGAAATCAGGCTCCGGGTGAGATCTACGACCGCGAAAGCCAGCAATTTTTTGAGTTGATGGAGAGGGTAAAAATGCTGCCGTCGCCGAAGGTCCGAAAATTTGAACAGTCCAAGGAGGAACTCGCACAGACGGACTGGGCCGGACGGCAGTTGTCCGACACTCGTTATATCTGCAAAGAAGTTCGCGGATACCTTCGTCAGCTTTATCCGTACAGCCCCGATGAGAGCAAATATGTACAGGTCGTCGCGGGTGGCGCAACGGCCAATCTGCGTCACGTCTGGCACATCAACGCAATACTGTCTGACGGTGACATTGAGGTTAAAAACAGAACTGATCACCGTCACCACGCCGTCGATGCGATCGTCATCGCACTGACCGATCGATGGTTGTATCAGTACATTTCCAAATTGGCGGGACGTAACCGTGAATTGATGAAGCGTAAGCTGTCGGGCTTTGAATTGCCGTGGGAGAGTTTCCTGAGCGATGTCGAGGATGCGTTAAATTCGATCGTGATCTCACACGCTCCGACACGGCGGATCAGGGGCCAGTTCGTCGAGGAAACAGCATACGGACCCACCGTCACCCCGGGCGTTTATGTGACCAAAAAGGAGCTGTCATCAATGACTCCCAAAATGGTCGAGAATATCATTGACGAAACGATCAAGGAACTCGTCAAGGCCAGACTGTCAGCATTTGACGGCGATTTTAAGAAAGCATTCGGCGACGAGACAAACCCGTTGCTGCACTCGGACGGCAAGACACCCATTCGCAAAACACGAATTTACGTCAAGATGTCACCGGACACATTGGTTCCTATCCGCGACACGAGCGGAAAGGAATATAAGTACTATCCACTCGCCGGCAATCACCACGTTCGTATCTACGAAAACACTCTGACCGAAGATCGCAAGGCCGTTCTCGTTCCGCGATTTTATGCCGCACAACGGAGCTGGAAACCTGCTGATCTCGGCCCGGAATGGCGGTTGCTGTTCACCTTGTGCTCTAACGACTATGTCGAGTTTTTGGGAGACGACGGTCGATTAAGAGTTTATCGGGTTCAGAAGATGTCAGGCGGGCAGAATTGGCAAGTTCAACTTCGCCCTTTGGAAGATACGAGAGCAGGATACATTCCAGGAATTACCGTTGTGATGACTGGATCCAACGCTTTAAGGAAAATTACTCGTAAACTTCAGGTCGATCCGCTTGGGCATCTTACCCAAGCTAATGATTAAACGAACGGTTGAGATATCGACACACGGCTGTTATGTCCATTCGCGGCACAAGCAGTTGGTAATTGAGAAGGACGCGGAGACACTCGGGCAAGTGCCGATCGAGGATCTCGGCGTCCTTATTATTGATAGCCCACAGGTCACGATATCATCGGGGCTGATCGCGTACCTTGCCGAGGCAAATGTCGCTCTGATCTTTACCGATGCCAAGCACTTGCCCGCATCGGTTTCGGTGCCGTTCTCAGGGCACTCAACCCAAAGCAAGATACTGCGGCAACAGGTCGCTATCTCGGCTCCGCAAAAAAAGCGTCTGTGGGCCGACGTCATCTCTAAAAAGATCGCCAATCAGGCTCGTTCGCTAACCTTGGCAGGAAAGGACGCCTCGACTCTGACCGAGATCTCAAAACGCGTGCCGAGCGGCGACCCCAAAAATCTCGAGGCATATGCCGCAAGGCTCTATTGGCAAAAACTGTTTGGCAGCGAGTTTCGCCGTGACCGCGAGGCGGATGATGCCAACAAATTGCTTAATTACGGCTACGCCGTGATGCGGGCGTCGATGGCGAGGGCGATCGTCGCCACGGGCCTCCACCCGGCATTCGGCATACATCACAATAATCAATACAATCCGATGCCGCTTGCCGATGACCTGATGGAACCGCTTCGACCCTTCATCGACGCCCGCGTATGGCAGATAGAGCAAGAGATGCAAAAGGAACCCGACGGCTCCGAACCCAAATTTATGTTGGACACGGCGGTCAAGGCAGACCTGCTCCGGGTACTCGGTGAAGATTGCGTTTTTGACAAGCGCCGAATGCCTCTGCTGATCGCGATCGGCCTCTTTGCCGCCTCGGTCAAGCAAGTATTTGCCCGCGAAGCGGAAAGGCCGCTGATACCGCAATTATGAATTTTTTTGGAGGGCTTGACACAGTGTGGATGGTTGTAATGTTTGATCTGCCGACCGATACCAAGCTTGCGCGAAAGCGGTATGCAATTTTTCGCAAGTCTCTGCTCAAGGACGGGTTTACGATGATGCAATTCTCGGTTTACGGTCGACATTGTGCCAGCGACGAAAACGCCGATGTCCACGAAAAGCGGGTGACGTGGGCGTTGCCGGAGAAAGGAAATGTCCGTATACTTAGAGTTACCGAAAAGCAGTTTGCCCGAATGAAGACATTTTATGGAAAAATGCCCCGCAAAACCGAAGAACCGCCGCTTCAACTCAGTTTTTTCTGAGTATCAGCAACGGTTTCCCCAATTTCACCAACACTTTACGGCCGGTGTATTTTAGCAGATAAGAGAATCGTCACAACTCACAACTGGTTACTGATTAGTAACCCTGGTCACTGATTTTAGCAGATAAGAGAATCGTCACAACTCACAACAGTTTAGAAATTTTAGCAGATAAGAGAATCGTCACAACTCACAACAGGTCGATCGTCGTCTGCTGCCAGTCGAGATTTTAGCAGATAAGAGAATCGTCACAACTCACAACCCGTGTTCCACTCAAGTCCTTGACTGGTTCGAATTTTAGCAGATAAGAGAATCGTCACAACTCACAACGAATGGACGGGTGCTTGACGCAGAAACGATATTTATTTTAGCAGATAAGAGAATCGTCACAACTCACAACCCGCCCGATCGCGGCGGCGTCATTATTCAGATTTTAGCAGATAAGAGAATCGTCACAACTCACAACCGAAGAGACGCCGGGCCGCGTGGCGTGGGCATTTTAGCAGATAAGAGAATCGTCACAACTCACAACGGGCACTAGGTTGGGCGGACCTTGCCGAAATTTTAGCAGATAAGAGAATCGTCACAACTCACAACTTATGCTCGACCATCCATTCGATGATCGTGATTTTAGCAGATAAGAGAATCGTCACAACTCACAACTACAAAACATCGGAGGCGTCGGTGGTGCCATTTTAGCAGATAAGAGAATCGTCACAACTCACAACCGTGAAGTTGCCGGATTCGTCAGCCAGGCAATTTTAGCAGATAAGAGAATCGTCACAACTCACAACCATCCCGAGCTTTTTGCCGAGGCCGAATAATTTTAGCAGATAAGAGAATCGTCACAACTCACAACCGTCTCTTGTCTTCTTTAGTTTCTCGGCTATTTTAGCAGATAAGAGAATCGTCACAACTCACAACCAGTACGTGGCGAACATCGTGAACCTCGGCATTTTAGCAGATAAGAGAATCGTCACAACTCGCGGATCGTGGGACGCAAAAATACTGCGTCCCACGATCCGCGAGGCACGACGAAACGCCGTGCGTCCGAAACCTAAATCGGTTGAAGTCCGTCACGGCCAGACGGTTGCGGCATCTATTAAGAAGTAGGCAGGGGCGTAATTTGGGAACCGTGATTAGCGGGATCGCATCGAAATTCATTTGATTCTCTGATAAAATTTCGATAAACGAGCGGGCGACACGATGCTAAATATCCGAGAAGCCTTTGGCGACATCGACATATATCTCTTTGACCAGATCCAAAAGGGTAGATTTACGCCGGGGATGAAGGTCCTCGACGCGGGTTGCGGCGGAGGGCGAAACGTCGTGTGGCTGATGCGGAACGGATTTGACGTCTCGGCGGTCGATATTAACGAGGGTGCGGTTTGCGACGTCCGAAACCTGGCCAAGGATCTGGCGCCCGCACTATCGCCTGATAATTTCCGGCAAGCCACGCTCGAATCGATCCCGTTTCCGGATGAGAGTTTCGACCGGATCATCTGCAACGCGGTTTTGCATTTTGCCAAGGATCGCAGCCAATTTGACCAAATGCTGGCTGAAATGTGGAGTAAGCTCAAACCCGGCGGGATATTTTTTGCTCGGCTCGCATCCTCGATCGGGATCGAGGACCTGCTTGTCCCCACGGCCAACGGGCGCTATCTGATGCCGGACGGCACAGAGCGATTTATTGTCGATGAGCAGATGCTCAGGGACTGCACCCTGAGCCTCGGCGGCGACTTTCTGGAGCCGATCAAGACCACCAATGTTGAGAATCTACGCTGTATGACGACGTGGGTGCTGATCAAGCCCGCCGGCGATCACGGCTTGACGGTGGCGGCGTCTATTGAGAAATAGGCGACTGCGGCGTCGTGATCTGAGAATCGCTCGGCACGTGTGTCGTCCATCCGGTAACTTTCCGGAAAATCGGCGTTCATACGGGCGTAACCAAATCCCATTATGTAGTTTTGGAGCGAGTTGCTGATCAAGATGTGATCGAGCACCTGGCCGTTGCCGTCATAGCGATATGAGTATCGTTGGTCGACGCTGATCAGATCGACAAGGTCGATCATATCGGGATTGACGAAATCCTCGGACGGATTCATCACCTCACCTTTCACCGCGGGCTTGCCCTTGATAGTTCCGATGACATCGACGATACCGTCATTGAATTGGTACGCGTTAAAGTCGCCCATCAGGATGATCTTTTCCTGCGGGTTGGCGGTCTGCCGCTGCTGGACGAGCTTTGCCAAAAACTCAGCCTGCAGGCGTTTTTTGGTACGGACACCATCCATCCGTTTCGGGTCGTTGTAACCGAGAAATGACTTGAGATGGTTGATGACCGCCGTAAACTCGAACGGCTGCTTGGTCTTGTCGTCCATCATCGACGCCCGTAGCATCAGCGGCGGACGATCGTTGAGAAATGCCTCATCCGACGTACTAGTGTTGTCAAACTTATCTTCTTTGCCGAGTTGTTTGGTCTCGATGACGGTGATCCGCGACGATTTGACCAAAAAGCCCGAGTCGATCCCGCGGCCGTCATTGCCGTCGATGAGATACGCCTCGTATTTCGGATTTGGCTTACCGGCAGCCTCGGTGTCGGCATTTATCTTTTCGGCCAGACGCTTGAGGGCGGCGAGGTTTTCGGCCTCGGTCACGCCGATCACGTCCGGCGACTGCATAATATTGCGCACGCCGAGCGAGATCTTTTTCATCCGTTTGTTAAACGACTCGGTGGTGACGATATCCTCTTTTATGCCCGGATCATCGATGTCGTCAAAAAAGTTTTCGAGGTTCATCCCTGCGACCGAGAACTGACGCGGGGCGACCGGCGGCAGATTGACCTGCTTGATATAGCTCGAGACGCCCGGGCGAGCCTCGACGTCGGTCAGGATCGTGTACGTTCGGTAACCGTAGTGCATCACGCCGACGACGTTTTTGAGCTCGGTCAGTGCCGGCACCTCGATCGGGCGGGCCGATGACCGAACACCAGCCGTAACACCGATCGCTTTCGCATCGGAACCGAGATCGGCTTCCTTGGTAACCGTTTGGGCCGTCGTCTCGACCCGCAAGCGTTCCGGATTTGAGTCGTTGAACTTTATTGCCGGATAGTTTTTCTTAAAATCTGCTTTTTCTTTATCCGTCAGAAACAGAAAATCATAAAGCTCGAATCCGGGTTCGCGAAAGGGCTTAGCAAGGCCCTTGACGATGCCGTAAAAGGTGCCGTTCGATTCGACCGAGTTCGTCTTGTTGTCGACGCGTCCGCCGGTCGGGGCGACGACGGTCATCTCCGCAACGGAAACCCGCATTCCCTCAAACTTTTCGAGCTGGTCGATCGAGTTGATCTTAAAATCATTGATCGTCAGAGCGATCGGCTTGGGCAGCGGATTGGCTTTGGACAGCACCTGGATCAGGTCGCGGCCCTTCAACATCGATAGTTCGGTGACCGGCAAGCTGGCAGGCTCGGTCCGCGGGCGAAACTCCTCGACCTTGCCCGACACGACGATCATACTGCCGATGGCCGCATCTGCTTCGGGCTCAGTCTTGGTATAGACAAATATGCCCTCGGAGGTATTCGGGTTTGAGTCGACCTTGTCATCCGGCGTCTGCAGGAAAAATCCGGTCCGTGTCCGTGCGGTCACGATGCCCGAGGCCTTGACGACCTGGCCCTCGTACGCGGACATATTCTTGTCGCCCTGGATCAGCGAGATCGCAAATTCCTTTTGGCCGAATGCGGAAAAGGCGCCAGCCAAAATAATGGCGGCGCCTAGGATCACATTGATGCGGGCGGTGCCCGGTCTATTGTATTTCATTACTGCTTATCTCGTTTGCGTTCAATAAGTTCCTGCGTGATCTTCGGGATATTTGAAAAGAAATTATATCCCGTCAGATTTTCGACCTGATCGACCGTAACGCGGTAATTGCGCCACGCGGTGCTCGTGATCGGCGGCTGATTTGAAACAATGATGCCAAATGCCCGCGTCGCACGCGATACGCGTGAAAGGTCGTTGGATCCATTTGGCAGCACCAGCACTACTTTCCAAGTGACGGCCGGAATTACGACGTGGCCCGCGGCGATCGTGCCGATATTCCCCGACGGCCCGGTTATGATGTAGATCTCGTTGCCCTGTGATGCCAGCGTTCTGCAATAATTTTCAAAATCATTCCAAGGGCCCTGATTGTTGGCACCGAGTTGCGGTACGAAATTGGTCATCAGGAACGTCGCCGAATTGTCCGCGATCGAACGCGTGCGGTCGCCCGACGGGCACATATGGCCGCGGTCGTAACCGGACCCCGAATAATCATTGTCCTGGACCTGATACCAACCCGCCGGCAATGCGGGATCTGCACGGTAATCGTCCTGTCGCGATGCTCCCCCGATCCACGAACTGTCGAGCCGCCACGCGACCCAGTTCGGACGACCGTTTGTCCGATGATACGAGAGCGAATACTGCGGCTTCTGCATCAGATAGTTGGTCTCGTTGGCGATACTGCCGGTTGCGTTGCTCGGATTGCCAAAGATGAGCGGATCTTCGTCCGGCAGCGGTGCACTGACGGTGATATTTTGGGTAAGCGAAACGGTACGGGCTTCTGCATCCGATGCAAGAGCGGTGACGACCTTGACGCCGCCCGTCGCATCGACCGGGATAGATGCGAATACCGAATAGATGTTGTCGCCGGACGTCTCGTCGCCATTGGTGCCGTCGTCATAAAACGTCTGGGTGGCTGATCCGCCGATCGCCGTGAGGTTACCGACCACGGTTATGCCCGTACTCGGCGGCGTTGTCGCCGGAATGACCGTGACGGTCAACAGGGTCGATCCGCCCGGAATGACCGTCGCCGGATTAGCGGTCAGAGCCGCAAAGAGCGTCGTGCCGCCGCCGCTACAGGCGAATAGCGGTGTCGCCATATTACGACCGGAAGACACCTGAACGGCAAAATCATTTGCGTTGTTGTCGGTGTCCTGACAGCCCTGATTGAGCCTCGCCTGACTGTTACCGCTGCCCGGGGCGGCAGTCCGCGTATTTTCAAAAAAGATATTGCTCGCCGCTCCCCAACCGATCGCGTCGATGACAGCACCGGAGTTGACCGCACCCTGTCGGATCGCCATACCGCCCGCGGTCGCCGAAAGTGAGCACGAGCAGGTCGTCGGATTGTACGTCAGATCCGGCGTCGCTGTTCCCGTATAGGACGTCGATGCTACCAGGTAATATTGTCCCGGCAGAACGATCGTCGACTGATTCCACGCCGCCATCGGGCCGACATCGTTCGAGCCCGACGATGAACGATAGACCAGCGTGTATCCATTGAGATCGACGGGCGCCGCTCCGATATTGTGTAGCTCGATAAACTCGTCATTCGGTACTGCCGTTGTACCCGGTTGGAGTTGGCTGATAACGATGTTCGGCGACGGCATTACCGTGACCGATTCCGCAGTGGTTTTGTACGAAACGAAAACTCCCGCAACGGCGAGCGACAATACGAATAAACCCAATAGATACTTCTTCATTAATTATTCCTTGTTAATACACCGGGCGGGATCGGCAAATTAAAACGTAAACTCAATTTATACCACAATTCGACGGTGGAATGAACCGTTGGCGTTGCGTGAAATCTTAATTTCAGACACGTTTTCGGGCCTTTACCTCATCGGCCGCGGATAAACGACAGGGCTTTTGTTTCCGGCCTTATCGACCGCACGCACGCCGAAAAAGTAATTGTCCTTGGACATACCCTTGGCAGCGTACGTCAGCACGTTGCCGACGAAGATGGAATTGGTCCACTCGGCCGCAGTCGTATCGCGCCAGACGACCTCGTAACCGGCGAGATCGGCGTCGGTATTGGCGTCCCATTTGAGCTCCGTATCGTTGGTTAATTTGCTGGTGACGATGCCGACATTGGCGGGCTTAGCCGGTGCCAGAGCGAGGCTGGCAAGTGCGATCAGATTGACCCTTGCGACATTGGCAGTGTACTCAAAGTCAACAAATTCGGGCGTGTCGCCGTAAAAGACGCCATTCTCGGTGCGGACATTTTGGTGCTGATGGGTATAGTCCTCGTCAGATTCCGTAATGCGGACGGCGGTAAAACCTCGTTCGACAAACGGGATGTGATCGCCGCCGCGCAGGTAGCGGTCGCGCCGATAGATCATCATTACGCCAAAATTCTTAAGATACCGCGACGATTGTTCCTTGATAAATCGTGCCAACTGACGCGATGCCGAGTCGTTCTCGCCGCCGACACTGCGGCGCGTGTTCGCCTGCTGCTCGGTCTCGCTCGACGGCACGCCCTCGCTAAAGACACGGACCTTGTTGCGGTTGATCGAGCCTTTCTGCGTGATCGCGCCGCCAACGATGTCATTGGTAAACATCGCGTCGATATTCGTCTTGTTCAATTTTGCCTGTTCGGCGTAATAAGTCGCCCCGAGCAGGCCTTGCTCTTCGCCGGGGACGGCCATAAAGACGATCGTCGCGTCGTACTTCTGCTTGGACATAACGCGTGCAAGTTCGAGCGAAACCGCCGTACCCGAAGCGTCATCGTTCGCGCCGGGGGCATCGCATTTTGCATCGGTCGGCGAACCGCACATCGAATCATAATGGCCTGACACGACGTAAATGCGGGTCGGGTCGGTCGTGCCCTTGAGCACGGCAAATACGTTGGTCAGCGTCGTCGGTTCGGACACTCGATTGGCCTTGGGCTGCACGAACGCCTGCTTTTGCACATCGAGACATCCGCCGCAATCGGCGCTGATCTTTTGAAACTCAGCAAACAACCAGTCACGCGCCGCACCGACGCCGCGTGTCGGGCTGTCCTGCTCAGACAGCGTATTGCGCGTGCCAAATGAGACGAGCTTGCGGATCGTCGCCTCGATATTCTTGGCCGAGACCTCCTTGACCATCTTGGTGATCTCGGGGTTTGGTTTATTTTTTTGCGCAGCGACCTGAGTGATCGAAAAGCAAAGAATAACGGCGGCAAAAACGAACAATCTTGATCTCATAATCTTAGTATTTAAGCGAAAATTAACCACAGATTAACACGGATCGATACGGATAGATCAATGGGTCTGTGTGCATCTCCGGTGAATTTTCTTAACGGTTCAAAATATCGAATGCCTGCAAACGGCTGCCGCTGGCGGAATAGAGTAGCCCGGCGGTTTCGTCCGTTACAAACTGCGGGTCCGGATCGGCGACGAGCGCAAATCTCGCGTCAATTCCGTTATGAATATTTACGCCGACGAGGCCCTTGCGATCAAATGGCTTGGGCAGATCGGTGTAGAAATACATATGATTTGACCGCAGTTCGGCAAGGCTCTTTCGCCTAAGCAGAAAGTCGGACAATCGCTCGATCTGTCGGACGGGGTCGACACGGTCAAAGATGCTGTCCTGCACCTCCGCCCGCGACGGCGTCACACGGTCGATCGCCCTGCCGATGACACGGCCGCGAAGGTCGGTCGCATTTGGCAGCGACACCTGTAACCCCGACATTCCGCTCAAGAGTCCCGGCGTGCGCCCAAGCGAACCGTATGCGTAAATGCGGCGCGTGACATAGTTTCTAACCGAGTTGCCGGCCAGCGTTGAGAGATCAAATGAACCGAATCGCGTCTTCAATCCCGACACGCGAAACGAATTGACCGCCGTTGCAAAGCTCAAACCGCTTCGTGCCAGTCCGATGGCCGACGTCGCCAGTCCGCCGTAACGGAAATATATCGCCGCCGCCCGCAGTGCTACGCCCGCGACGATCTTCAGCACGCCGCGGTCCGGAGCCTTGTGACGAACACGCCATATTTCCGTGCCTTTTTTCTCACCAACGCGAAAAGCGGCGATCTGATCACGGCCGCCGACGACGGCCTGTCCGCTCTCATTGACTAACACGAACTGCGCTTTTTCGACCTTGTGCTCACGTTTTGATCGGGGTTTGCCGGTTTTGGCATCCAGCGTGATCAGGTCATCCTTGTCGGCGATCAAGATCGTCGAGGCGTCGGAGAAAACAAAATTAGTCAGCCCTTTGTCCGCTCCCTTAAAACGCCAGAGCGTCTTGCCGTTTCGCGTGTCGATCGCCGAGACGCCGAACGGGCCTTTCTCCTGGATCTCGCCGTCCTTGAGCCGCGTAAATTGCCCGCCGGTACGGACATATAGAATATTGCCGACCTGCGCCATCTCGGCACTGATGCCGAGGTCATCGGCCTTCCAATCGACCTCGCCGCTCCGCCGATTAACGGCCCGCACACGACCGCGGCCCGAGACGTAAACGTGGACGTCGTCAACGATCGGGTCAGCCTCGGTCAGGGCGAGGCCGTCTTCGTTTATTCTGAATTTTTCGCGTTCTTTCTCCTTGCCGGACCGAGCGTCACAGGACGTCGCTCCGTCATAAAACAAGAACAGGCGACCGTCGATCATCAAGGGTGCGCGGTAATTGTCGAGTGTAAAAGCGATCTCGCCGAGATTCTCGGCAAAGCGGGCGGGCATCATCTCGATCGCGCCATCGAGTTCGCGTTTCCATAGTTCGTCGCCCGTCGAGAGCTGCATTACGTGAATGACCGGCTTTCGCTTGAGCGTCTCGCCGGCATTGCCCTTTGCGTCCTTGACCAAGACCACGGCGATCAGGTCGTTCTCTGGATCGACGGCGAGTTGCATCACATCGCCCTTTACCTTATCGCTCAGCCACAGACGAGAGCCCGACACGATATCGACCGCCTCGAGCCGCGATTTGCTGCCAACGTCCTGTGTAAACAAAATAACGTCGGTGTCGGGGATCGCGGTAACGGCAGTTTCGCCGATCTTACCGGTTGACCGCCGCCATAGACGCTCGCCCGTCGTACCGTCGATGGCGTAAAGGCTTTTTTCCGTTCCGGCGATCACGATCCCGAGATCTGTCGTTTGATAAAATCGAATATTTGAGTCAAGCGGGGTTTGCCACACGGACTGAGCGACCGTAGCGGAGCTACTAATGCAAAAAACGCACAAAAGTAAAGCAAATACTCTCATACGATTATATTAACGCCGGCTGCGTTGAAATCGAAGAACTATTGGATACGATACGCCTTTTCTTTCCACACTACGACGAGCGTACCGTCCAGGGAATCACCTATATTGCGGAGTCCGCCATCGAGCTTTCGGTAGTCATTTGACCCGCGAGTCACCTTTTTGGTCGATTGGCCCTTGTAGGCGAGGTCATACCAAACGCCGCCCCGGCGATCGAACGACTTGCCGCCCACCGAACGTAGCGAGCTTTCGGTGATGACGTTTTGAGTCTGGGCCTGAGCGTTTGACGGGCCCGAGCGGACGGCCGTGTTCTTTTTGGCCGGCGGTGCGGCGTCGCGGGCCATACGCTCATCGGTCGATGTTGCGGCGAGTCTTGCGTTCTGTTCTTTTGCTTTTGGTGATCCGCCGTCCGATTTTGCATCACTTTCGCTCGTCGGCGGTTGGCTAGTGATCGGGGCGGGCGGCGGCGGCGAGGCGGCGATTGACTTGTCGTCCGCTGACGCTTCGGGTTTTGCTGCACTTACTGCTCGGTTCCCGGCGGCACTGCCACTCGGTGCATCGATCAGGCCGCTTGAGTTTGCCGCAGTGTTTGCGGCAGTATTCATCGGCATTGCACCTGAGGCCGAATTTGCGGCTACGACATTCGCGGTATCCGAGACCGCCGCGGCCTTGTTTGCACTTGGGTAATCTGCTTCGCCGCCGTAAAACGGCCCGCCCTGTGTGGGTTGTTGTTCGGTGGCGCGAGATAGTTCCGGCTTCGCCGCACTATCCGTGTTTTGCATCACGATGTAACCCAGTAAGCCGGAGAATGCCAGTACCAAAGCCCCCAACGTCATTGCCATTTCGGGCGTGTTAAAGAACCGTTTGTACCACGGCAAAACCGTTTCGGCGATCGGTTGCTCGATCGGCGGCGTAATGGCGGCAGCAATATCTGAGGACTCGTCGCGATCAAGCGTAACGGTCTGTGACAGAATCCGGCGGCAACGGTCGCAATCGGCGATATGCTCCATATAGAGCAGTTTGGACGCTTGCGGCAGAGCGTTTTCGACAAATGCAGCGATCGAGTCGGCGTCAAGGTGCGACGAGTCCGCGGACGTCGCCGCCGCACTCGTACCGCTCCGCGCTTTTCGCAGTATCGCGTCTATTTCTTTGTCGAATTCAAGTTCCATCTAGTAAATTTTCACCACAGAAGCCACGGAGAATGCAGAGACAGACCGACTTGATTTAATGTTCATGACTGACATCCTGCAATTCATATCCATCTTGCCTCAAACCCCGACGCCCCTGTGGTGAGGTTTTCGTAACCCAACTATAGAACGCCGCCGATCCATATATCTTGCATCAGAGCCAAAACGAGCAGAGCGGCGAACATCGTCTCGAGATTCACGCCGAGGCTTGCGGCTGTGTCGCTAAGGTGGCGCTTGACCTCGCCGTCGGTCCAACCGTGTCTCGATCTGAGTTCGCGTTCGACGCCCTTTCGGATGTCGGACTGCACCCGTGTCAGTTTACGGCTGGCGGTCGCCTCGTGGTAGCCGAATGTCGCCGCGATGTCCTTTAGCTTTAGGCTGTCAAAATAATACATTTTCAGGATCAGGCGATCCTCGGCCTCGAGTCCGGCGATCGCAGCGGCCAGAGCGTCCGCAACGTCCGCACCGCTTTCGCCGTCGCTGAACAAAACCTCAGGATTTTCGCCGCGCGACGCGAAATGATTGTTGTCGCGGCCGGCGGCCTCGTTGGCGAGATTTTCAAACTCGCGGTCTTCTTCGATCTGTACAAACTTTGACTGCTTGCGAAATTCATCGACCGCAAGCTGCGAGACGACCGCCCGCAACCATCCGGCCAGACTGCCACGTCCGGAGTAATATGCGAGCTTACTCTTCTTTTTGCCGTCCGCCCCTATCCTCAGGCCGTAAAGTTCGGCCCAGATCGAACTCGCCAGATCCTCAGCGTCGTCATTGTTCGACGATATTCTACGAGCCGCCGATTTTACGGTCGGGTCAAAATTTGCCACCAGATCTTCCCAAGCCCTTTCATCACCGCGTTCGCACGCCACTATCAGACACAGGTCGTCGGCCCGAATATCGTGTACGAACTCCTCGATATCCGTGTGGGCAGCGTTCGGCGAGTCGCGAAGCAGATATTTCTCGAGCGTAGCCTCGACGCGTCCGGCAATATCCGATCCCTCAAGCCCACGCGCGTTCTCGGCACGAGAGATCAAGTGCTCTATCGCTTCGCTTACCGTATTTTTGTGCTTCTCGGCGATCAGACTCATTCAAAAGATGACTGAATTTTAACATCAATTGGATGTAAGTTCGAAGAATTGGAGTTGTTTGGCGGATTTGAGGATCTATTTAAGGTGCTTTCTTAGGAAGGACACGATCTTATAGCCGTCGTAGTACACCCAGGGCTTTTCGCCGAGAGTATAGTGGCCGCAGGGGATCGCGGCTTTGCTGTGTTTGATCTTGTGGCGGCGAAGGGCAGCCATCGTATCGCGTGAGAGATCGACCGGAAAGCTCAGATCGTAGAGCGTATAGATATATCGCTGCGGCCGCGGCGGCAGTTTTGACAGTCGGTCCATATACGCCATCGGCGAGATCGGCAGCCAATATTCGCGAAGCTCGTCAAGACCGACGTTGTCGCCGATGCCCTCTTTGACGTGATAGGTCGACAGGCCCTCCCAAACGACATCGGCGACGTAGCCCGAAACGTGATTAAAGACGGCCGTATCGATCTGCATATCGTGTGCAAAGGCAAAAAAGCCGACGCACGAACCGATGCTGGTGCCGACGAGGCCGATCTTTTCGTAACCCTGAGACTTAAGCCAACGCACGGCCGAACGCGTATCGACGACGGACTGTCGCAGGCTCTGGAGTGTCCGTCCGACATTTGGAGCCACGAGATAATCGGCACGTTCGAGTTCGGGCGGCATCCGCTGCTCGTGGTAGGGCAGCGTCATTCGCAATGCCGAAAAACCCAACCGGTTAAATATTTTGCAGAGGTCGAAATACGTCCCGGCCTTGGCATTCCAGTGCGGCAGCACGAGCACGGCGGCTTTCTTGTCGTGTGATTGGTTTGGGAAATATTTGGCGTAGACCGTGTTGTTCTCGGGCGATAGCGTTCTTATACCGCTCGTCCAGGTCAGATCGTCGCCGTCCAATCGAAAATCGCTGATCTCGGGCGAGCAGAAAAAATCTTCGCTGTGTTCGATCGTGTATTTCGAAAACTCGCTGAACAGCTCGCGCGAGTCGCGGCCGCCGGCATCGTCGGTGATGTACTCCGTCCCCCATTCAAACGGATGCACGACGCGGTTATCTTCGAGAAACGCGTGATACCGCTCGCGTTTGTGCATATAGCGTTTGAGCATAATCTACAAAAATTTAATCACAGACCGACACCGATTGATACCGCCGACTAGCTGAAAGGGCGATTTTTCAGCGACGTTCTAGACGTCCTCCACGATCTCGGTAACCGTACCCTTTTTACGCACGAGGTAAACGATCCCCGAAAAATCGTCCGTCATTAAGAATGCGTTGGCATCGAGTTTCATAATGTCGCACGGCCTGCCGTTGACCTTGCCCCGCTGCAAAAATCCGTTCATAAAATCCTGCAGCCGCTCGCCTTTTCGCATTATTACAACCTTATAGCCGTGGCCGATCGCCTTATTCGTCGATCCGTGGAGCGAGACCAGAAAGGCGTCCTTGATCGAAGCCACAGTATCGGCGTCATCAAAATAATCGAACCCGAGTGCGGACGAACGCGCCGGGAAATACGCGTAAGGCGCCGTTACGTTAGAGCACTGGCCCGGCCGTTTGAAACCGGGATCGGCAAATATCTTACCGCCCGACGAATGGCAGTACGGCCAGCCATAATCCGAACCCTGCTTTAGAGCGTAAAATGTCTCGTCCGGCTTTTGCAGCCCGAGATGGTCCGAGCCCTGATTGGTCGCAAACACAAATTTACCGATCGCCCGCAGTCCGACCGCGTTGCGCAGGCCGCGTGCAAATTCGCGTTGGTCCGTGCCGTCCGGATTCATCTCGACGATGCTCGCCCGGATCTTTTCTTTTTCGACGCAGGCATTGCAGCTTGACCCGACCGAGACGTAAAGCTTGCCGTCCGGCGAGAACGAGATCGTCCGCGTCAGATGCCAACCGCCGTACTTGTAACTCAAACCGTAGTCCGGAAAGGTCGCGAGCGTCTGCGGCCTTGTGTCGGTAGGCCGGATCTCGCCGCGTGTAAATTTGCGCCGCGTCAGCTTTTCTGTTTCGGCCAGATAGATCCATTCCTGGCCGTCGCTGTCGCGGTAAAACTGGACGCTGTTCGGATTGTGCAAGCCGGTCATATACGGAATGACTTTGGAGAATTTGCCCTTTGCCGCGTCCCAACCATCCAAAATGTACACGGTACCGCGTTTATTGTCCGTGAGGTTGTACATATCCGTGACAAAGATGCGGCCGTCCGGTGCTTTTGCAAAAAAGCGTACGCGCTTGAGTCCCTCGGCCGCAGGGATGATCTCAAATCCCTCGGCCAGATTGAGCGTAAACGACTTGCCGTTCTTAAGTGTGACTCGCGTCGGAACAAGTTTGGGCTGGCCAAAAACGGTAGCTGAGATCAGAAGTGTCAACAAAAGCGGTAGTATTTTCATCAGTTTCGTGGTATTCGTGTACTTGATGGCAAAAAATAAATTTGATATCGAACGATTTCGCGTCGCCGAGGGCTCAAAGGTCAATCTGGACGATCACGCTACCGACCAGTCCGACGGCTATACCGATAAGAAAATGGCCGTCGCCGACCTTGCCGCAAATATTGAGCGGCTCGCCGAGCTTCAGGATATCCTTTACGCTCAAAATGTTCACTCACTGCTGATCATTTTTCAAGCGATGGACGCCGCCGGCAAGGACGGAGCGATCAAGCACGTGATGAGCGGCCTCAATCCGCAGGGCTGTCAGGTCACATCTTTCAAACAGCCTTCGTCGGAGGAGATCGATCACGACTATCTCTGGCGATGTCAGAAATCACTGCCCGAACGCGGCCGAATCGGTATTTTTAACCGCTCACATTACGAAGAGGTTCTGGTCGTTCGCGTGCACTCGGGCATTCTCCAACTGCAACAACTACCGGACAAGGTCAAGAATGACAAATTTATCTGGCAAAAGCGATTTCGGCAGATCCGGGACTGGGAACGGCATCTCACCGAAAACGGCACTCACGTGATCAAGTTTTTCCTGCACGTTTCCAAAGACGAGCAGAAGAAACGCTTTCTTGAAAGGATCGATATCACCGAGAAGAATTGGAAATTTTCGGCCGGCGATGCCAAGGAACGTGTCTTTTGGGACGATTATATGAATGCATACGAGGACGCGATGGAGGCGACCTCGACCGATCACTCCCCGTGGTACGTGATCCCGGCGGACAAGAAATGGTTTACACGTCTCGCGATATCAGAGATCATAGTCCGCAAGCTCGAGTCGCTCGATATGACGTATCCGACAATGAGCACGGAGCATCTGGCGGAATTGCAGCAAGCCAAGAAGATCCTCGAGGGCGAGATCGCACCGCACCTTTTGGTGAAAAAGACCGTGCCCAACAAGGACAAGGATAAAAAGACCTCGAAACCGAAAAAGTCAAAAAACTGATCTGATCAACTATTTCGCCGGCACGAGCCGCATTATTCGGTCGTCGTCCTTAGCGGGATTTGCCCGGCCGTCGCGATTAGATGTCGAGAAATAGATATAGCCGTCGGGGCCTTCGGACATTTCCCGAATTCGTCCGACGATGCCCTCGAGCAGGTTTTCCTGTGCTGTGACCCGGCGGCCGTCGAGTGTAACCCGCGTGATGCGTGCACCGCGCAGGCAGCCAAAAAAGAAATTTCCCTTGAAAGCGGGAAACGCTGAGCCGTTGTAGAACATACCGCTGCCGGGTGCACACGCGGGACTGTATTCGAGCAGAGGCGAGATCATACCTTCGCGTTTTTCGTTGTGGTGGATATCGGGCCAGCCTAAATTATTGCCCGCCTCGACGATATTCACTTCATCGCCGCCTGACCCTTTGCCCTCAAATGAGCTCGGTCCGTGCTCGGTCTGAAACATCAGCCCGGAACCGGGTTGCCACGCCAATCCCTGAGCGTTTCGGTGGCCGTAACTCCAGATCTCAGGCCGTGCTGCGGCCGTCTTAATAAACGGATTATCGGACGGGATCGTGCCGTCATCATTGAGCCTTAGCGTTTTGCCGGCCAGCGACTCGAGCTTTTGTGCCAGACTCCAATCGGTCGAGTCGCCCGTCGTGACGTACAGCTTACCGTCGGGGCCGAACCGGCACCGCATACCGGCGTGATTCGGAGCTCCGGGCACGTCCTCGACGATCACTTTCGGTTCGGTAAACTTACCGTCAGCGTATTTATAGCGCATTACCTTTACGCGCTTTCCCTCTTTATTGTACGAGTACGCCAGATATATAAAGCGGTTTTTGGCAAAGTCGGGATGGAGCGAGATGTCCATCAGGCCGCTCTCGCCCGACGGCTCGACGTCCGGAACGACAAATACCGGTTCGGCCCTCAGCTTGCCGTTCTGAATGATACGCACACGTCCGGGACGCTCGGTAAAGATCAGATCTTTATTCGGGAGCCAGGCAAATCCCCAAGGGATCTCGAGGCCGGAGGCGATGGTCTCGACGCGAAACCGAGCGTCTTTTGCGTGCGACTCAAAGACCTGGTTTTCGCCAAAGCCTGTCGCCGCATTGCCGCAGGCGGCAAACAATAGCGAACAGCAAAACATTCCGAGTAGCGTGATCCTTAATTTCTCCATTCTCTGATAGTACCAATCTTCGCGGCGTCAGGCATCGTGACGCTCGGCGAGGTCGGCCCAGCGGGCCATATCAATCTCGAGACGGTCGTTGAGCTTTTGCTGTTCGACAAAAAGCTCGTGTACACGGCCTGCATCGCTGGCGGCGGCCGCGAGGTCAGTATCGATCTCGGGCAGCCGTTTTTCGGTTTGTGCAATACGGATCTCGAGCTCCTCATACTCGCGAAGCTCCTTGAATGAGAGCTTTTTACCTTTTGGTTTTTCGGCCGCCGGCACGGCCAAGGGCTTTTCGGGAGGCTTTACACTTCCCTGATCCTTGAGCTGGGCTTCCTCGACTTCGCGTCGCTCGAGATAGGCGGAATAGTCGCCGGTATATTCGCGAACGTGTCCGCCGGGCTCAAATCGAAAAACGCTTTCGATCGTCCGATCCAGAAAGTAGCGGTCGTGGCTGACGACGATCAGAGCGCCGCCGAAATCGTCGAGATACTCCTCGAGGGCGATGAGCGTCGGGATGTCGAGATCGTTGGTCGGCTCATCGAGCAACAGGACGTTTGGCGAGCCCATAAGGATCCGTAGCAGGTAAAGGCGACGGCGTTCGCCGCCCGATAGGTTGCCGATGACGGCGTACTGAGCCGCCGGGGCGAAGAGAAAACGCTCGAGCATTTTGCCCGCGGTGATCTGAATGCCTTCGTTGGTCGTGACGTATTCGGCGACGTCGCGGATGTAATCGATCACGCGCTGTTCGTCGTTCAGAGCTCGGCTTTCCTGGTCGTAATAGCCGATGTGAACTGTCGTTCCCATCTCGATCTCGCCGCCGGTCGGCTCGATGCGGCCGGTGATAATATCAAGCAAAGTCGTTTTGCCGCTGCCGTTGGCACCGATGATGCCGATGCGGTCATCGCGTTTGAGCAGGTATGTAAAGCCGTCGATCAAGGTCGCGTCGCCGTAGGATTTCGAAATATTGTTGAATTCGATGACCTTTGAACCGAGGCGTTTTGAGCCGATCGCGATATCGACCTCGCCCTTGGCCTGCTCTTTCGGGATCGCCATCAGCGTATGGGCGGCCTCGATGCGATGTTTCGATTTGCGTGTTCGGGCCTTTGCTCCGCGACGCAACCAGGCGAGTTCTTTTTTGATCAGTTGGTCGCGTTTGTGGCCCTCGACCTCGCGAAGTGTGTCCTGCTCAGCTTTTTTTTCGAGATAGTAGGCGTAGTTTCCGTTAAAATTCTGGATCGCACCGCGATCTACCTCGAAGATGCGACTCGTGACTCGATCGAGAAAGTAGCGGTCGTGCGTGACCAGCAAGAGGACGCCCGTGTAGCGTGACAGATATTCCTCAAGCCACTCGATCGTATCGGCGTCGAGATGATTGGTCGGCTCATCGAGGATCAGGATGTCGGGCTTAAAGATGAGTTCGTGAGCAAGGGCGACGCGCTTACGCTGGCCGCCTGAGAGCGTGCCCATCTTGGCCGAGGTGTCGGTGATCTCGAGTCGCGTCAGGACAGCACGGGCATTTGCCTCGACCTCCCAACCGCCGCTGGTATCGAGTTCGTGCTGCAGATCGGACATTCTCTGGAGAGTTGCGGCATCGTGCTGGCCGGCGGCGAGATCGTGACAGACCGCCTCGTAATCCCGTATGGTCTGCATCACGCCGCTACTCGAGGCAAAGATCGTCTCGAGTACCGTCAGTTGGTCGTCGAACTGCGGGTTTTGCGACAGAAAAGCGAGCGACTTGCCCTTTGCCCTCACGACGCGTCCGGTATCGGGTTCTTCGAGCCCGGCGATGATCTTTAAGAGCGTCGATTTACCCGAGCCGTTCGCACCGATAATGCCGATCTTGTCGCGATCCTCGAGACCTAGGGTCACATTTTCAAAAAGCGGCTTGAAGCCAAAATTCTTAGAGACATTTTCGAGCGAGACGATATTCATAGTAAACCTCTGAGGGTAGCAGAATACCGCCGTCGCCGCTATTGGGTCACTTTTTTCCTTGGCGGTCTTCGCGGCTTTGCGTGAGAAGATTTTTAGCGCAAAGCCGCGAAGATCGCGAAGTAGGATAAGTTTTAGAAGGATTCGATAGCCAGGATATCGCCGATGCGTTCGACCGTGATGTCGGCGGCGGGGTATTTGGCGACCTGCTCGGTGTCGAGAGCGTAGTGGCCCTGACGCGGAAATACGGTGGTCACGCGTTCGCCCCAAATGTTTTTGATCGCGGTGAGGATGCGAACCTTGTCATCGACCAAAACGTAATGCTCGGCCGGATAACGACGCTCGACGTCGGCAAGTTCTTGTTCCTTGTGGACGTAGATCAGGATGTTGCCGTCGACGGCATTGAAAAGGCCTGAGCTCTCGATCTTTCGCGGCTGAAAGACGACGTCGCCGTCGGTCAGTATCACGACCTTTCCCATCGTTCGGCAATGTTTGATCACCTCCAGCGAGTACGGAAACAAGCGGTCGGCGAACGGATAATTTATCAGAAAGGTAGACATCGCCAATAAGTGCGAGTCGTACGGATTTGCGATCCGGTATCGCTGCAAAGCCCCTAGATAATCCGCATAGCCACGCTCGTTTCGCAACTTTTCGAATATCTCCCAGTAATGATCACTGCGATCCTTACCAACTTCATCCTCGAGAAACGCCCGCAGATCCTCCGTCACACTGTCATTGTCGAGCAGCGTGTTATCCACGTCGAAGAGGAATACTGTTTCCGGTCTATGCATTGTCAATCTCACCGCACTAGCTGGTCAGTCGTCGATAAATATTCGGCATCCTTTCGGGCAGCGAGAGGACATCGTCGATGATCGTATAGCCGACGTCGCCGTACAGATCGCGGAGTTCGGCCTCAGACTCGCGGTCGACCGTAATGCAAAACGGCGTGATGCCGCTCATTTTTGCTTCGGTCAGAGCCTCGCGAACGTCCTCGCGGGCATAGCGGGCATCGCCGTAATCGTGGTCGTACGGCCGGCCGTCGGTCAGGATGATGAGCAATTTGGTCCGCGACTCTTGCCGCAGCAGTTTATGCGCGGCGTGGCGTATAGCGGCCCCGAGCCGAGTGTTGTTCTGAAAGGTAATGCCGCCGATGCGACGCTCGATCTCCTCGGAGTATTTCTCGTCAAAATCCTTTACGACATAAAACTTCACGTTTCGCCGACCCTCGCTGGTAAACCCGGCGATCGAATACACGTCGCCGACCGCCTCGAGAGCCTCGCTCATCAGCACCAAGCCTTCTTTTTCGATCTCGATGATCCGCCGGCCCGGATGTGTGTAGGGCTGGAGCGGATTTCGCGTGATCGTCCTGGCCGTCGACGACGATTGGTCGAGCAGCAGAGAAACTGCGACGTCACGCTGGCGCCTCAGCTTTTTGGTATAGATGTTTTCTGATTGCCGTCCGTCGGCACGACGATCGACGACAAATTCGACCAGGGCATTCAGATCATAATCCTCGCCGTCGATCTCGCGATTGACCCTTGTCAGATTTTCGGGTTTCATTAGCTGAAACTGATGTCTGATCGACGCGATCACGCCGCGATACCGCGAACGCGCAAGTTCGACAAAGGTGCGGTCGCCCTGCTTTACACGTTTCTCGATTACGCGGCTCCAGCCGACACGGTAGTCGTTCAACTCACGATCCCATTCGTCGTAGGCAAAGGCAACATCGTCGGACTCCAGGGCTTGCTCGGGCATCTCGCTTTGCGACCAAGCCTCCGAGCCCTGCAGTTCGTCGGGTTCGCCCTCGTCGTCGAGGCTGTTCCACGCATTGAAAAGGTCGGAAACGTCCTTGGCTTCCTTTGGCTTTTCGCGTTTTACCTGATCCTCGGTGACGGCCTCGGCAGCGTCCTTATCGTCGTAGGCAAATTCGCTATTATCGTCGGTCTGTTCGCTTTCGGCATCCTGATTTTGCTCAGGCGTGACTGTCTGAAAGAGCGTGTAAATGCGGCTCGTCGCCATTATCGAATCGGCCACCGTCGTGACGCGATCGCCGCGACGGTCAAAGGCAACATACTTCTCAATGATCGCCTCGATCTCGGACACGACTTGCCCGTAAAATTTCCTTGCGTCATCGGTCGCACCGCCGCACATCGTGATCTGAAACAATAACTCGAACGGCACCTGATGCATCGGCAGGTCGAAAATATACGGCCGATTCTCACGCAAAAATTTCTGCATCAGATCAAGGTCCTTTCGGAGGCCGCGGTACACGCCCCGCAGACGCCCGTCGATGCGGGCGTTCTCCATCGTGCCGAATATCTTTCGGGCCAGACGCGGCTCGGGAAAGGTGGTCAAAACGTCTCGGTAATCCGAACCTTTCGGCAGTTTTTTCTTTTTTCGACGCTTTTCCGCGGCGATCTCGTCGTTCGAGAGCGCTCGTTCGCCCTTCTGCACATCCTCGATATAGCCTGCGAGCGAAAACGCGTCCGTTTGATCGGCGGTCGCCTCATAAAGCTCGCTCAACTCAGTAAACGCCGCCTTTAGTCCATCGGTGTCCTTTTCGAAGGTGCCGAATTCGATCTGTCCGGCACCGTGTGCGGCGAGCACCTTGTACAGCCGAAAATCCATTTCGTCGTCTTCAAACTCGGCGACCGCACTCGGCAAATAAATGGTTTTACCGTCACCGATCCGCGACTCCTGAGGGATTTCGGTGATCGGGGCGACCTCGACCTCTTTGCCAGTCAGCGCCTCGACGTACATACGCAAAACGGACTGGACCTTTTCGAGCGGCAAACCCAGACGAGCCCGCTGCAGACGCGAATTGGATTCGCGTGTCTCAAGCGCAAAATAGCTTCGCCGTGCCTTTGACGAATCGCCGCTACGCTCCTTGATCCCGGTCTCGACCCATTCCTCAAATTGCTCAAGCGAAACCGTTCGCAATGCCGCCGCACTCGACTTAAATGCGGCCAGGGCACTTTCGGCGTCGGTTTCGGCGATCTTAGCCGTTAGCTGCAGAACGCGGCCGACGGCCTGACTGTGGTCTTCGCGTTTATTACGTGTGAGGGCCGCGATGACCTTTGGCGTGGTCCGCAGAAAGGCGATCAGTACGGCATTTCCGTGCCGTGCGACCGTCCTCGCAACCAGCGTCCAATCGTCAAACGCTGATTCGCACGCACCCAGAACGTCGCCGCCCGACGATACGAAATGCAATGTCACGCTCCCGCCAAACTCCAGGAATTGTCCCGCACAATGCAGTAGTTTGACCGCGTTGTCAGACGACACCTTGGCCAGAGTGTCCGGCAGACCGCTCCAGAGATCTGCAGTCATTCCACCGGTTCGCTCGGCAAATTGGCGTGCGAGAGCGATCGCGGCGGCGGCCACTTCGCCGTTGTCGCCGTTTGCTCTGATCGCCGCCGCAACCGCCGGAGTATGTTGCAAAAACTCGGCACTGTGCTTTGCCGATCGCTGCGCGATCTCGAACGCAACGGCAAATATCTCCGCCAACAGTTGTTCGTCGTCGACCTCGCGGGCGATCTCCGGTACCGCCCGAAATGTCTCCAGAGCGATCGAACTCGACAGCACCAATTGCCGCGTGCAGATCTGAAATACGGCCGCTCGGGAGTTCTCAGGCACCGGCTTCAGGCCCGCAACGCCATCGGCGAAAAATGCGGCTCCGACATCGGCACTGCCCATAGCCAGGCGGCGGCCCACCTCACCCCACAGCCGCAGATCGTCGGCCGAGAGCAGTTTAGCGGCTCGCGGCACTGCCTCGACAAATTTGCGACTGACACGCAGGCTGACACCCGCAAGTGCCGCACTTGTCTCAAGCGCCGCCCGCTTTTTGTCGCTCGGCAGTCGCCCAAGACGCGCGGCGAGGCCGGTCAGCGTCTTTTTGTTTTTCGAGCCATTTTCCATCTATTGTTCAAGTCTAAGAATTGCCGGGCTGATTGTCCAAAAACCCCGCAACTTAATACGCGGCGGCGGCAGTCGACGGTGTAGCCTGATCGGGGAAATCAGATGTATGCGGGGCAGCAGTTTATTGCTTAATTGTTCTAAACGTCACATTCGCGGCGGTACGCCGTCGAAGTAGATGAAGATGTGCCAGCAGGCGTTGGTGCCGTATTCGATAAGTGCGTCCAATTTGTTTGCACGCTCCATCTCGGCGAGCTTTGCCATCACAAAATTTTGCTCGTCCGCCGTCATATGCTTGCGGGCGAGGTCAAATGCGCAGCCCGACGTGTGCGGCGGCAGCGAGCCTTCGCCGCGCACCTTAAATGAGTTTGCGTTGGTCGCATTAAGGCTGATCTGATAGTCCATCGAACGGGTCAACGAGGTTACTCTCAGCGGCCGTCCAAATTTTTCCAAATACGCGTTTGCCACCTCTTCGAGTACCGGTTTTGCCCGCTTGTTGAACATTCTCAAGAGCCTGATCCGCATCTGCTTGCGATCGGCCGAATTATTGACGTCATACTTTTGACCGCCGAAGTTTGCGGCCAACTGTTCGAGCGTTTTGTACTTGGGCGAACCTTGAGCGATCTCTGCATTACCGGTTTGAAAATTGAACGAGGTGAACGGCCCCTCGCCCGCACTACCGCCGACGACCAGATAAAAGCTCTTTGTCGCCATCGGCATTTCGATCAGCTCTTGTTTCAGACGCTTATCAGCGAGCTCCGCAAAATCCATCGGCTGGAGATATCCGGTGCTTTTCATCTGCGTCAGTTTGGCTTTTTGTTTGATCACGCCGTCGCCAAAGAGCTCTTTGGGCACATCGAGGCCCGCCGGACGGATGCCGGTTTCGCCGCTTCGAGCCTCAAGTGACTTACGCTCTTGGGCCGCCAGAAATGCGGATGTCACATTTAGGTCAGCATCTTCCGTCTTGGTCGGATCAGCCGTAATGTCGGCGACCGACGTTGTGTCGAGCTCTTTTTCTTCGGTTTCCCACGATGCGATCAGATCATCCAGGTCGTCCTCGTCCTCACCGCCGAGCGGGTCGATGACGCGTTTTGGTATCAGGCCCGACGCCAGCACCGGTCTTGTCGTGCCGCCGTTTGCCGCCGTTCCACCGCCGCCGCCGTTTCGGGTGACGACCAGCAGAGCGATCAATGCTCCGAAAACTATGAGGAACGTCAGTGCTCCCGCCGCGATCAGCATCTTGGTCTGTGAGTCGCCGGACTCCGCCGCGACCGTTGGTGCCGCCGGTGTGAGTGTTGGCAATGGCGTTGGCAGTGACGCCTCGGCGGGCGCGGGCGGTGGCGTAATAGCTGATGGGACACCCTCGATCTCGACACGGATCGTCGTCGAACTCCCGATCGAGAGTTTATCGCCGCTCGTCAACCTCCGCGGTGCGCCGCTAATACGTTCGCCGTTGAGAAATGTACCATTCGTCGAGTCTTCGTCGACGACCAGGATCTCGTCTTCGTCACGAAATATAGTTGTATTTTTGCGTGAAAGCCCGCTGTCGCTCAGCACGAGTTGCGACGGCATTGTGCGGCCGATCGTCAGTTCGTCATCGAGCGTCACGACACGGACGCCGTCGGGAGCATCGATGTGGAGTGTTGCCGTTTTCATCAATGATGATGGTCATCTTCCGATACTTCTTTCAGCTTCGAGATGTCCAGCAGACGCGAAAAATCTTCGAAGTGGAACATAGTATCGTCCTTGCAGTTTTCGCAAAAGAACGTGACGTCCTCGCCGAGATACAGATCCTTTAGGTGATAGGCGATAAAGCAGCCGTAACAACGCTGAATACGTTTGCCAAATTCCAATATTACGGTGTCTTGCGATGCAGTTTCCATGGTCAAAGTCAAAATTTTAGCACATCGGCCCACACAAACGGATTTGCAATTACCGGCTCGGTATGTTTTTAATATAGATACGATGCTTAGGGCCTTTACTTACATCCATACCTTCCACCACCACGTGCATACCCATTTGCGCGTGGATCGAACATAGTTTTTTAGATAACTCTACAAAATAAGTTTTATTTGCGACGCAAACCTTGAATAGATTCAAAGGGCGTCGCTTTGTCGTTTTTACATATATGAAATTAAAGATCGCATTACAAAAACAAGGACGATTAGCGGACGGTTCGGCCGATATGCTGCAAAGATGCGGGATCCGCTTTTCCAAGGGACTTGGCAAACTGCGGGCCGAGGCTTACGACTTTCCGCTGGAGATATATTTCCTGCGTGACGATGATATTCCATCCTACGTTGCCGATGGCGTCGCGGATATCGGCATCGTCGGAGAGAATGTACTCGCCGAGAGTCCCGTGTCGGTCGATACGATCGAGAGACTCGGATTTGGCCGTTGCCGACTGTCAATAGCCGTGCCTAAGGCATTTGACTATACTGCCCTCGCCGACCTCGCGGGCCGCCGCGTCGCGACCAGTTATCCAACGATACTTCATAAATACTTTTCAGAACGCGGTGTCGCCGCGGATATTCACGAGATCAGCGGTTCGGTCGAGATCGCCCCGTCTATCGGGGTTGCCGACGCAGTTTGTGATCTGGTCAGTTCCGGCAGCACACTGTTTTCGAATGGGCTCAGAGAGGTCGAGACCGTGATGTCGTCCGAGGCTGTGCTGATCGCCCGTCAAACGCTCGGGGGCGAGCAACAGGACATACTCGACCAATTGCTTTTCCGCATTCGCAGCGTTAAGGCCGCGTCTCAAAACAAGTACATTCTCCTAAATGCCCCGACTCAGCGGGCCGATGAGATCCGGGCTATCCTGCCCGGAATGCGAAGCCCGTCGATATTGCCGCTTGCCGAACCGGGCTGGGTGTCGATGCACTCGGTGGTCGGCGAAGCTGACTTTTGGGAAGTTGTCGACGCTCTTAAACGGGCCGGTGCTGAGGGAATACTTGTGCTTTCGATCGATCAAATGATCAGGTAAATATATGCAAATAATAAAATTTCCGACAAATGAACAACTGCGAGGGCTGCTAAAGCGACCGTCGATCGACACCGGATTTCTGGAGCGTACGGTGTCCAATATTCTTAAAGACGTCCACGCGAACGGTGACGCCGCACTTCGTCATTGTGCTCGTCATTTTGATAAGGTCGAGCTCGAAGAGTTTCTGATCACCGACGATGAATATGCCGAAGCCGAGTCGCTCGTCTCGGCAGAGATCAAGGACGCGATCGCTGTCGCCAAGGCAAACATCGAGAAGTTTCACACCGTCGCCGATGAATTGCCGCCGGTGATCGAAACGATGCCGGGCGTTTTCTGTTGGAAAAAGTCGGTGGCGATCGAAAAGGTCGGGCTCTACGTACCGGCGGGCAGTGCACCGCTTTTTTCCAGCGTCTTGATGCTGGCCGTTCCGGCCAAGATCGCGGGATGCCGCGAGATCGTCCTCGCGTCGCCGCCCAATAGCAACGGCAAGATCGATCCGGTAACCCTGTATGCAGCCAAACTGTGCGGAGTGACCAGTGCATTCAAAATAGGCGGCGCACAGGCGATCGCGGCGATGGCGTACGGCACGGAAACGGTGCCGGCGGTTTACAAGGTCTTTGGCCCCGGCAATCAATTTGTGACCGAGGCCAAACTCCAGGTCCTGCGTTCGGGCGTCGCGATCGATATGCCGGCCGGACCGTCCGAGGTCGCAGTACTGGCCGACGACACCGCCATTCCTGCTTTTGTGGCGTCAGATCTGCTCTCACAGGCGGAGCACGGCCCGGACAGTCAGGTGATCTTGATCGCGACCTCAGAGGAACTGATCGATAAGTCGCTTTCGGAGGTCGAACGTCAGATCGAGCTGTTGCCCCGCAAGTCGATCGCGGCGGCGGCTCTTCAGAATTCAACTGCCATACTCGTCGAAACTATCGATGAGGCGGTCGAAATACTTAACGAGTATGCGCCTGAACACTTGATCATCGCGACCGAGCGGGCAGACGACGTAGCTGAAAGGATCGTAAACGCCGGTTCCGTTTTCATCGGTAATTTCTCGTGCGAGAGTGCCGGCGACTACGCGTCAGGGACCAACCACACGCTCCCGACCGGCGGCGCCGCCCGTGCGTATAGCGGTGTTTCGGTCAGCAGCTTTAACAAGACCATCACGTTTCAGAAATTGACCGCTGATGGCGTCCGAGGGCTCGGCCCGATCGTCGAGACCCTAGCGGCGGCCGAGGGCCTGGATGCTCACCGAAACGCGATGGCATTGCGGCGTGAGTCCGTCGGGAGGGCACAGTGACATTTAAGCTAGAGCGGCTGGTCCGCCGCAATATCAGAGATCTGAAGCCATACTCATCGGCACGTTCCGAGTTTGTCGGCACGGCCGAGGTATTCCTCGATGCCAACGAGAACTCATTCGGATCGCCGGCGGGCCCCGGATACAATCGCTATCCCGACCCGCTTCAAACGACGTTGAAGGCCCGCATTGCTCCGATAAAGCAGGTACTGCCGTCGCAGATATTCATCGGCAACGGCAGCGACGAGGCGATCGATCTGCTGTTTCGCGTATTTTGCGAACCGGGCCGCGATGAGGTGATAATCTGCCCGCCGACTTACGGGATGTATCGTGTGTCGGCAGAGATCAATGACGTTGCGGTACGCGAAGTGCTCCTGACCGATGACTTTCAGCTCAATGTCGCCGCGATCAAGCGAGCATTGACCGAAAGGACGAAGCTGATCTTTGTCTGCTCGCCGAATAATCCGACCGGCGATCTGATGCGGCACGAATCAATGATCGAACTCGCCGAGAGCTTCGACGGGATCATTGTCGTTGACGAAGCCTACATAGATTTTGCCGGTGACGCCTCGCTCACGGGCGAGATCGGCCGGATACCGAATCTCGTCGTGCTCCAAACATTTTCCAAAGCCTGGGGAATGGCGGGTATTCGCGTGGGTCTCGCCTATGCGGATCAGTCGATCGTCGATCTGATGAATCGCGTAAAGCCGCCCTATAACGTCAGCGAGATTGCCCAAGATGCGGTGATCCGGGCATTGGCTGATCGTTCGACGATAGAGAAATGGATCGGCGACATAATATCGGAGCGGGAACGTCTGCAAATTGCACTTGATAAACTGCAAATTGTTAAAAAGGTCTATCCGTCGTCCGCTAATTTCATTTTGGCAAAATTTACCGATGCCAATGCGGTTTACGACGCACTGATCGATCAAAAGATAGTTGTCCGCAACCGCAGCAACGTCGAGTTTTGTGATGGATGCCTGCGGATCACCGTGGGCACGGCAACGGAGAATGATCGGCTGATCGCCACTCTCGAAATGATCGAAAATACGGAGAATGTGCCGGCAACTACGGCATCCGGAGATGTAAAAATATGAAAAGAGTTCTATTTATCGACCGTGACGGCACGCTGATCCGCGAACCCGAGGACTTTCAGGTGGACGTGATCGAAAAGCTTCGATTTCTGCCCGGGGCAATTACCAGACTCGCTCAGATCGTGAGGGAAACAGATTTTATGATCGTGATGGTCACCAATCAGGACGGACTCGGTACTGATTCGTTCCCCGAGACCGCGTTTCATCCGGCACAGAATTTTGTGCTGCAGACATTCGCGGATGAGGGCGTCGTATTCGCCGACGTCTTTGTTGACCGGACGCTCCCGCGCCAAAATGCACCGACGCGGAAGCCGGGAACCGCGATGCTGACCAAATATCTTACGGGGGAATACGATCTGGCAAACTCCTACGTCATCGGGGACCGACCGACTGACGTCGAACTCGCCAAAAATCTCGGTGCAAGGGCGATCTACATCGAGAATCCCAATTTTCCTCTGGACCTGAATGTCGATGCATCAGTGAAAACGGCACGTGACTGGAATGATATTTATGACATTCTGCGTATGCCGCACCGCCGGATCACACACACGCGCAAAACAAACGAAACCGAGATCACGGTCGATCTCAACCTCGACGGCAGCGGCCGTGCGGAGATCGCGACCGGCATTTCATTTTTCGACCATATGCTCGAGCAACTTGCTCGTCACGGCGGTCTAGACCTCTCGATCTCGGCGAAGGGCGACCTGCATATCGATGAGCACCACACCATCGAGGACGTCGCGATCACGCTCGGCGAGGCGTTTGCACTCGCACTTGCGGGCAAGCGCGGTATCGAGCGATATGGCTTTTGCCTGCCGATGGACGATTGCCTCGCTCAGGTCGCATTAGATTTCGGCGGCCGAAACTGGATCGTCTGGGACGCCGAATTCAAACGCGAGATGATCGGCGCGATGCCGACCGAGATGTTCTTTCATTTTTTCAAATCGTTCAGCGACAAGGCTCTGTGCAACCTCAATATCGTCGCGACCGGCACAAACGAACACCATAAGATCGAAGCGATCTTTAAGGCGTTTGCCAAGGCGATCAAGATGGCGGTTCGACGCGAGGGAAACTCGCTGCCGACCACGAAAGGAGTTTTATGAAAGTCGCGATCGTTAAATACAATGCCGGCAATTCCGTCTCGGTTGCCAATGCCCTCCACCGCCTCGGCGTCGAGTCGTCGATCACCGACTCGACGGACGAGCTCAGGCAGGCGGACCGCGTGATATTTCCGGGCGTCGGCGAGGCTTCGAGTGCGATGCGATATCTGCGTGAGCACAAACTCGACGGCGTTATCCGCACGTTGACGCAGCCGGTGCTGGGCATTTGTCTGGGGATGCACCTTATGTGCGAATTTTCTGATGAAAATTCGACTACGTGTCTGGGCATCTTGCCTTATCGCGCCAACAAGTTTGTTGACGGCACGCTCAAGATCCCGCACACCGGTTGGAATCAGATCGGGCAGTTGCAGTCACCGCTATTTGACCGTGTCGCCGAAGGTGCGTGGGTATATTTTGTTCACGGGTATTACGTCGGCGTAGGTGCGGACACGACGGCGGTTACGGAATACGGTGGCCAATTCAGTGCCGGTCTGAGCCGTGACAATTTTCATTCGCTGCAATTTCATCCTGAGAAATCGGGTGATATAGGGGCACTCATCCTGGAGAATTTCTTAAAGCTATGATCGAAATAATACCGGCAATGGACTTGATCGACGGCAGTTGTGTGCGTCTGGTACAGGGCGATTTTTCCCGCGAGACCGTTTACTCCACCGACCCGCTTGAGATAGCAAAACGCTTCGAAGATGCGGGGATGAAACGCTTGCATATGGTCGATCTCGACGGCGCCCGTAGCGGCAAACCGGCTAATTTGCAGGTGCTCGACCGCATTGCGTCAGCCACGTCACTGGTCATCGATTATGGCGGCGGCATTCGAACGGACACAGACGCGGCGGCAGTATTTGAGGCGGGTGCATCCGTGATCAACGTCGGTAGTATTGCGGTCCGCGATCCTGAACTGCTTTTTGACTGGATCACAAAATTTGGTGCTCACAGGTTCTTGCTTGGTGCCGATTCAAAGAATGGCAATGTCGCGATCGACGCTTGGAAAACAGAGACGGACGAGCCGATCGTAGGGTTTCTGTCCGGGTTTGCGACCCGCGGTGTCACCCGTATATTTGTGACCGACATCGCCAATGACGGTACGTTGGCCGGGCCATCGCTTGAGCTTTATCGAGAGATCTTGGCTACGATACCATCGATCGATCTGATCGCGAGCGGCGGAGTCACCAGCACCGCGGACGTTGACGCTCTCGAGGCGATCGGCTGCAAAGGCGTGATCATCGGAAAGGCGATCTATGAGCGAAGTATCGCACTGGAGGAACTATCGAGATATGTTGGCTAAACGAATAATACCGTGCCTCGACGTTAAGGACGGTCGAACCGTAAAGGGCACTAATTTTATAGGATTGCGGGACGCGGGCGATCCGGTCGATCTCGCTGTCCGATATTGCTCCGAGGGCGCGGACGAACTGGTCCTGCTCGACATATCGGCGACCAATGAACGGCGAAAGACCTTTGCCGCCTTGATCTCCCGCGTGGCGTCCGAGATCAATATACCGTTTACGGTCGGCGGCGGTATTTCGGCTGTTGAGGATATCGGAGTTCTGCTCGGATGCGGCGCTGACAAGGTATCGATAAATACCGCAGCGGTCAGATCGCCTGACCTTTTAACACACGCGGCGGCCAATTTCGGGTCGCAATGTATCGTCCTCGCCATCGACGCTAAGGAAACCGACACGGGCTGGAAGGTGTTTCTAAATGGCGGCCGAGTTGCCACCGACATCGACGTTCTCGATTGGGCTCGTCGCGGGGTCGAACTCGGTGCCGGCGAGATACTGCTGACCTCTATGAAAGCAGACGGAACAAAGAGTGGATTTGAAATTGAACTGACGCGGGCTGTCTCGGATGCCGTGAGCGTGCCCGTGATCGCCTCCGGCGGGGCCGGCGATAACGATGATTTTGCGGCCGTTTTTGAGTATGGGCACGCGGATGCGGCATTGGCGGCAAGCGTCTTCCACTATGGTGAGATGTCGGTCGCAAACCTCAAGCACTATCTGGCAACGAGGGGAATAGAGGTGAGATTATGAACCTTAGATACGATAAATACGCCGACGGACTGATACCGGCGATCGTCCAGGACGCCGGAACCGGAGCCGTTTTAATGCTTGGGTTTATGAATGAGGAAGCTTTGCTCAAGACACAGGCGAGCGGCCAGGTGACGTTCTATTCACGCTCTCGGTCGCAGTTATGGACCAAAGGCGAGACCAGCGGCAATTTTCTCAAGGTCGTCTCCATCGCTCCGGATTGTGACGAGGACACGCTGTTGATAAAGGCGATACCGTCGGGCCCGGTTTGCCACAATGGAACAGCGACGTGCTTTGGCGATGCGATCCGGAGGCCCTTTGACCTTATCACAGAGCTTGAGAGCGTTATCGACGATCGCCGGGCGACCAACGCCGAAGGGTCGTATGTCGCGAGCCTTTTTGCAAAAGGCATCAACAAGATCGCCCAAAAGGTCGGCGAGGAGGCCGTCGAACTCGTCATCGAGGCAAAGGACGACGACCGGGACAAATTCTTGTCCGAGGCTGCCGATCTGTTGTTTCACTATTTGATCTTGCTCAGAGCCAAGAATGAGTCGATATGCGACGTGCTGGCAGTTCTCGCGACACGCCGCAAATAGCTATTTAACGACGCCGCGTTTCGAAGCTTCGATAAAGTCGAGCAGCAGCTTTACCTCTTTGCAGTCAGCGACCTCGGCCCTGATACGCTCGAGAGCCTGAGTCGTATTGAGCTTGGACGACAGCAGCAGGCGAAATGCGTGATTGAGGCTTTCGATCACTTCGGGGCTGTATCCGCGACGCTTCATTCCGACCTTGTTCAGGCCGTAACATTTGGCGTGGTTTCCCTGAATGATCGCAAAGGGCAGAGCGTCCTTAACTACCACCGAATAACCGCCGACGAACGCCTCATAGCCGACGCGGCAAAACTGGTGCACACCCGAATAAGCTCCCACGCTTGCCCGATCGGCGATCTCGACGTGGCCCGCGAGCGTGGCGGCATTAGCCATTATCACGCTGTTGCCGACCTGACAATCGTGTGCGACGTGCGCCTGTGCCATCAGCAGATTGTCGTCACCGATACGCGTGACGCCGCCGCCGCCGACAGTTCCGCGATGAATGGTCACAAATTCGCGTATCTGATTTCGCAGGCCGATCTCTGTCGATGTCGCTTCGCCGGCGTACTTGAGGTCCTGCGGGCCGAGCCCGATCGAGACAAATGGGTAAACGTGCGTGCCGTCGCCGATCGTGGTGATACCGTCTATCACGACGTGCGAATCGAGCCTCACGCCCGCACCGAGTCTGACCTCGGCACCGATCGAGCAAAACGGGCCGATATGACAATCATCACCGATCGCCGCATCAGGGTGCACGATCGCCGAGGCGTGGATAAATGTGCTCATATCTGCGGTTGATCGTCGTCCGGTTTGCCGGCCGATGACTTAGATTTGCGGGCGACCAGCCACGTAAAGATGATAGTCGCCGGTATCGAGATAAAAATACCGAGTATGGCTCCGCCGACCGTGGTTACGATAATGCCGATCACACCTAACCGAAGCTGTTTATTAAAATAGCCAAAGAGCAGCGGGATCAGCCCGAGCCCGAGTCCGATGAGAGCGTTTATCAGCATCACCCACATAAGCGCTTCGCGGGTTGTTAATTGGTATGGTTCCATCTTATTGCTCCTTGGGGCGGTCAGCGATGATCGACGTGATCGTCGCCTCGGCCGTCACGTGTCCGTCAACGGTGGCGACACCACGCATTTTCTGTACTTTTGACCCGATCCGCAGCGTCGTGACCTCGAGTCTCAGTGTGTCGCCAGGCACTACGGGGCGGCGAAACTTGCAGTCCTCGATGCCGGTAAAGAAAGGTATCTTGCTCTCGCGATCCTCAAACTCACGCAGGGCAAGGATAGCTCCGACCTGCGCCAAAGCCTCGATCTGCAGCACGCCCGGCATCACCGGCGCACCCGGAAAGTGTCCGCTGAAAAATGGTTCGTTAAATGTCACTTGCTTGATACCGACGATGCTCACACGTGGCTCGAGCTCAATGATCTTATCCACCAGTAAGAACGGGAATCGGTGGGGCAGGATCTTTTGGATAGCAACTGAATCGAGGATTGTCATACTCGCAAATGATACCAAAAATATAAAATACGAGTAGCCGGCAAAATACATTTTACCGGCTACTCGTCATTTTGGTTAGCAACTCGCCGCCGGCACTAGTCCGGCCGGATCGCTATTTACGAGCGTTGTAGAACGCGATGAAATCAAGGGTGACGTCAGACTTTTCGTCAAAGCCCATCAGGATCTGAGCTTCGAGCAGTTTCGGCCCGTCCATAATTACGGCATATCCCTTGGCCTTGGCGTAATCATTCATCGCCTTGAGGATGTCGTCCGTCACCGGGCCGACTACCGCATCATAACGCTTGGTATAGCGTGCCTTGGCGTCTTCCTGCTTACGCTTCATATTGGTCTCGATGCTCTGTGCCTCGTCGACCTTGGCCTGGATAGCGTTGCGGTCAGCCTGCGGCAGATTCTGCAGCTTCTGGATCTCAGCAGCAAGTCCTTCGTACTTGGTCTGCATCGTCTTAAGCTCATCATTGAGAGGCTTGAATTCCGCTTCGAGGGCGGTCAACGCATTCTTGAACTTGGTGATGCCACCGCCGGGTTTCTCATCGGCAAAAAGGTAACTATTGACTAGGCCGAATTTGCCGGCACCGGTCTGCGCAGCTCCAGCCTGAGCATTTGCTGATACCGCAAACATCGCAGCGAATAAAAGGCTGAGGGCGGCTAAACTGAATCTTCTCATTATTATGTAGTACTCCTTAAACTCTTAGAAAGGTGCAATGACCCCGCTATTTCGTCATCTATTTGAAACCAATTGTACGCAAACTGTTGCTTGTCGTTTCAAAAAAAGAAAAGCAATAGTAGATTATCGCAAAATTGTTGTCAATTTTGCGATAAAGCGCCTGTTAGAACGTACGTCCGACGGTAAATCTAAATCCGTTACGCTTACCCGGAAGGAAGATGCCCGGCAACTCCTCGGTATAGCCGAGTTTTGCGTTCGGGTTGTAAAAGTAGATCAGACGGAAAGGGACGTTGACGATCGGCACTTGCACGCGGAGTTCAGCTCCGACGCTTGCCTTAAAATCTTTCAGTTTCGAAAACGCACTGTCGCCTACCTTGAGCAACGAATTTTGCTGCACATCGCCGCGTAGATATAACTGCTGGACCTGAGGCGAAAGACTCGTCGGGCAAGCAAATCGATTGCCACGGCAAAACTCATTGACAAAGTCGGTCCGTGTCATCACGCGACCGCGGTAGTACAAAAGGCTGCCGAAACTTTGCTCGAGCACGGGCGTGTTGATCAGCCCGAGTGCCGTCAGGCGTCCGCCGCCGAGCAGTTTCTCGTCTTCGAGAAATTCGCTGTTGATCTGCTGTGTACCGGCATTACGAAGATTAAATACCGAACCGATGTCGGCAAACAGGGCGAGCGTCGCCGGGCCGAAGATCGGAATGCGGTATTCGACGTTCGCAAGCATCTGTGTGTCGCCGCCGATAAAGCGGAAATTGCGGCTGTACAGTGCCGGATTGTTGCCCGCTGCTCCGGTTAGTTGGCCGATAGTGACCAACTCGTCACGCGTCCTCGGATCGATCAGATGATTCGTATCCGCCGTACCAAAGGCATTGTTTGCCAGCACGACATTGCGGGTTGTCACATAGGTGTCAAACGGTGCGACGGGGCCGATGGATCGCGAGTTGTACCCGCGAATGTCATTCTCACTACCGAGGAAAAATCTCTCGTAAGCCGGAACTCCGCCGACAAATGCGATCGAGTTTGCGTTCTTTACCTTGTCGCTGAGAGCCCAGGTGCCGATCGTGCCGGCCATTATGCGAAACGCGAAGACATCCGGATTCGGCTTCTTCTTGTTACGCATCGGGATAAACTTAGAGTAGCTTATGCTCGGCTGATACGTTCGGACATCGCCGCCGAGACCCGCAAATCCGATCGAAAGCGACAACTGGCTGCCGGCAAGCGTGTCGATGCCATTCTTGGCAGGTTGACGCGAATCGTAAGCGAAGGTACCGGTAATGCGGCTTGTAAGAATATTGGGCTGACGATAAATGACCGGAATGATCGACCCGGGATCGTTGCCGCTATTTACCGCGGGGTCAGCAATGGTTGTCGCCGAAAGCTGATAGTTGAGGCCAACTCGCGTAAACTGTGTAAACCTACGCTTCTTTAAGAAAAGCTCTGACAGCGGAGCCGTCGCAAAGAGCGTAACGCCGTATGTGCTCTGCGTAAACAGATTGGCCGAGTCGGTCACGACCTGGCCGTACGGATTGTACAACTCGTTGAGCAGATCCTGATTTTGCGTCAGGTACGTGCCTTCGCCAAAAAACTTGTAGCGGCTCGCAAATACCGACAAACCGACTGAGATCGGCCTGTTGCGGAAATACGGCTGCTGAAAGGTCATCTGTAGCGTCTGCTGGCGATTACCGTAACCGACGTTGAATGACAAAACTTCGCCACGGCCGGCAAGGTTATTAGTCGAGTACTCTAACCCGAAGAACGAACCGCCGATACCCGAAACGCCGCCGTTAAACGATATCTGTTGACGACCTTTTTCCTTGACCTTGACGATCAGATCGACGTTGCCGTTCTCTTCGTCAGTGCGGATCTCGACATCCTGTTCCTTGTCGATCGGGTCGAAATACTGCGTCTGATTAAGACGTGCGACCGAGATCTCGAGGTAATTCTGGTTATAGATATCGCCTTCGTTGATCAGAAACTCGCGTCGCATCACGCGGTCGCGGGTAAAGGTGTTGCCCGTAAACTCGAGCCTTCTCAAGCTGAACTGTTTGCCTTCGTCGATCGAGATCGTAATATCGACGATGCCCTCGTTGGGGTTGGTCGGATTATCTTTGAAATCCGGCTCAAATTCGGCGTTGTACTGGACAAAGCCCTGGCCGCCGTAAACCTTTTTGAGGTCCTCGTAAACCGCGTCCTGCAACCGTTTGCCGTCCGCGATCTCGCCTTTCTTGAGCCCGACATAGCCGAGGATCTGTTGTTCCGAAAAGATCGAGTTGCCCTCGACCTTGAGTTCGCCGACGCGGAAAATACGACCCTCAGTGACCGGTACGATGATCTTCAGCGTGTCGTCCATTGAGGTCAGGACCGGGATCGGCAAATTCTTGATGAGCGGCAGTCCGGTGCGTTTGTAGCCGAGTCCGACCACCTCAGGTTCACCGATGCGGGCCTGAAAATAGCCCTTCGAGAACATATAAGCCCGCACGTTCTTCTGCAGATCGTACTGGAGTTTTCTAAGATCGAGAATGTCCTGGCCCTTGAATCGAGTGATGATACCGGTTTGCTTGACGAGCGTCAGAGCATTTCGGAGTTCGCTGTCCTTAAATTTCTCGTTGCCGTCAAATTGGATATTGATGATACGTGAACGATTGCCCTGTTCGATGTTAAAGGTGACCGCGATCGACGTGGCCGAAACCTCGTCTTCCTGTACCGTGACCTTGGCATTCGGAAACCCCTTGGACGCAAGCATCTCACGCAAGATGCGTGTTGCATTGCGTGCCTTGACCGGGTCATAGACCGCCTCTTTCGAGATGCCGACGCGTTTTTCGCGAAATTCCTTAAGAATGTCCGATTCCTGGATCGCCTTGCTGCCCTTAAACTGCAGGTCGCGGATGATGGCCAACTCACGAACCTCAAAAATTACATTGACGCCGCCGCGAACGCCTTCTTCGGTCAAAACGCGGGTTGCCGTCTTGTCAAAAAAGTTGAGCGAGAGCAGTTCTTTGAGGTCGCGTTCGAGGCCTGCCGGGTCATAGACGTCGCCCGGACGGGTCTTGATGTAGTAAAGCAGGTCTTCGTCGCGAAGCCGCCGGTTCCCCTGAATATCTACTGATTCGACCACCTGCTGCACTGCCGCTTTCTTTTCTGCCGACTTGCCTGCAGGGTCGCCCGAGCCGGCAATGGCGGGCAACGCAAAGGCCGCCAAAGCCAATATTACTAGCCCGATTACGCGAAGATTATGCATAAAACCGATGTATCCTTTATGAGTGCAAATTTTGGAGCCTAAAACAGCTCCTGATATGCCGTATTTGCTTTGCTCAATTAAAAACTGCAACCGAACAAAACCGGCATTTCAATGTCGGAATTTACTCAATCTATGATTCGCGCTTACGGCAACAGGTTGCCCTTTCGCGGTGATCCAACAAACTTACGAATTATACAGGGAAAATTCCGAAAAATAAAAAGCGGAACGAGATATGCACGGCTCGACAGCCTATCTCGCAGTCACTATTTTCGTTGTTGTGCTTATATCTTGTGCGCAGACGGCGACGAGCCACCACAAATAGATAATGCGGCATTGTCCGCCGAATGGTAATCCGTTGGGTAAAAGAAAAAGAACGACCGTTTCGGGCCGCTCTTTTCTGACCACACGGTCGGGCGAAATTCTATTTTTTTAGCCAACCGAATAGTGCATTGACCGTAATATCACGGTTGGTCTCGTAGATCGCCCTGGGTAGCGGCAGCGACATCGGACATACCTGCACGCAGTTTTGTGCGTTGCCGCAGTTAGCGATGCCGTCTTCTTCTAAAAGTCCGTTGAGGCGATCGTCCATCGTCGTTTTACCGACCGGATGCATATTGAAAAGGCGCGCCTGAGCGATCGCTTGCGGTCCGATGTATTGGTCATCGCCATACTGCGGACACGCCTCGAGGCAGCAACCGCAGGTCATACATCGCGATAGCGCATATCGCTCTTGTGCCGTCTCATTAGATATCGCGGGACCGGGCCCGAGGTCGTATGATCCATCGAGTTCGATCCAGGCCTCGACCTTTTTCAGATGCTCGAACATCTTTGTCCGATCGACCTTGAGGTCGCGAACGTTGGGGAACTTTGACATCGGCGCAAGGCTGACCGTATCGCTGCTGGACGCCAGCAGCAGATCGTCGATCAACGCCGAGCACGACTGCCGGACACGTCCGTCGATCACCATCGTACAGATGCCGCAAACCTGCTCGAGACAGCTCATATCCCACACCGGCGGCGTGGTCGCTTTGCCGTCGATCGTGACCGGATTTTTGCGAATGTCCATCAGCGCCGAGATGACGTTGAGATTACGCCGATACGGTATCTCAAACGTTTCCCAGTGCGACTCTGCCCCTTCTTTTTCACGCCGCTGGATCTTGAATTTGATCGTCGCGGGCGGGTTATCGAGGCGTTTCTTTTCTACGTGTGCGTTTGTGGTCATAAACAATTCAATTCAACAACTTTTCGCAAGACACTTTGAGCTCGTGCAAGTTCTCTTCGATGATTCCCCATACGAGGCGGTCAGAAATAGATTCGTAACCGTGAACCAACACATTTCTAAATCCTACGATCCGATGCGCATCCGAAATTTTTCCAAACAGTTCGGGGTCGGTCTGCTTTAGCCGATTCAATGCTTCACCGATATTGATAAAACGGCGTTCAACGGCCGACTTAACAAGTTCGTCATCTTCATAAGCCGCATAATCCAGTCCGCGTACAAATCCGACGATCAGCTTGCAGTTTTCAACCACATCGAATAGATAGGTGTTGACGTCACGTTCCATAGAGCGTCACGCGATCTCGTTCGATCGTCTTCTTAAAAAACGGGTTTTTTACAGCTCGCTCCTCGATCACATCGACGGGGCGTTCAAATACCTTTTCAAGCCGCTCTTTCAATTCGAAATAACGATCGAACAACCGGTCATCACCCGAAAAGCTCACGAGAACATCAATATCACTCTGCTCGGAAAAATCACTTCGGGCGGCAGAGCCGACTAGTTCCAACCGCTGCAACCGCAACTCGCGGCAGATCAGTTGGACCCTATCACGAAATTTTTCGATCTCGAACATTATTTTGATCTCTAACTCGCAATGGTTTTGCTCGTTCGATTAGGCCTTTGCCTTCTTACCCGACGAATAGTCTCGCTTTCGCGGTTCGATCAGCGATATGTCGATCGCCTCGTAGCTCAGGACCGGAGCCTCGGCCGAGTATTCGGCGATGGTCGTCTTCATAAAGTTCTCGTCGTCACGCTCTGGAAAATCGGGCTTGTAATGTGCCCCGCGTGATTCATTTCGGTTGAGCGCTCCGAGCGTTATGACGCGTGCGAGCTCAAACATATTTGCGAGCTGCCGGGCGTGCGGCACGGCCTGCGTCGCCCATAGATTCGAATCGTTGATCGAGATCTTTTTGTAACGCTCCTGCAGTTCGCGGATCTTGTCATCGGTTGCCTGCAGACGGTCGTTGTAGCGGACGACGGTGACATTATCGGTCATCACCTTGCCTAGTTCCTCGTGCAGTTTGTACTGATTTTCGCCGCCCTCACTCTTGATGATCGAATCGTTGATCTCCTGTTGGCGTTTCAGTTCATCGGCGTGAATGCCATTGCTCTCGGTCGCACCGCGCTCGACGTTCTTGCCGTACTCCATTGCGGCCGGTGCCGCTACGAATCCGCCGTAAACGCAAGATAACAGAGAGTTGGCACCCAAGCGGTTAGCACCGTGGATGGAGTAGTCGCATTCGCCGGCCGCAAACAATCCGGGTATATTTGTCCGCTGTTCAAAATCGACCCACAGGCCGCCCATCGAATAATGAACGCCCGGGAAAATTCGCATCGGCACGTAACGCGGATCGTCGCCGACGAACATCTCATAAATTTCGAGAATGGCTCCGAGCTTTTCGGTCAAAGTGTCGGCCGGAATGTGCGTGAGATCGAGATAGACCTGATTCTCGCCGCCCACGCCTTTGCCCTCCAGACAGACCTGAAAGATCTCTCGGGTAGCAATGTCACGCGGAACGAGATTGCCGTATGCCGGATATTTCTCTTCGAGAAAGTAGAGACGTTCGCTCTCGGGGATGTCCTTAGGCTTGCGGGCATCCATCGGGTCACGCGGCACCCACACGCGGCCGCCTTCGCCGCGGGCCGATTCGCTCATTAGGCGGAGTTTGTCTTCGCCGGGGATCGATGTCGGGTGTACTTGGATAAATTCGCCGTTAGCGTACTTGGCACCCTGCTGGTAACAGGCGGCAACCGCACTTCCCGTACAGGTCTGCGAATTGGTCGATTTGCCAAAGACCATTCCGGGCCCGCCCGTCGCCATTATCACGGCATCCGCCGCAAACGTCTTTAATTCAAGCGTTTGCAGATTCATCGCGATCAGACCGCGGCATACCTGATGGTCGTCAAGCACGAGCGAGAGCATCTCCCAGCCCTCGTATTTATGCACGCTGCCGCCGACTTCATACCTGCGGACCTGCTCGTCGAGAGCGTACAGCAACTGTTGGCCGGTCGACGCTCCGGCAAATGCCGTCCGGTGATGGAGCGTGCCTCCAAACCGGCGAAAATCCATCAAACCCTCTTTCGTACGCGAGAACGGCACGCCCATACGGTCAAACAGATTGATGATCGCCGGAGCCATATCCGTCATCCGCTGGACGGGCGGTTGATTAGCCAAAAAGTCGCCGCCATAGACGGTGTCGTCGAGGTGCTTGGCCGGCGAATCGCCTTCGCCCTTGGTATTGACCGCTCCGTTGATGCCGCCCTGGGCACAGACCGAGTGTGAACGCTTGACCGGAACGACCGAGATCATATCGACCTCGTGGCCGGCCTCGGCTATCTTCATCGCCGCCGCGAGGCCCGCAAGCCCGCCGCCGACGATCGCAATTTTTAATCCGCTGGATGCCATATTAGTAAATCTAACCCTTAGTAAAACGTCTCGTTAAAACTTTGTCGGCCCGGTCGGGCCCGCCTTTGCCGGTGCTTCGCATAACACCTTGGGCATCAGTCCGCACGGGCTTCGGAATGCAAATGCCGCGTTGATACCGACCACCGACAGCAGTGCCGCGAGGGCCACACAGGCGGCGATCGTCATCTTTTGTGCCTTTTCACCCATCACCAATCCCCAATCTACCGAGAAAAGGAAAAATCCGTATGCCAGATGCCACGAGGTCGCGATGATACCGAGAATGTAAACGATCAGTACCCACGTTTTCTGAAAATCACTCGCGACGATCGCGTACGCCTTGTCTGCGTTGCCGGCGACTGCGACTTCCGTCAGTCCGGGTATCAGGCCAAATCGCAGATTGAGCAGGTGAAAAAGGATGAACACGAACAGAAACATGCCCGTCACACGCTGCAGCAGGTAAAACCAATTGCGGGCATAACCGTAACTGAGCACGTTCGGCTTAGCCTCGGACGAAATCAGCACGCCGTAGATCGAGTGAAACAACAGCGGCACAAAGATGCCGAAGATCTCGATCAACAGCAGGTAAGGGATATCGTGTATCTCCTTGACCGCCTTATCAAAATTGGCCGCTCCGTTCATCGCCTTTGAATTCGTGAACATATGCACGAAGAAAAAGATCCCGAGCGGCACGATCCCCGTGATCTGGTGCAACTTGCGAAGTAAGAATGTGTTCGAAAATTTGATCGCCATCTAATAGTCCAATTCGCGCGAATACCTTAAATAGATTTGTGAAAATTCTAATTCTAAATTGCCGTTTGAGCAACGTAAACACGATTCTTTTTATCATACGGCAGAGTGCAGATAAGTTAAAATGAAATTGATAGCACAGATTGATAAGTGATACTAATATATAAGGGTCTGCAATAGTTATGCATATCGAAACATTTAAGGTCTTTTGCGATCTGGTCGACCTCGAGAGTTTTTCGTTGGCCGCAGAACGCAACTTCATCACACAGTCGGCAGTGAGCCAGCAAATACGCTCACTCGAGGATAAATTCAAGCGGCGCCTGATCGAGCGCGTTCGCGGTCGCCGCGACGTCAAACTCACGGCGGCGGGCGAGGTATTCTACCGCGAGTCCAAAAAGGTGCTTGGCAGTTATGACCAATTGCACGAATCGCTCCGGGGCGTGATCGGCAAGATCGGCGGTACCGTTAAGGTCGCAACTGTTTACAGCGTCGGCCTGCACGAACTGCCGCCGAAGGTCCGCGAATTTATGACCAAGTTTCCGGCGGCCAAGATCGACCTTGAGTACTCCAGAACGACACGCATCGTCCGCGACGTGCTCAGCGGCTCAGTCGAACTCGGCATCATCGCCTACCCCGAACCGAAACGCGGCATCTCGATAGTCGAAATGGCAGACAGCCGACTCGTCCTGATCGCCCCGCCCGACCACAAGCTCGTCTCGAAAAAGACGGTCAAGGTCTCGGATTTGAACGGGCGTGAATTCGTGGTTTTTGAGAGAGATATCCCGACCCGCAAGGCTACCGACAAGATCCTCAAGGATCACGGCGTCGAGGTGGTCAAGGTCGCCGAATTTGACAATATCGAGACGATCAAACGTGCGGTCGAAGTAGGCTTTGGGCTGGCGATCGTCCCCGAGCCGACCGTCTCCGGTGCATCAGCATCGGGCAGGCTCGCGGTCATCGATCTCGCCGAAAAATACTGGGTCCGCTCGGTCGGCGTCATTTACCGCAGCGACCGAAAGTTGTCGATCGCCGCCAAAAAGTTTGTCGAGCTTTTGGGACGAAACTAATCACCGCAGAAAGGCACGCGCGCATCGCCGAAAATTATTTTTGTTGTCTTTTCGAGCGATGTCGAACATAATGTTGCCATAAACGGTCGAGTATATCGGATCAGAGGACGGCGCACTTGTGAGAAATGTACTTGTTTTCGCGTGTCTTTCGATAGCAGGCTTTTGCCTGTATCAATTACGTTCGCCCGGCGTTGCCGCCGGCGATCATCCCGAAATACGTCCTGTATTTGAAAATTACTCGATACGGCTCGACACTAGCACGGCTGCCGATGAGGTGCTCCGGCGTTACCGTTCACAAAGCTCATTCAGCAACGTCGACCGCGATGTCGTGATCGAACGTATGGCCGCGGCCGAGCATCGCTTGCGTCAGAGCGTTTCGGGGGTGGTCGTCGAATATGGCGACGAACTGCACACACCCGAGATCATCGGCACCTCGGCAATCTCGAAAGGTGTTCTCGCCAAGAGCACCGGCAGCAACGGTCGTGAACGTACACTCCGTACATTTATATATGCCAACAAAGGCCTTTTCGGCGTTACTGAAAAGCAGATAGTCGACCTGACGCTCGAAGTCGGCCAGAGTGCCCGTGCGAGCGGCATTTCGATAGTCGACTTGCAGCAGTCGATCGGAGGCGTCCCGGTCTTTCAGGGCACGATGCGGGCGGCCTTTGATCGCGGCAACAAGCTCGTGCGTGTGATCAATTATCTTGCTCCAGGCCCTTTTGATGTTCGGGATGATTTCGGGGCTCCGGAACGCGCCGTGGCGGCGGCGGCACGAAACGTCGGCATCGAAATTGCCAAAGACTCGCTCCGCAGATCACGTCTGGACGGCAAAAATGTTATTTTTCAGCACAGCAGTTTTGCCGATGTGATCTCGGCCGAAAAGTTCTACTTTCCGATCGAACGCGGTGTCATACGGCCGGCGTGGTGTGTGCTGTTGTGGCTGGATACGGCAGCGTATTATGTTGTCGTCGATGCGGCTGATCAAGAGCTTTTGTGGCGCAAAAATATCACCGAGTCACAGACTCAGGCATCGACATACAGCGTTTACGGCAGTTTAACGGCAATGACAAGGGCCGCCGACAGCCCTGCGCCCGGAACTCCGAGTTGCCCGAGCCCCAATCCTTGCCCGCAACCGGCGATGATCGCCCGGACGCCGTTCACGTTGATCGGAAATGAGCCACCCTACACCTTTAATAACAACGGTTGGGTCGCCGACGGCGAAAATCGCACGATCGGCAATGCGGCCGAGGCCGGCATTGACCGCGACGGGACACAGGGCGTCGACAACAACGGCTGGGCATTCAGCGATGCGGGCCGCAATTTTGTGTTCGCATACGATCCAGCCCCGGGCTTGACGCCGCCGGGGCAGAGTCCGCTGCCGACCGGCACACAGCCATATCCGCCGACGCCGTTTCAGCAGGGCTCGGCGACCAACGCCTTTTATCTGGCCAATCGCTGGCACGACGAGACGTATCTGCTCGGCTTTAACGAATCGAGCCGCAATTTCCAAACCGACAATTTCGGACGCGGCGGCATCAGTAATGATTCGCTCTCGGTCGAGATTCAAGACGGCACCGGTTCAAACTCGGCAAATTTCTCGACGCCGGCTGACGGCATCCGCCCGCGAGCTCAGTTTTTCGTCTGGACCAGCTCGACGCCGGCCCGCGACGGAGCCCTCGATGCCCAGATCGTTTTGCACGAGTTCACGCACGGTCTTTCAAATCGTCTGATCGGAAACGCCACCGGCCTGACCGGCAATATGGCGCGCGGAATGGGCGAGGGTTGGTCCGATTTTTTTGCATTGGCATTGCTGTCTGAGCCAACGGACGACACGTTTGGCACCTATGCGGTCGGCTGTTATTCGAGCTATCAGATAATTCCCGGTTTTGACTCTAATTGCTATTACGGACTGCGGCGATTTCCGGTCGCGAGGCGAGGTTCTGTCGGTCCGAACGGACTGCCGCACAACCCCCTCACGTTTCGCTACTTAAATTCGGACTGCAATACGCTGATCGGCACGACCACGTCAAACCCGCCGCCAAACAGCGCATTTCCACGCGGTCCGATCGGCACGACTACGTGCGATCAGGTCAACAATTTTGGCGAAGTTTGGACAGTCGCACTGTGGGAAGTTCGAGCCTCTTTGATCGACGCTCTCGGGCCGGCCGAGGGCAACCGACGGGCGTTGCAATACATTACGGACGGGATGAAGTTATCGCCGCTCAATCCGACCGTCCTCCAGATGCGCGATGCCATTCTAGTCGCCGCACAGGCGGCAAACCCCTCTGACGTCCGTCACGTCTGGCGCGGATTTGCGATGCGGGGAATGGGGGTTTTGGCCTCGATCCAGGACGTCGGTTCGGGTAATAACAACACCGTCGTGACCGAATCGTTCGATTTGCCGGTCGGGCCGCGGCCGCTGGCAGATTTTGACGGCGACGGGCGCAGCGACGTTTCGGTATTTCGGCCGTCGGACGGCAATTGGTACATTCAGCGTTCGACTGCGGGCTTTATAGCGGCAAATTTCGGGCTGGCGGGCGATCGTCCGGTGCCCGCCGATTTTGATGGCGACGGCAAGGCCGACATCGCGATCTTTCGGCCGACTGCGGACGCGGCGGCAGCTGACTTTTATGTGTTGCGGAGTTCAAATTTCGCCGTCTCGTACATCTCTTGGGGTTCGCCCGGCGATCTGCCGGCGATCGGCGATTTTGATGGCGACGGCAAGGCCGACCCCGCCATTTTTCGCCCGGCCGACCATCGTTTTTATGTTCTGCAGAGTTCAAACGGAGTCGTGCTGGTGTCGAGGCCTTCGCCGAACGACGTGCCCGTGAGCGGTGATTTTGACTTTGACGGCAAGGCTGATTTTGCGACATTCGGCGAAGGTCGCTGGAATTGGTCGCGGTCGTCCGACGGGCATCTTTCGGGCGTTATGGATTTTTGGGGATCGGCCGGCGACAATCCAGCGGCGGGCGATTACGACGGTGACGGCAAGCTCGATCTGGCAATTTTTCGGCCGTCAGATGGCGTTTGGTACATCAAAAAGAGCTCGGGCGGAAACGACTTTGTCCCGTTCGGCATCGCGTCGGATATACCGTCGCCCGGTGATTTTGACGGCGACGGTCGCACCGATATCGCCGTTTACCGAAACGGCGTCTGGTACATTTTGCGTTCGTCGTCGGGGATTCTGATCACGCAATTCGGGCTTGCCAACGACCTTCCGCTGACTGCCGCCGGGCCGCCGCAATAAACCGTCCGCTTACGGCTGATCGGTTGCGATATCCGTGGCGATATAGGTCAGCGTCGTCGTTGGCTGCATTTCGTTGAGCGTATTGCGGAGCGTCGGGACGATGCCCTCAGCCTCCATATATTCGCGGCCGAGCATTCGGCGAAAACGCTTGTCCTTGCTCTCACCGGTCAGCTCTTTTAACATTCCTCGCAGGAAAGCCGTTACTAGCTCGGGTGCAAACTGCTTACCGGCGTTGCGCCTTAGGTCCTCGACCACATCGTTGGCCGGACGGCGTGCCTTGTAAGGTCGGTCGGTCGTCATCGCGTCGAAGGAATCTCCGAGATTCACGATCTTGGCGATATACGGTATCTCGCGGTCGTAGAGTCCGTCGGGGTAACCGCGGCCGTCGAGGCGTTCGTGATGGTATTTTGCCGCCAGCGGAACGTCAGTGTACGGGTGATGTATCGGCTGCAGGATCTCAAAGCCGACCGACGGATGCTTGTTCAACTCGGCGGATTCCTTTGCGTTGATGCGATATGGAGCGTTGATGATCTTGCGCTCGACGGTCAGTTTACCGACGTCGTGCAGATAGCCGGCGGTCGCCGCACCCTCGACCTGATCGGGCGACCAATCAAGCTCAGCGGCGATGATCTCAGAGTATCGGCCGACCCGCACGGAATGGCCCTCGGTGTACTTGTCCTTACAGTCGATCGCGGCGGCAAAGGCCTTGACCGTGTCATTATAGGTCGTCCGCAAGCCTTCAAAGAGTCGTCGGTTCTCCTCGGAATGACGCTCGATCTCGGCCATCAGATTTCGCTGTGAGATGGCGACGCCGATGTGGCGGCCCATCGCGCAGATGATCTCTTTTTCGTACGAGGTATATGCTTCGCCGGTCGCTTTTTCGCCCAGGAATACTGCTCCGACGATCTCATCACGGATCACGAGCGGGACAAAAAGCTCGATCCGACGGCTTTCAAAACTGCGGTCATAGACCTGAAAGAACGGCAAAACCCTCGCCGCCGCCGTTTCGATCGGGTTCAGGCCGTTCGCCAAAAACTGGCGTTCGTCCTCCAGACAGAGCGACAGACTGAGCGGAAAATCATCGCCCAAGCCGCGCACGGCGAGCATATTCAGTTCGTGGCCGAATCGCGAATACCTCGCCACCCCGCCGCGCATTATCGCCAGCGAACCCGATATCAGGTGCAGTGCCGTTCGGATCGTTTCCTGAAAGTTGTTCTTATTCGCAACTTCCTGCCCAAGGTCCGCCAAAGCCCCAAATGCGTGGATCAGTTTTGTTCGTTGTTCGATCATTGGTTCGTGGTTCGTGAATCGTCGGTCGTGAATCGTTGTTTGTGAATCGTGAATCGTCGTTCGTGAATTGTTGGTCCTGACCCTCAAGTTGTCGATTTTCGTTTAAGGTGTTTCGACAGGCCTGTTATCATTCGGCCAATGCCATCAAGTGAGGCCATCGCTTCGTCAAAGTCTTTGGTTGACAAAAACCCAAGTCGATTTGCGATCAGTAACTCGGTCTCGACCTCACTGGCCGAACCCTGGGCGATCGTCAAAAATCGTCCGAAATCCTTGTCTGTTTCGCGGGCCGCGCCTTCCGCAATATTTGCCGGTATCGATACCGCTGCCCGCCGGATCTGAGACGTCAATCCAAATTTCTCTTCCGACGGAAAATTCTCCGTCAACCGATAGACAAACACAACCAGATCGATGGACCTTTTCCAAACATCCAGTTTTTCGTGAGAACGCATAATTAGCGTGAATCGTCGGTCGTGAATTGTGAATCGTCGTTCGTGAATCGTCGGTCGTGAGTCGTCGGTCGTGAATCGTCGTTCGTGAATCGTCGTTCGTGGATCGTCGTTCGTGGATCGTCGTTCGTGGATCGTCGTTCGTGAATCGTCGCTGGTGAATCGTCGTTCGTCGTCCAAGTCGATCGATTCACTATTCACGACTTCACCATTCCCGATTCACTATTCACGATTCACGATTCACCATTCACGACTTCACGACTTCACGATTCACGACTTCACGACTTCACCATTCCCGATTCACTATTCACTATTCACCATTCACCATTCACCATTCACGATTCACGATTCACGACTTCACGATTCACGACTTCACGACTTCACCATTCCCGATTCACTATTCACTATTCACCATTCACCATTCACCATTCACGATTCACGATTCACGACTTCACGACTTCACGACTTCACGACTTCCACATGCTTGGTCAGGCCGAGCATTTCAAAAAGCTCCGCCGATTCTTCGTTCAAGTCCGAGAAAACTACCTTTGCACCGGAATTGGCGGCCGTGTCGATCACGCCGAGCAGGATCGAGATGCCGATACTGTTGATGATCTCGGTCTGCGAAAAATCGACGACCAACTCCTTTACGCCGGATTCGAGCTTGGTCTTGCACTCACGCTCGATAGCCTCGCCCGAGAGCTTGTTCAAATAGTCGCCCGCGAGCACCACAGCCTTGTCATCAGCCGCCGAAAATGCCGTTTCCACACCGTTTTCAGTGATCACTTATGTTTGTTCCTTGTTAAACTTACGCCGCCTGCGCGAAGAATCCACTTGAGGTTAGTTTTTAACACACAGTCAGATCAAATACAACATAAAAGCTCCGCTCCTTACGAAGGGTGTCGCATCGCGTCGCTGACGGGGTGGTTCTCTATCGAATTCCACGCTCCACACTCAAAAGACTCGGTAGACCCGACAGACTCAACGGACTCTCCGACACATCACACTCACGTTTCTGTCCGTATGGCATAGGATCGCAGTGCCTGACCCGTCTTTCCTGATTCCCGAAACCATCGGTGTCGAATACCAACCTCGAATCGCAACATCGAAGGCCAGACCCATCTTCCGTTCGTCCGCACCGCAGTTAGCGGTTTGCATCCTTAAACCCCGCTGCGACAATCTTCGCAAACTTTCCAATTGGTTTTCCTTCAAACCAACTGTCCTTCGTCTCCCGGAATTTGTATAGCAACTTGTGCCGTTGCTGACCCTTGCCCACAAGAATAACCATTCCCTGCCCGAGACTCTTTTCTACTATCGCTGCGCTTCCGCTGAACCAAGGTTCATTAATCAATTCATTGCGAAAGATGATAACGCATTCGGCATTTTCCTCAGAAGCTAGGATCTGAAGGTTTAGACCCGTTTTCTCAAGCGCCCTAATGATCTGTTCTCGATATGACGTTTCGATACCGGTCTGTATGTAGATTTTCTTGATACCGCGAAGTTCGGAGAGGCTTCCATATTCGTAATCGTCTTTCGTTGAAACGCCCTTTGACGGTGCCGTGGGTGGTGCCGTGACGACGATGGGTGCATCCGGCATCCCTTTGAGTGCTAATGACCATTTACCAGAATCTGGGTCGAATTTGTAATCACCGCTAAATCTTCCGTCATTCAGAATTCCGGTTCCAGTAATTCCAGTCGTTTTACCAACGTATTCCATTTTCAAGACCCCACTGCCTATGGACGTAAACTTGGCCACGAACTCCTCCTGGTTAAGGACCTCACTACCTGTGAAGACAGCGTTAACCGTTGCGAGTTGGTCTTTGACCGAAATGGTGATCACAAGGGAGCCCGAGCTGGGAAAGTTTTCGCTTGCCCAATTACCGGAATACACACCGGCGAGACCGTTAATACTCTCATTTATAACCTTTGGTGTCGCGGTGACGTTGGTGGGAACGGCTTTTGGAAACTGTTTTAACGCAGTCGCGGCGACACTCGTACTAACAAGCGGATGTACATAATTTATAGGGATGGCGGCGTTAAGGTTTTGCCCTTCGACGCGTGCTGCAAATACTAACCCGATGACCTCGCCTTTTTCGTTAAGAACCGGGCAACCGCTACTCCCGTGTGTGACCGGCGTACTGATCTGCATGACTCGAAACCCCTCAGCCCATGAAAACATCTCATTGACTGGGCGTATAGAACTGATGAGGCCAGACGTTATCGATCCTTCCAAACCCAGAGGTGCCCCAACCGCATAAACAGTTGACCCTACCTTCACTTGGTCAGAGTCCGCCATTGTGAGTGCCGGCAAGTTCATACCCCTGATTTGTATGATGGCAATGTCTTTACGCTCGTCGGTTTGTAGGATTGAAACATCGTCATACACATCCCCACTAGAGAGCTTTACTCGGCAGGTGTAAGCATTGCCAACGACATGAAAATTTGTGGCTATGACGCCATCCGCGCGTAGGATAACCCCACTTCCTTGGACGAATTTGCCTTCTGCGTTTCCACAGAATACGACGACCACAGACTTTGCGGACCGTTCGAAGATCGCACTTGCATCGAGTTTCGAATCCCGTGTCTGCGGGAACGTTGAGAAATAGCCGAATAGAAGCAGACTCGCCAAAAGGTGAATTTTCATAAACAAAAGGTAGCGCCAAAGTATCGTCTTCGCAACAATCGCCCGCTTGACCGAAATAACTATTCGGGAAACGTCGCTATCGTCTGTCTTCGTTTAACGGGTAGTTTTCGGAATACTTCGTCATTAGCCGCTCGGCCGCCTCATGCTAATATGCGTCAGGAGAAATCGGGATCAAACTTGCAAATGTGCGATTCTCTATTTACATTCATACGATTCGATCGTGTGAGCGATAAGTATTACCGTTTCGATGCAGAGATTCGCGTCACGACCTCGATACATTGATCTTTCATCAAACTTCTCCTGACCTTGTCCGTCTCCCTCGATGCGATCGAGCGAAAGGGCGATGTATTTTGGCCGGTCGCCGGTCGTGCGGTTTTGCGAAGCACCGATCGCGTCATTTTGTACCTGTTGCCGGTCGGTGTCAATGGATCTGTTCGGCGGCCTCAATGAACGATCAAAGCATTAGTGCCGCGAACGCGGGCATCAGCACAAAGCGACGGGTGATGCCGACGGCGAACCCGTGGTGCTGATTTCAGAATCCTCAAACTCCCCTCCTTACCAAGGAGGGGTGGCAGCGGCTTCCGCTGACGGGGTGGTTCTCACGCTCGAATAAAATATCTAGAGAAAAACTTGACCGTGCCCCTAACCCGACGATTCATCCTCATCCCGACTTCGTCCGCGTTTATAGATCCTAGTCGGTGCCGCCGCTCCAGATCTGAAATTATCGCGGATCATATCGGCGACCCAATCACGGTCCTGAAATACGCGTTCGTTCTCAAACCGGAGTAATCGAATGCCTTTGGATTCGAGATACGCACACCTTTCGCGATCATATGCGGCACCCTCACCGGAATAATGGCGAGCCCCGTCGAGCGCTATCGCGAGTTTCTCGGACGGGCAGTAAAAATCAAGAATGTAATTTCCGACGCTGTGTTGGCGGCGAAACTTGCGCCCCTCAAACTGCGAATTCCTGATCATCTTCCATAGCGAAGCTTCGGCTGGCGTGAGGTCGTTGCGAAGTTCGTTGCGGAACTCAGCAAGGCGTGGCAGATTGTTTATGTCACCCTTTCGTCGATCGTATGGCATATGAACTTTGCCCGAACGTTGTTTCGATGCCCGTGCAAGAGAGAACCACCCCGTCATCCCGATAAAAGACATCGGGATGCCACCCCTCCTTCGTAAGGAGGGGAGTTTGTTAAATTGTATATCTAAAAAAGAAGATATCTGCAATTCCGATCGAGCATTAAAGCCTCAAAAACAACTCCCCTCCTTGGTAAGGAGGGGTGGCAGCGGCCGTCTTTTGGCCGCTGACGGGGTGGTTCTCTCACGATAATAAAGATTCACCGTGCGCTAGACCTAGGGCGTCAACTAGGCTGAATTCGTGCCCGACGCCTGAGAACCACTCCGTCATCCCGATAAAAAGCATCGGGTTGCCACCTCTCCTTGGTAAGGAGAGGAGTTTTTCGGATCTCAACGGTCTTTACGTCGATTTGCGTTGCATCTATGCGACGTTGCTGTATCACTGCAATTTATGATACAATTTTACTAACCAACGGATCTTTGAAAACTAGAGACTGATGCAACAAACACAGGTGTTACGGCGTTTCCAAGCACATTTTGTGAACCCGAGGGGATGGAAATTAATTAGGGACACTTTTCGCTCGTAAAGTACAGTAAACACACGGCTTAGCGTCACGAAATGTGTAAGCTGACTGTATCAAATTAAATTGACCTAATTTGGGACACTCGCTGCGGGTAAAGCGATCGGGGTCGTCTAAGCTGTCAGTACGCACTTTGCCGCAGAATGCATCTGCTGTCAGACCGTGCTTGGTTGAATTAGAAGTGTTACGCGGTGCGGTATTTTACGAGTGTGATGCGGGTGCCGTCGTCGGATTGTTCGATACGGACTTCGTCCATAAGGCCTTTCATCAGTTTGAGGCCCCATCCGCGGCGGCCTTGGTCGGGCACTATTTCGGGAGCGACCTTGTCAGCGAGTCGCAGGCCGCGATTGGCGATGGTGATCGCAAGTTTGTCGCTATCTGCCGTTATTCGCTGATAGATGCGGCGGTCGGGGCTTAGGGAATGTTCGGTTGCGTTGATGCACGCCTCGACGAGAGCGGTCTTGATCTGCCGGACGGCCTTAGCGGAAAATCCGGCCCGCTTGGCGATCTCCTCGACAGCGTGGGCGGCGATCATCTCGGTATTGTCGCCCATCGGGATCACCAACTCGAATTCGTCGCCTCGCCCGGTGTCGGCTGACGATGCCTTATTACCAAGCCGATCAGAGAGCATCTCGGCCTGGCGACGAGATGACCCAAAGGCATTTCGTTCGCTCAACACCTCGCGAGCCTCGGGCGAAAACCCCTCGGGAGCGATGAGCCAGATCTTGTATTTGAGAAAGTTGCACGACAGTGCCGCCATTTCGAGACGATCAAGCCAAAACTCGGTGTGGTCGCGGGCGGCCTCGAGCTTTGATTCGATCTCGGCGGCGATCCAGACGGTGTCTTCGCGGTAGTTGGTCTCCTCAAAGCCGAGGGCGATCACCGATCTCTCGTCGTCAATCAACTCAGAAATATGCGGGTAGAATGCCGCTGTATTTGCCGTGTAAACGATGTGCGGCAGCTTGAACATCTCGGAGCTTTCGGCCACGGCAGTGTCAGAATCCTTGTCGGACAATCCTTTGACGCGCTCGTCGAATATGGCGTAGTCGATCAACTCGGCAGGTATATCCTGACAGTCAAATTGTGCCAGCAGCGATCGCAGCCCGAAAGCAGCATTTCGCCTGTAAGCTCTCGCCATCACGGCCGGAGCCCGTTTGACGAATTCGGCCAGAGCCTCGCCGACCACTTGCGCACGCGATTCGCCGGCATCAAGCCGCGCAACACCGCGAATGTGGTCAGAAAGCGGCATATTTTCGGGCTCGGCATAAATGTATCCGGACCGCAGGCTGATATACTCCAGAGCGTTCAGACGGTTGATCGCCGCACGAAACTCCGGCCCCGCGACCCCGAGACGCCTGCGCCAATTTGTGAGCGTCGTCTTGCGGCCGTCTGAGGCAAGCGTTTCAGCCAGAAGCCTTGCGGTGTTACACATTGAGCTTTCCGGTACGGCCGCCTCGAGCCCGGCATCGATGCCGCGGCCGATCCGGCCGCCAAATATCTCGTCGCAGTACAGGCTCTCGACCGCTTTGAAACTCAAAAAGTCCTCTCCGCACTCGGCCGCCGAGGCAAATAGCCTGGCTGTGTATCGCGGGTTGCCGTTTAGTTGCTCGGCGATCAGATCGCAAGTCTCATCGTTGATCTCGACACCATATCGCTCGGCAGTCGCGGCGACCATTTGCGAGGCCGCACCATTCTGAAAATCGTCGATCCGCATCACGGCCCCTTTGCCCCGGCCGAACATCATCCGCCGGGCACCTGCAAATGCGTATGTCGTCGCCGAGCCTTCGTAAATGTCGCTGATCTCGCCCAAGAAGTTAGCGCCGTCGGCCATAAACTGAGTCAGGTGAAGGTCATCGACCATCAAAAACATCCTGACACCCTGGGCCAACGCCCTCAGCGGTGTGCTCAGGAGCATCCGAATATACGAGGGTTCGTCGGCCGCGTCAGAGTCAGCGTAGTAAGCCTCGACCAGACGGTCAACCCAATACGCGTCCTCGGGAGCGGCGAGCTCGGCAAGCTCGCGCATCCCGGGTGAAGCCTCGATTATCGAAGGATCGCTGCGGCGAAAAGCCACTGTCTGTTTCAAAATGTCGTGGGCAAACCGCCTTGCGGCCTCGAGCGGGCCTTTGTCCGAAGTTCGCACGGCAAAATAGATGGGTATCACGTCGCCCTGCTCTCCAAACAGCCGGTCAAAAGCCTGTCGTAAAAGCTCAGTCGTACCTGCTCCGGGTGTCGCGAGCAGGTCGATGCCCGACGCCGTTTTGGAACGCGCGCGCTCGATGATACGGCTCAGTTCATCGTCGCGCCCGACAAAATGAGCGGCGGCCAGATCTGCCAAAATTCTGTTGTGCGGATTATCGTTCATCTAGCCGGATCCGACCGTTTCCTCGAGTTCGTCATATATCTGCACGATGTTGCGGCCGGCGTGCTTTGCGGCGTAGAGAGCCTTGTCGGCGGCAAGTACGATGCCGTCGGTCGTACATAATTCGTCAGTACACGTCGCCACGCCGACGCTGACGGTCACCCTCCGGCAAGGGAAATCGGCCGCCGCGATATTGGCTCTGATACGTTCGGCGATCATTGCCGCCTCGGGGCGGGGCGTCTGAGGCAAAAGGACCGCAAACTCCTCACCGCCAAACCGCGCCGCGACATCCGCTCCGCGTAGTGTATCGCGGACGACAGCGGCCACGATCCGCAATGCCTCGTCGCCCGCCGGATGGCCAAATTCGTCGTTGTACGACTTAAAATGATCGACATCGAGCATTATAAAACTCATCGGATAGCCGTGACGGTTCGATCGCTTGACCTCCTCCATCAGACGCTCCTCGATGTATCGGCGGTTGAGCAGTCCGGTCAGCTGATCGGTCACCGAAAGCTGTTCGAATTCGCCCGCACGCTCCTTTAATACAGCTCGGTCGATCGCCACTGCGATCTGGGGCGAGAGTTCGTGCAAAAGGTCTAGATCCTCACGTCCAAAAGGTTCGCCGGTCGCCTTGTCAGTAAAATTGATCACCGCGATATTGCGGCCGCCTATCGTGACCGGAGCACTCATAAACGACGATGTTTTGTAACCGCGTCCCGGATCTGCGGGCGGCAAACCGGAGCGTTTGACATCAGTTACGGCCGTCGGCTCACCACGTTCGAGCACGAATCGCGCAACTCGTTTCCCTGGATTTTCGTCGCTTGCGAGGTCCACGCTGCCTCCGATCGACGCTTTGATCTCGAGCTCGCCCGTGACCGGATCTACGACAAGCAGAGACCCGCGTTCTGCCTGCATCAACTCAGCCGCTACCTGCGTCAAATGCAGCCAGAAATCTTCCGAATCAGCGTGCTTAAGCCCCTCGCCAAATCGTCGAACGGCCGTCGCAAGAGCTTCTCTCCGCGAAACCTCGTTGCGTAGCCTCAAGACTTCGATCTGCGGCCCGATCGATCGGCATAACCGTGCTAACTGACGCCGGACAGCGTCATCACTGATCTCGTCGAGCACAGCCAGAGCCGAGGGCACCTCGATACCGACCGGCACCGGAAACAGGCACATACTGCGTCGCCTTTTATCGCCGCTCTTTGACCGTTCGCCGAGCTCGATCGGCAATTCGTCGCGCACCGCATCGGCCAAACGCCGATCGTCGGAGCGAATGCCGAGTTTCAGCTTTCTGCCGTGCAATTCACCATTTGCGGCAATACTGATCAGCCGTTCGTCTCGGCGGTCAAGCCACGCCAACGAATCCAGACCGTACTCACGGCCCAAAAATTCGATGATCGCCTCACAAGCCGAAATATAGTCTTTGCTCTGCAAACCGGAAAAGAATGAGCGCCACTCGCTAGCTGTTGCCCGCGGTCTAACGGGTTGCTCGGCGTGAGTAGCAAACACATTTGACGGTTCGTCCGGCAAAGGCGGCAATTCTAAGATCGTTTCCGACTCGGTCAACTGATCTTTGTTTTCGGGGATATCGCGCTCGGCCGGCACAAGCTCAATATCGGCAGACGCCTTTTCAAGTTTTTCGAGCGCCTTTTCAAGCGAATCTCTGCCGTCGGTCAGGTGAATGCTTTCAAATAACTCATCAACCGGCAGTTCCGCCCAGTCGCCCGAACTCGCCTTCTCGGTCATCTTTCGATAGCTTTCTGCAGTGCTGAAACTGCGCCCGACGATGGCCGCCACCGGCTTGCCGTCGAGCATAAACGCATCGACCCTGCATTCGAGTCCCGCGTGACACGTAAACGTCACCGGTCCACCGACTTCCAGCGATTCTTCGAGTGCGGTGCCGCAAAATGCCGCGCATTCGCGACAGTATTTGGCTTCCGGATTTAGTATTCGGCAGATCGAATTGTTGTTCGATACTGACAGCTCGACGTTTTGTCGATTCGCAACCGCGATCGCCAGGCCGCATTCGTCCGCGATCTGATCGAGCTTTGCTGCCTCCGGTATTTCTTTCTGCAAACTCATCGAAATACAAAATTGCTTGTCTGACCCAAGCGATACCGTCGACATCGGATCAGCCTGTCTGCAATTTATTATGTACCCACACAAACGGTTAATAGGATGTCTATTTCACGAAACTTTGGAAATTTGAAATTTCGAAATTCTAAGTGGTGATTATTAGTAGGTAAGGTAGCAAATCGCCCAGCGGCGAGTGACTCAAAACTGAAACCAATCAGTCGGCTGCTTAGGTTGCGAGATAGTTATTTTCGTTTCAGCCTTGAAGAGCGGAGACCGCATTTGGATCGCCGATTCAGCCATCAGGCGGGCGAGGTGTGGGTCATTGGCTCGCTGCGAAAGATGGGCGAGGACGATGTAGCGAGCACTGCCGTCAAACTCGTTCTGCAGCCATTCGGCGAGGTCTTCGTTTGAAAGGTGTCCGGTGCGCGACATTATCCGCTGTTTCAGGTCCCAGGTGTAAACTGAGCAAGCCCGGAGCATATCGCGGCTGTGGTTTGATTCGACGACGATCGCGTCACAACCCTTTAGCTTCTCTTTGACAAGGTCAGTGATGTGGCCAAAATCCATCAGCGTCGCCACGCGGACACCGTCCTTGCGGGCGACGAAGCCAAAATTGTCAGCCGCATCGTGCGGCACGCTAAAAGGTTCGAAATCAATATCACCGATACGAAAATCGCGTGTCGATTCGATCTCAACGGTCTTGTTATTGAGGGCGGCCTTTCGCTTAGATGATTCGCTATCGCCATTCTGCCCGCCGGCCCGAGTATCGTAATACGCATCCTCTGTTGCCTTTGACATAAATACAGGGCAATTGACCGACGCCATCAGTACGCGCAGGCCGCCGGCGTGGTCGCCGTGTTCGTGAGTGATCAGCACACCGTCGAGACTGTCGTGGCTGACGCCGACCTCGGCCAGCCGGCGCAATATCTCACGCGAGCTCATTCCGGCATCGACGAGGACGTTGGTCTTGTCGCTTGAGATCAAAACGGCGTTTCCGGTCGATCCGCTGCCGAGCACGGTAAATCTCATTTATCTCCCTGATATTTCGGCCGGAGGGCCTTCGACATCGCTCTCGACGATATAACGTGCGGGACGTGGCCGCCGAGAAACGCACCGACCTTGTTTGCAAAGCCCGATACGACCTTTGCACGGCTGCCCTTTATTGCCTTTAAGGCAGTTTCAACGACGTCCTCGGGCGTCTGTTGCCCCTTGACCTGAATCGGCCGGTCGATATTTGACGCGGCAAAGAAATCGGTCTTGGTCGAGCCCGGACAGAGAGCGAGAATGCGGATGCCGAGTGGACGATTCTCTTCGGCGATAGCCTCTGTAAATGACGACACAAATGCCTTGGTCGCCGCATAAGTCGCCATAAACGGTATCGGCTGAAATGCGGCGGCTGACGAAACATTAATGATCGTGCCACGCTTTCGCCCACGCATTGGCCCCAGATAGCGGTGCGTGAGCGCCACCAGTGATCGAATATTAAGATCGATCATTTCGACCTCACGTTCTCCGTCGAGCTTGGCAAAATCACCGGCCGACCCGAATCCCGCGTTGTTGATCAGCCAATCAATCTCGAAATCATGCTTTACAGTTTCTGTCCACAGTTCATCGACAGCATCGGGTTTGGTCAGATCGAGAACGACGTAGTGAGCCATAATCTTGTGCTTGAGCATCAACTCGTCACAGAGCTCGTGGAGGTCGTTTTCAGAGCGCGCGACGAGAACGAGGTTGTGGTGCTCGGCAGCCAACCGCCGGGCAAATGCTTCGCCGATACCGCTTGACGCACCGGTGATAAGGGTTACCTTCATAGCTCCTTTTCAAACTCCTGCTCGGCCGGTTGGAGCGAGAAATAGACTGCCATTGCACCGGCAGCGATGATCGTGATCGCACCCACAAATCGTATGACCTTAACAATGCCCTTGGTCGAGTCGAGCAAACCGAAATGCGAAAGCATATAATTCCAGTCGTGAAAGCTGCCCTCGCTGCCGGTAAAGCCGCTGGTCAGCACAAGCTGCATAACGACCGCGTCCGAGGCGTACACCCAGACGTTCAAGATGCTCTGACCGACCCACAGCATCACGATCGACGCCGAGTAGTAACTCCGTTGCCAGATGAAATAGCCGACAAATACGATCGGAAATATCACCTGAAATAGTGAGCCGCCGGCGACCATCATAAACTCGCCAAACGGGCGAAATAACAGATGTCCTGTCTCGTGGATCGGCAGATCGACATTGTCCAAAAAGCTGCCCTGCATCGGGTCGTAAGCGATCCACAGCACGTAGAGCGATGCTAAGATGGCGAATATCAGCTTTGGAATATTTGGCTTCATTTGCGTTGGCTACATCAGTTTGATGACCGTCTCGTCGTGCTTCGGCCGCATAAACTCTTCGCGCGTGATCGCGTAGAAGACTACATCCATATTGTAATGAAAGCCGGACTTTTCATAGTGCATCCCGCATTTTTCCATAATCCCCCACGAACCTTTGTTGTCGGGGTGTGCGACGGCGACTATCCGCTCAAGACCGGCGACCTCAAACCCATATTTGAGCCAGGCCATCGCACATTCATAACCGAAACCTTGCCGCCAGAATTTTTCCGACAGGTTGTATCCGATCTCGATCTCGCCCGAGTCTTCGAGCGGGACGAGTCCACTGGTACCGATGCGTTCGCCGGTACTCTTGAGCGTCATAGCGCAAAACCCAAAACCAAGTCGCTCGTAGCAATCAAGATAGAACTCTAGCCTTTTAGTCAGTGCTTCGAGATTTTGCATCGTCGGGCCGCCAAGATAGCGGTTGACTGCGTCCGGCGAGCGCATTTCCACCAGCCAAGACAGGTCGTCCGGCGTAAGGCGGTCGATAATCAGTCGCTCAGTTTCGATCATATGCTTAAATTTACGGTGACAAACGCGAACGCTGCCAGACACTATCTACTAATTCGTAGCAAATTCGATCGTGCAATCGGCTTGGGCGGCCCTGCCAAAATTCGATCCGATCCGGGATCAGCCGAAATCCCCCCCAATGCTCCGGCCTGGGAACGTGTCCGGTCGGGTGTAGTGCAACGATCTTTAGGACGCGCTTGACCAAAACACTCCGTGAAGCGATTTTTTCACTTTGACGCGAAGCCCACGCACCGATCCGACTGTCGAATGGCCGCGAAGCGAAGTACTCATCCGACTCTTTGGCCGATGCAAGTTCGACCTTGCCCGAGATGTCTATCTGACGTTCAAGTTCGGGCCAGAAGAAATGCATCGCCGCGTATGGATTTTCCGCAAGGTCCCGTCCCTTACGGCTCTTGTAGTTGGTGTAAAAGACAAAACCAGACTGGTCAAAACCCTTCAGCAGCACCACTCGGGACGATGGTCGGCCTTCGCCCGATGCGGTGCCAAGCGTCATTGCCGTTGGTTCCGGAACGTCAGCACCGAGAGCCTCGTTCATCCACTTGCCGAACTGCTGAAACGGATCCGCAGACACCGACCGTTCTGTCAGTTCCATCTTTGAATACGTTTTGCGAAGGTCGGCTAGATTGGTGTCGATCATATAATTCAGATCAAGTGCACGAGCAGGCCATCCTTAAGTTTTGGTTCGAACCAAGTCGATTTTGGCGGCATTATTTCACCCATATCCGAAACGGCAAAAAGGTCGTCCATCGTGGTCGGATACATTGAAAACGCGACGGTCGATTCACCACTGTCAACCATTCTTTCGAGCTCGGCGGTACCGCGTCGCCCGCCGACAAAGCCGATCCGTTCGTCGGTCCGGACATCTTTAATGCCGAGTATCGGCTCCAGCACGTACTTTTGCAAAATGCTGACATCAAGCCGCTCGATCGCGTCCGGCTCACGGACAAACTGGACATTAAATCGCAATGAGTACCATTTTCCGCTCAGATACATACATATTTCGCCACGTTCAGAAGGTTCTTTACGGTCGGCCCCACTGACGATAAAGCTCTCGTTGAGCCGTTCGAAAAATTCGTTTTCCGTCAGGCCATTGAGGTCGGTCACCACACGGTTGTACGCCATAATGGCGAGATCATCAGCCGGAAACATACCCGCGAAAACGTAATTATATGGTTCGTCGCCCTTGAAATCAGGATGACGCTCCCGCATTTTCGTCCGTGTCAAAAAGGCACTCTCGGCGCGATGATGGCCGTCGGCGACGTACAGTTCCGGAACTTCGGCAAAGGCGTCGATCCACGGTTCGGTTTCCGTTATACGCCACACCGTATGCCGAATACCGTCGCTGCCTTCAAAATCGTAAAGCGGCGTTTCGGCGACTGCTGCGGCAAAAAGTCGTGCCGTTGTATCGGTGCCGCGAAATGCGAGAAAGATCAGTCCCGTCTGAGCTCCGACGGTCAAGATATGAGCGGTTCGGTCCTCGACCTTATCCGGGCGCACTTTTTCGTGCTTTTTTATCAGGCCACTCTCGTATTCGTCTATCGAACAGCACGCAACGATACCGGTCTGGGACTGTCCGCCCATCGTGAGGCGATAAACGTAGATCGCCGGTTCCGGATCGACTGCGTAAACGCCATCTGTGATAAGCGTTTCGAGGTTTTGCCGGGCACGTAAGAAAAGCTCTTCTGAATTAGGTTGTTCGCCTGCCGGAAAGTCGCCATCCGGCCGGGTCACCCGCAAAAACGTATGCGGATTGCGGGCCGCCTCATCGCGAACCTCAGATTCGTATACAACGTCATACGGTGCACTCGAAACGGTTGCCGCAAGCTCAGCACGTGGCCGCAGAGCATTGAATGGTTTGATCTTTGACACTAAATTCTCCTATTTCGGGGTTGCCGGCGGCGGCGCGAGGTCATCGATGCCGTCGCCTCCATTGTTGATCATTTGGTCGATCTTTTTATTGTTTTCCTCGACATCCTGCATCAACTGGTCAGCATATCCGGCCTTATCGATCTTCCACACGCCGTCTTCGCGTACGAATGGTACGGTCTCCCAAGAGCCATAAGCATTTTTGACCTGTAGCGTTGCCTTTTCGCCATCGATCTTTTCGTTGCGAAACTCGACCGACTTTTGATTTTCGCTGAATAGTGTTTCACGCTTAACGATGTCGTCGACTGTCAGACCCTGAGCCTTGGCCTCTTTCTCGTGCATCTTGATCGTTGCATTCGAAAGGAGAATCTTCATCGTCGTCGTATCTTTTTGTTTGATAGCCTTTGTGTAGGTTTTGAATGTCTCAAGCGGGGATGCAGGTTGCTTGTCACCGCCGCACGAGACTGCCGCTATCACTATCGAAAATATTATGATCCTTGACCAAAATCGCATCTTAAATATACCTTTGATTACAGTCTCAAAAACGTCAATTATAGCGTAATTCAAGGATTCGGAGAAAATGATGGAACGAAAATTACTAACAAAAGACGAGACCACCGTAGCGCTGGAGCAATTGAACGGTTGGCAAGTCGAAGGTGTTTCGCTAAAGCGAAGATTTAAGTTTGTGGATTTCGCCGAAGCTCTCGGATTTGTAAACCGAGTCGGTATCCTCGCTGAGGAACTCGACCATCATCCCGACACGACGTTTGGCTGGGGGTATGCCGAGATACTTACCACGACCCACGACCGAGGCGGGATCACGCAGTTTGATACGGAACTCGCTGCTCGTATCGACGCGATCGCGGACTGAATAGACTATTGACAGGTCGTCAAGATCGGTTTGCCCAGCGATACCGTCGCATCGGTAAATGAATTATTCATCGCGTCGAATGGCTGCACGATATCGGCTGTACCGTAGAAGCAAGTGCCTTCACGCTGAAACAGAAACACGCCGGTGACCTTTCGATACTGTCGAACGCTGATCGACTGATCGCTGTATTCCAACCAATTATCAGCGGCAAAATAGATCCTCGATGGCACGATCCCGGCCTCAGCCAACTTCGTCGCGAACGATGCTCGGGCGAGTGAATCGTCCAATTTCCCCTGAATCGGCAATATCCTTTCGTCTAAAGAATCACGCAGAATCATCGAATGATAACCAGGCAACATTGCGGGATACTTGGATATTCCCTTGGAAAAGTCACAAGCAAAGCCGATCTTTGCCAGATAGTCGTTAGCGGCACGAGGAAAGCCAGCGTTACGCGAGATCCGTAATTCATTGGACCAAAGACCTGGCCGAGCGGCCGAAATATTCTTGATAAAGATCTCGAGAGCGTTATTGTTGCCCGCCTTACCGGGGGCAAGGCTCATCTTAAGCTCGGTTATCTTAAGCTCGTCCTTGCGAAACTCGATGATCTGATGACTCTTTGCAGTCACATCACCCTGCGGACCGTATTCCGCGAAGAGCAGGTACCGCTCAGTGCCGTCAGAGTTGCGCATCGTGTAAACCCAGTCACCTAACTTTCCATTAAACTTGAAGTAGAGCCAAAGTGGATCGCCGTCGGCGATGCGCGTCACGTTAAACGGCTTTGCGGTAGCAAAATCTTTGTATTCCAGTTTGGTTAGTACCAGTTGAACGTCAACGTTCATTACTGAGGGTTTGATGACAGGCTGTGTCACCTTAGGTTCGCCCTCGAGCCGCCGCTTTTCGTCTTCAACACGGCGAACATCTTCGCCTTTTTGCTGAGTGCGTTCCTCGACAGTACGCATTTGCGGAAACTGCGCCGATGCCGTCACGGTACAAGCCACTGCTAATAAATAGATAGCGAACAGTTTTTTCACAATAAATTCTCCACGCAACGGCCGGCAAAAAGTTTCACAATTGTCATATCCGCCAGATTGCCGATCCAATCATCTTTGGATGCCACGCACGTCAAATGGATGTCAATTACATAGGTATATACACGAATTTCCGCGAGATACATCTTAGATCGTCGGCACTTTGGACCGCGTACACTCAGTAATGTATTGCCGAATCTGGCTTTAGCTCATTAGATTTCGTCCACGATCGCGTTCAGTGTGCCGGAAGATCGCATCGCTGCATAAGCCTTTTCCGGGTTTGGGTGATAGTAGCCGCCGACATCTTGCGATCTGCCCTGTGCAGCGATCAATTCTTCATTGATCGTTTCCTCATTTTCCTTCAAAGACTTGGCAACAGGGCCAAATTTCTCCGAAATTTCCGTATCGTCTGTCTGATTTGCTAAGGCTTCCGCCCAATACATTGCCAAATAGAAATGCGAACCGCGATTATCAATTTGCCCGACCTTGCGTGCCGGTGATTTGTCGGTTGCCAAAAACTTCGCGTTTGCTTGGTCTAGAGCGTCTGCCAAAATTTGAGCCTTTTTGTTATTTTGAGTTTGAGCCAAATGTTCCAAACTCGCTTGCAGAGCTAAAAATTCGCCCAGGGAATCCCAACGCAAATAGCCCTCGTGAAGGAATTGCTCGATGTGTTTCGGGGCACTGCCGCCGGCGCCGGTTTCAAACAAACCGCCGCCGTTCATCAACGGAACGATCGAAAGCATTTTTGCCGAAGTTCCAAGTTCCAGGATCGGGAACATATCGGTTAGATAATCCCGCAAAACGTTTCCGGAAACCGAAATAGTGTCTTTGCCCTCTCTGGCACGTTTCAGCGTTTCGATCATTGCATCTTTCACATCCATAATTTGGATGTCGAGACCGGTCAGATCATACTCTTTCAGATATTTTGTAACCTTCCGTATGATCTGTGCGTCGTGTGCTCTATCTTTATCAAGCCAGAAAATGGCAGGCGTGTCCGAAAGTTTTGCTCTGGTAACTGCTAATTTCACCCAGTCCTTGATCGCAGCATCTTTGGCCTGACACATCCGAAAAATATCGCCTTGTCCGACGCTTTGCTCGAGCAGTACGTTTCTGTTTTCGTCCTCAACTTTCACGGTCCCCTCTTCGGTCACCTGGAAAGTCTTATCGTGCGAACCGTATTCTTCGGCCTTTTGTGCCATCAATCCGACATTAGGGACCGAGCCGAAAGTTCTCGGATCGATGGCCCCGTTTTTCTTCATATCCTGAATTATCGCATCGTAGAAGCCGGCGTAGGTTCGGTCGGGAATAATGCATACGGTGTCTTCTTCATTGCCGTCCTTATTCCACATTTTTCCGCCGCCGCGGACAAGCGCCGCCATCGAAGCATCGACGATCACATCCGACGAAACGTGGAAATTGGTAATTCCTTTGTCCGAATTTACCATTGCGAGTCTCGGTCCGCTTTCTATTGCGTTTGCAATGTCAGCTTTGATCTCAGCTTCTTGCGGATGCCCGACAATTTTTTCGTTCAGCGTAGCTAGTCCGAAGTTTGGATTTATGTCTAGCGATGCAAAGGTATCTTTATATTTATCAAAAACATCTTTGAAATACGTTTCGACGATCACTCCGAAAATGATCGGATCCGAGATCTTCATCATCGTGGCTTTCAAATGTGCGGAAAGCAGGACATCCTTCTCTTTCGCTTCAGCTATCGCCTGCTCGACAAAGGATCTCAACGCAGAAAGACTCATCACCGAGGAATCAATTACCTCGCCCGCTTTTAACGGAGCGTAATCTTTCAAAACCTTTTCGGCGCCATCACTCGAGTAGAAGACAATTCTGAATTTTCCTTCGTTTTCGACTGTCGTTGAGTTTTCAGTGCCGTAGAAATCGCCCGAATTCATATGTGCAACGGAAGTTTTAGAATCCGATGCCCAAACGCCCATTCTATGCGGGTTTGCTTTGGCATAATTCTTCACGGCCTTCGGAGCACGTCGGTCGGCATTTCCTTCTCGAAGTACAGGATTTACCGCACTCCCCAAGGCTTTCGCGTAACTCTTGTTGATGGCTTTTTCTTCATCAGTTTTAGGTTCGGCAGGATAGTTTGGTAATGCAAAGCCCTGTTGCCGGAGTTCGGCGATGGCTTCTTCCAACTGCGGAACAGAGGCGGAAATATTTGGCAATTTTATGATATTGGCTTCCGGTTTTGTCGCCAATTCGCCCAATTCCGCGAGTGCATCAGGGGTTTTTTGATCATCTCTTAAATATTCGGGAAAATTCGCTAAAATCCTACCCGCAAGCGAAATATCGGGAACTTCGATCTCAATATCTGCAGATCCGGTAAATGCTTTTACGATCGGTAAAAACGAATGCGTCGCCAACATCGGGGCTTCATCGGTTAAAGTGTAGTAGATTTTTGACATTTTATTTCGTGTACCTAGTTTAAGATTATCATAGCTATTAAAATAATTTTGAACACCAATTAACAGTCCGGGTTCAATGCACAAAATCAGACATCGACAATCATTAATATTCGCGATCCGTGTCAACTTTGACTTAGGCCATAGATTCACGATCGCCAAATGTCTCCGTTTTGTTGCAAAAGGGGGCGAAGTTAATGACCTCGTACACACAGATCGCTCCCCGGACAACGTTTTTTCAACCTGTGAAATGTGATAAGACGCACAGTTTTTTCATTGGATACGCGATACACTTGTTTATTGCATCGTTTTCGTCTTAGGAGAATTGACCCGTGTCTATTCAAAACCCATACAGCAAGCCAGTTGAAGGTGTTTTGTCCGAGCTTACCGCTACGCTCGATGGCCTCGACGAAGCCGAGGCCGCAGATCGACTGTTGCGGTTTGGGACAAACGAACTGGCCGAAAAAGCCCCGCCTTCGCCGTGGGTCCTCTTAGCCCGACAGTTTCGGGATTTTATGATCCTGATCCTCATTGCTGCCGCGATCATTTCCGGGGTGATGGGTGACCTGACCGACACAGTGATAATCATTGTGATCGTCATTTTGAACGCAATCATTGGCTTGGCACAGGAATATCGTGCGGAAAAAGCTCTAGGTGCTCTAAAGAAAATGACGGTTACAATGACCCAGGTCATTCGAGACGGAAGGCATCATGTCATATCGGCCGTTGGCATTGTTCCTGGGGACATAGTGGTCCTGGAAGCTGGAAATATTGTTCCGGCCGATATACGCCTGTTCGAAACATTCTCCTTCCGTGTTGATGAGTCCACTTTAACAGGCGAGTCGGTGCCCGTCGACAAGACAAGCGACACACTTGATAGTTCGGATGCAACTATCGGCGACCAGTTAAATATGGCGTTCAAGGGAACGCTGGTTACCCACGGCCGGGCAAACGGCATCGTGACCTCAACGGGAATGGACACCGAGATCGGCAGGATCGCCGGATTGCTGCACGAAGACGAAGCACCGACGCCACTGCAATTGCGAATGGCTCGGTTCGGTAAAAATCTCTCATATCTCATCCTCCTAATATGCGCCATCTTGTTTCTCACCGGAGTTCTCCGTGGCGAAGAGCCGTTTCAGATCCTGCTGGTGTCGGTTAGCCTGGCCGTGGCCGCTATTCCTGAGGCACTACCGGCATTGATCACCATCGCCCTTTCTCGTGGGGCATCTCGGCTAGCCAGACAGCACGCACTCATACGCAAACTTCCGGCGGTAGAAACACTTGGTTCCGTCACCTATATCTGTAGCGACAAAACCGGGACGCTGACGCAGAACCGTATGCGGACAGCCGAAGTTTACGATCACTCCAAGGTTGACGGCGACAATATTTCGATGTTCTGGCTCGGGCTCGCACTTAATAACAACGTCGAATTTAACGAGCTCAACGAACCCTTTGGTGAACCGACCGAAATTGCTTTGGTCGAAAGAGCCGTGGAGGAAATGTCCATCGATCGATACTTTGAGGTAATTGGCCAGCACGAACGGACCGGCGAGATCTCGTTCGACTCAGATCGCAAATGTATGACCACCGTCCACCATTTGGACGACGGCTATTTGATCGTGACAAAGGGTGCGAGCGAGGCGATCGCAGATTGTCTAAATGACAATGCCGAAGCAAGTTTGGTTAGAAGCATCTCTGAAAATTGGGCAAATCACGGGATGCGGGTTTTGGCATATGCATATAAGAAGCTTGAGGCTCTGCCCGAACCATATACGTGCGAACTGGTCGAGCGTGATCTGTGCCTTTCGGGCCTAGCCGGACTGATCGACCCTGCGAGGATCGAAGTTCGCGATGCCATCGATGAATGCCGGACAGCCGGCATCACGCCGGTAATGATCACCGGCGACCACCCGTTGACCGCAAAAGCGATTGCCCGTGAGATCGGTATCCTCGATGAGCACGGCCTGGTCTTGACCGGACCTGAGATCACGCAACTTAGTGACGAGGCTTTTTATGCGCAAGTTGAACGTACCGCAGTTTATGCCCGTGTGTCGCCCGATCAGAAACTCAGGATAGTCCGTGCATTACAGCATAAAGGCCATTTTGCTGCGATGACCGGCGACGGCGTGAACGATGCACCGTCACTCCGGGCGGCGAATATCGGCATCGCAATGGGTATTAACGGCACCGACGTCAGTAAAGAAGCCGCCGATATGATACTGCTTGACGATAATTTTGCGACGATCGTTAAAGCGGTTAAGGAAGGCCGGAGGATCTTTGACAATATCCGCAAATTCGTCAAATACATTATGACGTGCAACGGCGCCGAGATATTGACGATCTTTCTCCCGCCGCTGTTTGGGATGCCGATACCACTTTTGCCGGTGCATCTATTGTGGATAAATCTGGTTACCGATGGTTTGCCGGCGCTGGCACTAGCGGGTGAAAGTGCGGAAAAGGACGTGATGAAGCGGCCCCCGAGGTCACCGGGCGAAAGCCTGTTCTCCGACGGGGTCGGATATCATATTGTCTGGGTCGGACTTCTGATGGCGGCCGTAACGATCGTGACGCAAGCAGTCGCGATAGGCCGTGGGTGGGAGAATTGGCAGACGATGGTCTTCACCGTCCTATCCGTGTCGCAGTTGGGCCACGTTTTGGCCGTGCGAAGCGACCGTACGTTTTTATTTCGTCAGGGTATCTTTACCAACCTACCTTTGATAACTGCCGTTTTGGCAACGCTCGGGTTGCAGCTTGCGGTCATCTATCTTCCATTTATGAATCGGATCCTGAAAACTCAACCACTAACGCTCGCCGAACTCGGTTTCTGCTTAGCGATGTCGGCGATCGTATTTCACGCCGTCGAGTTTGAGAAATGGATCAAGCTTAGAAATTTTCGAAAGTAAGTCGTAAACATTCGACCGTGCGAACCACTTTCGTCTCCAACGTCTTTGATATGTTCACCAAGTCTGATAAAACGATGGAATATGAAAAGAGTCGCGTTTTCTCTGCTGGTCTTGTTTGTGTTCTCTTTTGGCTTTGCGGTTCAGGCTCAGGAAAAAAAGCTGAACATTCTTTACTCTAACGATCTCCATGCACATCTCGAACCTCACATAGAACCGTGGATCAGCAAAACGCGGCCAGTCGGAGGATTCGCCAATATCGCAACGATCGTAAAGCGCGAAAAGGCATCTAATTCGCACACGGTCTATTTTGACGCCGGCGATTTTTTTACGGGTCCATACATCAGCACCCTTACAAAGGGCGAAGCAATCATCGATGCGATGAACTATCTTGGGCTCGACGCGGCCTGCGTTGGCAACCACGAGTTTGACCACAACTGGCAGAATGCACAGGCTCAGTTTGCCAAGGCTAAGTTTCCGATCCTTAACGGCAATATCTTTGTCGCCGAAACTGGAAAACTCGTTTGGAACAATCCCTATATCATTAAGAAGGTCAACGGCATCCGTATCGGTATTATTGGCCTGCACGAGAGGTTTGCTTTCTACGATACGACATCCGATGAGATGATCCGCGGCATCGATACTCGCGATGAAAAGGAATATCTTCGAAAATACGTTGCCGAACTGAACGGCAAGGCGGATATCGTTGTTCTTCTGATACATTTGGGCATTCCCGGCACCCAATCGACCACAGGCGAGGCTGATGTCGTGCGAAACCACAAGGCCGACATTGAGCTCGCCAAGAGCGTGCCCGGCATTGACGTTATGATCACCGGCCATCCGCACAGTGGCATTCGCGAGCCGATCATCTCAAATGGCACCATCATCGTTTCCACGGATGCCTACTCGATTGAACTCGGAAAGCTCGAACTGGTCTATGACAAAAAGCTCGATAAGATAAAATCGTACAAAAATCATCTCGATTACCTATTTGACGACGAAGTTCCCGATGACCCCACTATGGTCGCGGTTATTGCAAAATGGAAAGAAAAGCTTAAAGTGATCACCGATGAAAAGGTGACCACGGTAACGGCGACGATGACGCGTTCGTACGGCGAGGAATCCACACTCGGCGATATGGTCGCCGATGCGATGCTGGCAACCTACCCTGAATTCGACTTTGCGGTTACGAATAGCGGAGGACTTCGACAGGATATCGAAGCAGGCTCCGTAAAGGTTGGCGATCTCATCTCGACCTTTCCATTTCCAAATACCATCGTTCAACTTGAAATGAAAGGTAGCGATATGCGTGCGATATTCGAGCACGGTGCCGGCCTTACCAACGGCATACTGCAGGTGTCCAAGGGTGTCGAGGTGGTTTACGATGAGAGTGAACCGGTAGGTAGTCGCATAATCATCTGTAAGGTCAATGGTGTTCCGCTGGATGACAACCGAACATACAAGATGCTCACCTCAAACTTCTTGGCCGATGGAGGCGACGGCTTTCTAATGTTTAAGAAGACAGGTAAATACAAAAATACCGGTGTCGAGATGGTCCAATCGATGATCACATACTTAAAAACATTCAAAACTTATTCGCCGAAACTTGAGGGTCGGGTGCGCAAGGTTTGAGGGTGGATAAATAATCAATTAAAACAAAAATTCGTTCGATAATTGTGGGCGACGCCGATTGGCTTCGTCCTTTTTCATTTATTTGCTAAATTCAGGACGTAATGCCAAACACAAACCCTCAACCGTTAGTCTCGATCATTATGGGCAGTAAGTCAGATTGGCCGACGATGGAGATCGCATCGCTGACGCTAAGCGAATTTGGTGTTGAGCACGAGAGTAAGGTCGTGTCGGCCCACCGAACGCCGGATCTGCTGTTTGAGTTTGCAAAGACTGCGGAGTCGCGAGGTATTGAGGTCATAATCGCCGGTGCCGGCGGTGCGGCACATCTGCCGGGGATGTGTGCATCCCAAACCGTGCTTCCAGTACTCGGGGTGCCGGTCGAGAGCAAGGCTTTGAAGGGTCTCGACTCGCTGCTGTCCATTGTGCAAATGCCTGCCGGCATTCCGGTAGCCACACTCGCGATAGGTCAGGCGGGAGCCAAGAACGCGGCGCTACTGGCGATCGCGATCCTAGCCAATTCACGTCCTTTATTGAGAGAAAAGCTTCATAAATTCCGCTCCTCTCAGACCGATAATGTCTTAAACGATTCCGTCGGATAGCATTAGCTCAGGTTCACCGTGTTAAAACTTGTTGACACCGATGGCAAAAATAGACTTAAATCTATTTAGGAGTGCCCATCTCTCCATTCGTCAGTACGGGCAGTAAACAGATGAAGGGTGTTCAATGCGGTCAGTGCGGCCTGAGTAATTTCAGGTCTCAAATATTCTGTAAACGTTGTGGGTTTCGGATCGGTGAGTATATGTTATCGAGTTCGAAATCCAAGGGTGCTGTCCACGCAGTGCCCAAAGGTCCGCGTCAAGCGGCGAAACAATCGTCCTGGATCTATACGATGCTGTTTATCGCCGTCATCGGCGGGGCGGCATATTACTTATATTCGGGATTTTTGAGTTCCTTTGACGAAGTCAATCAAAAAGATCCGTCCCAGACCAATGGTTTGACGCCACGGCCTCAACCGACGCTTACATCGCGAAGCGATTCAGATCAAAAGCGATTGCAGCCCTTTAAGAACGCGATCCATAATAGTCAGGGATTGGCCGAATCAGAGAAACGGCTAGCCGAAACACGAAAGCTGATGCAACCCGCCCGGTAATGTAGATCGCGAATTCAAATCGAAACTAAATTAGGTTAATCTAACGGTTCAGCATCTTTGGCGGATGAGGAATTCGTGATAAAACCAACTCTTCCTAACTCAACTATCGGGGTTTTTGGCAGCGGGCAACTCGGGCGGATGTTCGCAATTGAGGCGCGCAAGCTCGGCTATCGGGTTCATACTTACTCGCCGGACAGTGACACGCCTACGGGCCAGATCGCCGATATCGAAACACAAGGTTCATACGACGACCTTTATGAAATAAGGGTGTTTGCCCAAAGCGTCGATGTTGTGACCTTTGAGTTTGAAAATGTACCGTCCGCCGCAGTCGAAGCCGCCGCCGAATTTGTCGACGTATTTCCGCGTGGTGAGGTATTGCACATCACTCAGAATCGACTCCGTGAAAAAAACTTTTTGGCCTCCAAAGGCTTCCCGATCACAGCATTTCGCCATATCAAGGCCCTTGATGATCTGCAAAATGCCGTCGTAGAGTTGGGCACGCCATGCGTCTTGAAAACTGCTGGATTCGGATATGACGGCAAAGGACAGAGCAAGATAAGTTCCGCCGCAGATATTACGGCTGCATTTGAATTACTGGGCGGTCGCGATGCGGTGCTCGAGGCATTTGTAGATTTTGAAAAAGAATTATCGGTCGTCTGCGCCCGCGATCAACGGGGCACTTTTGCCCACTTTGGCGTTATCGAAAATGAGCACGCCAATCATATTCTAGATGTTTCATTCGCACCGGCCGTCGTGGATTCGACTACGTTTGAGCGAGCAATCGAAATTACTCGAAACATCGCTGATACGATGGGATATGTCGGTACGCTCTGCGTCGAATTCTTTTTGACGCGCGACGGTCTTCTCTTGGTCAATGAACTGGCCCCGCGCCCGCATAACTCGGGACACCTGACGTTTGACGCCTGTGTAACTTCGCAATTTGAGCAGCAGTTACGGGCAGTATGCGGATTGCCACTTGGGTCGACCGATTTTTACCGGCCGGCCGCAATGGCAAATGTACTCGGCAATGTTTGGGAAAACGGCGAACCCGATTGGGCAACTGCGCTCAATAACCCTGCTGTTAAATTACACCTCTACGGTAAGGGTGAGCCAAGGCCCGGACGAAAGATGGGTCACATAACGTCGCTATCAGAAAATGCGGCCGGTGCGATACGATCCGTTCGACACGCCCGCGAATCCCTAAAACCTGCGAGCTAGTGTTGCTCCGCCGACCACTCCTACAAAGCCAACGACCACACTCAGCGACATATATACAAATGCCGTGGTGAATTCGCGTTCGCGGACGAGCCCGAATATTTCCATTTCGAAGGTCGAGAAAGTGGTGAGCGCTCCGAGAAAGCCGACAATGATCGCCATTCTGAGATTGTCATTGACATCGATCTTATCCGTCAGGAGAACTAGTAGAAATCCGATAAGAAACGACCCCGTAATATTTATTAGAAAGGTCGGAAACGGAAATTTGGCAAATAGATTTGCGACGGGCGAGATATTTATGAGGTAACGAACCACAGCACCGGACGCACCACCGATAGCCACTGCAATTAACTTGATTACAAACTCCATCTTGTCATCTGTACCGCTTTACCGATCGATGTGATTGCGATTATACATTTTTCGGGCGAGCTAATCATTTGCCCCGATGGTGGCTAGACAGTAAACTCAAGCTTTATGTCCGAATCGCTCCAATTTACTCAGAACGCGGATCGAGCAACGGTCTATGCTGAGATCACACCACAGATCGAAGCACTGATTAGTAGCGAGACCGATATAATTGCGAACTTGGCAAATATCGCGGCAGTGCTCAAGCAGGCGTTCGGTTTTTTCTGGGTCGGTTTCTACATTGAAAAAGATGGCGATCTTGTGCTCGGGCCTTTTCAAGGGCCGCTGGCCTGCACGCGCATCAGACCTGACCAGGGAGTTTGCGGTCACGCGTACGCGACACGCGAAACCGTCATCGTGCCTGATGTAGATAAATTTCCGGGTCATATTGCTTGTGCCTCGGCATCGAAGTCGGAAATTGTCGTTCCCGTTTTCGGTAAGGACGGAGAGGTTTTCGGCGTACTTGACGTGGACAGCGATAGATTGGATGATTTTTCCGAGATCGACGTGACTGGATTGGGCCGTGTGGTGAAATATGTTGAGGCCGTCGTCGAACACGGTCGACTTCAAACTTAATTAATGAACGTAATCGAATACCCTTACTGGGTCTGGATCTTTTTCTTCGTCATAGTCCTGTCGGCGCTGTTTGTCGATATCGGCATTGTAAACCGTAAGTCGCACGCGCCTAGCCGTAGGGAGACCATCACGTGGAGTTTGATCTGGATATCTCTCGCGTTAGCATTCAACGCTTTTATCTACTCGCAGTTTGGCGGATTTAAGGCCAAGGAGTTTCTCACAGGATATTTGATCGAATTGTCACTTTCGATCGACAATCTGTTTGTATTTCTCCTGATATTCGCATATTTCAAGGTTCCGAAAATGTATCAGCATCGCGTGCTGTTCTGGGGCATATTTATGGCCCTGGTAATGCGAATGGTGATGATATTCGCCGGAGCCGAACTTGTCGAGAGCTTTAGTTGGATACTATACGGATTTGGGGCGTTCCTAATATACACAGGCATTAAAATGTTCGGTGAGGACGAGGCATTTGAGCCCGAGGATAGTGCGATCGTAAAGCTGACGACCAGATTTATACGCATATCGAAACATTACGACGGAGAGAAGTTCTTCGTAAATATCGATGGCAAGCGAGTCGGCACTCTGCTTTTGCTTGTCCTGGTCGTCATCAACATCGCCGATCTCGTTTTTGCGGTGGACTCCATACCCGCGATCTTCGGCATTACGACCGACCGGTTTATCGTATACACGTCAAACATTTTTGCGATCCTAGGACTACGTACGTTCTTTTTTCTCTTGGTCGATATGGCTGAGAAATTTCATTTTCTTAAGTATGGCCTCGCATTTGTATTGAGTTTTATTGGGTTTAAGATGCTGCTGCCGCTTGCCGCTGAGGGGACGATGTTGATACTCGGCGATGGCAGTGAGTCGGGAATCGCTATCTTCTTAAAAAGATATCTGCATCACGAATTTGAGCAGTCAGTGATAAATCTATCGCTCGGGATCGTAATTGGTGCGATAATACTTGCTGTAATATTGTCACTGATATTTCCGCCGGCCGAGACGGCCGCAAAAGATGCTCAATAAGCCAGCCATCGATGGACGATAATAAATACCGCAAATTTTACGTCGAATGGTGGAACGTTCGAAAAAGTACGATCTATGGGCTGATCGCGATCTTGGTCGTCGGCGGAGCCATCGCCGGCGGTTCGTGGTGGGCTTCCAAGAATAATTGGTTTGTTGCGACCCAGGATGCCGAGATGCCTGTAGACGCAGCAAAAATCATCTCATATGAGGGTGAAGTTCGGATAATAAGGGCACAAACACGCGAAACTATACTGGTAACCAAAGAGACTTGGGTTGCCGCCGGCGACACTATTCAGACACAGTCTGACGGGCGGGCGATCGTCCAGATGATCGATGGTTCAGTTTACTCCGTTCGGCCGAATAGTACGGTTGTTGTCCGGGATAGCACATCGCTTTTTGGCGGTAAAAACGTGCGCGTTTCGTTGAATGACGGTCAGCTGAACGTGAGGACCGATGAACAACCGGCAGACTCGAATAACATTGTCGAAGTAGCAGATTCCGAAAATAGACTCTTACCGCAGACTGACGCGAGTTTTAATGCAGATGGCAATAATGCCGGCGAAATTAGGGTGAGCCGCGGCGGCGTCGAGACCACGATAGGCGGAGACCGAACGACCATCGAGCAAAATGAGTTTGCGGCGGTCAATAGCGGCAAACTCTCGGCGCGTGAAAGGTTGCTCGCTCCGCCTCGGCCCGCAGTTCCAGGCAACTCGTCACAAATCGTCGACGCGTCCGGTACCGGTGTCAGCGTTTTATTTGGATGGCAAGATGCCGAGGCCGGCAATGCCGCTAGCTTTTACCTACAAGTTTCGAGGTCACCGCTATTTGCCTCTGACGCAATTTTGGTCGATCGATCTGGCCTTACGTCGCGTGAATTTCGATTGGCGGGGTTATCTCCGGGAACTTATTATTGGCGGCTAAGGTCGAATGCAAGATCCGGACAGACCACCAACTGGAACGACGCGTGGAAATTTACCGTGATCAAACGCGGTGGCAGCATCTCTATAGAAACCTCTGAGTGGAAAGCCGACCGAGTCGGAGGGAACATCTATTTTATTAGTGGAAAGACACAACCCGGAATGGTCGTACGTTCACAGGGCCGCGAAACATTTGCAGGTCCGGATGGTTCATTCCGTCTCCAAATATCGACTCCATCAGCCGAGACCAAGGTCGAGGTCGGCGATGACCGAGGAAATCGGGCCGGGTTTGTGATCTCGCTCCGAACGGGCAATCTCCTAGGTCGTTACTAGTCTCAACTTAGCTTAAATGGGTGCAGATCACGTACATCGAGACGATTCCCGCACGCGCTCCAAGACGCGCGTGTTGTCGATCGCATTGGTATTGACCGGAATCTATATGGTCGTCGAGGCGATCGGGGGATGGGTATCCAATTCGCTTGCGTTGTTGGCGGATGCCGGTCATATGCTGACGGACGTCGCGGCGATCGCGCTAACGCTCAGTGCGATATGGTTTGCGTCTAGGCCGCCGACCGCAAATAAGACGTTCGGCTATTATCGCCTCGAGATACTTGCAGCCTTCGTCAACGGCATTGCTCTCGTCCTGCTCTCAATTTGGGTGATTTGGGAGGCGGTAAATCGCTGGCGTGATCCGGGCGATATCCACGGGATCCAGATGTCGGCGATCGCGTTCGGCGGACTGATAATTAACGTCATCGCGGCAAAATTGCTGCATTCAAATCACTCGCACGACCTGAATATACGAGGAGCATTTCTCCACGTTATCGGCGATCTGCTGGGGTCTGCTGCAGCGATCATTGCGGGAGTTTTGATCCTGGCATTCGGATGGCTTTGGGCCGATGCGGCCGGCAGCATCCTTATCAGCCTGATCATCATTATTGGCGCGGGGCGGCTAATTCTTGAGTCGGTAGATATCTTACTCGAGGGCACACCTTCTCACATCGATCTACGAAAGGTCGAATCCGCGATACTTGAGATCGAAGGCGTGAGCGGTATCCACGACCTTCATATTTGGACGATCTCATCCGGCATCATTTCTCTATCAGCCCATATCAGTCATTTGGAATCAACCGCGCACTCGGATCTGCTGGTTTCGATCCGGACAATGGTAAATGACCGATTTGGTATCGATCATCTCACTATCCAGATGGAGAGCTTTGATAACAAAGCCGAGGCCGTCTATGTTTGCGAGACCGGCATACGGTGCTTCGAACCGGCAACTCGGAGTCCACATACCCACTAAGAATGTCTGCAATTGACCTCAGATACGGCAATTCCACTATAGTTTTCGAATATGACGAAGGCAGTTTCGGCCTGATCGACTCGGTCGAACTGCCGAATACTCTCAGCGATGCCGAGATCGGGGCCAGACTTGATGAGCCGATTGGATCGCCCGGTATCGACGAAATAATCAATCCGGGCCAAAGCGTTCTTATAGTGGTTCCTGATGCGACGCGCGATGTCGGTTGCGGCCAAGTGGTCAATTTAATAGTGCGGCGATTGATCGCCGGCGGCGTAAACGCATTTGATATTAGGCTGATATTTGCGACGGGTATTCACCGAAAGGTGACCGAAGCCGAAAAGGCGGCGATCGTTACCCCGTTTATTGCCCAACGTATCAAGATGCTAGATCACGATGCTCGAGATCTGATGCAATTTGCGGTTTTGGGTCAGACCGCAAGCGGCATTCCGGTCGAGTTGAACCGAGCGTTGATCGAGCACGACCACGTGATCCTGGTCGGCGGGGTTTCATTTCATTACTTTGCCGGGTTTACCGGCGGGCGAAAATTGATCTGTCCGGGCCTCGCATCAACGCGAACGATCGCCGGCACGCATAAGTTGGCGTTCGATCCTGATCGACTCGTCCGGCGTGATGGCGTTGGACTGGCCAGACTTGACGGAAATCCGGTTCACGAAGCTTTTGTTGAGGCTGCGTCTGCCGCACTGCCGTCATTCGCGGTCACTACCGTTGTCAACGAACAAGGCGACATCGTCGATTTATATTGTGGCGATTGGATCCGATCTCATCGGGCGGCGTGTGACAATTTTGCAAAACACCATAGCGTTAGTATCGATGATAAGCGTGACCTTGTAATCGTCAGTTGTGGGGGCTACCCACACGACGTCAATTTGATCCAGGCTCACAAAGCACTCGATGCCGCGTCGCAGGCTTGTCGTTCCGGTGGAATGATCATCCTGCTTGCAGAGTGTCGAGACGGGCTTGGCCACGCTGATATGCCCAGATGGTTTGAAGCAGGCGATAGTCACGATATGGCGGTCAAGTTGAGCGAAAAATATCAGGTCAACGGCCAGACCGCGTGGAGCATTGTGAAGAAATGCGAGGAGTTCGAGGTCATCCTGGTCAGTTCGCTCGCTCCTGAACTTGTAAAAACCCTTCGAATGGTTCCCGCCGCCACACTGCAGGAGGCCATAGAAAAAACCGCCCGATGGTCGAACGGCTATATTCTTTCAAATGGTGCACGAACGTTTATTGAGGTTGCTTGACATCGAACGTCCGAGCGATCGAATCGGTCTGGTTCTGGATCGAACGCAGCATATCCTTTAGGCCGCTAAAGCGTATGGCATACACGGTCGTTTCGTTGATCCGCAGAAAGTAGATCCTTCCGCTCATTGGCCGTCCCGCCCTTACATATTCATAATTGAAAATAACGCCCCGAAATCGTCCGGCGAAATTTTCTTCTTTACCGGCGACATAACCCGGTAGGAACTGTAGTTTTTGCTCCTCGTCCTGAATAACCTCCGACGTCAGCATATCCTTGCGAGCGGCCAGCTTACGGACCTCAAAATGCCCGTTGGTGCGGTCGCCGTAAACATATTCGACATTTGGGCTGGTATCCGACGGCTTTACCGTCAGCTTCCATTTGGCATCCGGAAGCGAAAACGAATAGTCGACATTTGCCGCGCTAAAGACATCGTCCTGAGCAAAGATGGCCGTTGACGCTGCCAACGCAATAAGCATTGCAAACAATAGTGTAAATTTCTGCGATCTCATAACTTCCCTATTCTACAATACTTTGTCGATACTACGATACATCCAAAAAAGGCAATGCGGTCGTAGGATGTTATAAGGTCCCCGAATGTTGTCTTTCATCGAAATTCAACTTTCTGAGTTCATGCATTGCGATTATCTCGCCCTTTAAGTCTTGGACGACGTCTAAACTGCAGTCTGCAAATATACTTTGAAAAGTATTTATTGAGGTAGTAACTTATGAAACTCCACTGTTTGTACCTGCATAGAGCAATTGTTGCGACGCTTTTGACCGCAATATCCTTTCCTGGATTCGCAACGGCAAATACCGTACGGACCGCATCAAAGCCTCTTACAGAGGATCAAAAGATCTTTCACGTATTGAATCGTCTTGGGTTCGGCGCACGGCCCGGCGATGTTGAACGGGTTAGGTCAATAGGTATTCAGAAGTACATTGATCAGCAATTGGACCCTGGTACGATCAGTGACAGTAACCTCGAGAGCAAGGTTCGAAGTTTGGATATTTTCGATCTTTCGACCGCCGAACTCTTTGCCAAGTACCCGAATCCGACCGCACTCCTGAGGATGATCGATGGTAATGCCGCTCAGCCTGCTGCTCAGAACCCACAGCAGGATGTGACTGAAAAACAACGACAGGAAAGGCAGCAGAAGCTTCGTGCCTTATACCAAAAATATGACCTCAAGCCGGCAAATCAGATCGTCCCGCAGATAGCCGCAAATCGTGTTCTCCGCGCAGTATACTCCGAAAAGCAACTGCAGGAAGTAATGGTGGACTTTTGGCAGAACCATTTTAATGTCTTTTCAGGAAAGTCTGCGGTTCGCTGGTACATACCGAGTTACGAGCGTGACGTACTCAGAAAAAATGCGTTGGGAAATTTTAAGGACCTACTGATAGGAACTGCTCAGCATCCGGCGATGTTGTTCTTTCTGGACAATTTCGAATCGGTATCGCCAAACGCTCCGATGCCCGGAAATAATCAGAATGCCCAACGACGTCAGCAATTGATTCGATCCGGCGGGCAATTGGGGCCGCCGGCTCGTGAACGTATGAAGCAGCAATTGGGGATCAATGACGCACAACTCGACCAACGGCTCAAGGAAATGCGCGACGATCCAAAGCCCGCCCAGCAACGCCAAAAGCGAGGGATAAATGAAAATTATGCCCGTGAGTTGATGGAACTTCATACCCTGGGAGTGGATGGCGGATACACCCAGAAAGATATTGTAGAGGTCGCCAAATGCTTTACCGGATGGACGATCGCCGATCCTCGTGGATACCGTCGGGCCGCGGCGGGCGATATCGATGGAACCGAAAACCGTCGATTGCAGCGACTCCAACGTCAGTCCGGAGTGCCCGATGATCTCGATAGCGGCGAATTCTATTTCAACGATCGCTGGCACGAGAAGGGTGCAAAAACTGTTTTGGGACAAAAGGTTGATGAGGGCGGCATCAAAGACGGCCTTAAGGTGATCGACATATTAGTCCGTCAGCCTGCAACCGCGCGGTTTATTGCCAGAAAGCTCGCAGTCAAATTCGTTTCCGACAATCCGAGTGATGCACTCGTCGCTCACGTCGCCGATACCTTTAGCCGAACCGGCGGTGATATCAAGGCGACGCTCAGGACTATGTTTACGGACAAAGAGTTTTTTGCACCGGACAATTACCGGGCAAAGATCAAGACTCCGTTTGAACTTGCTGTCAGCTCGCTACGGGCTCTCGGGGCAGAAACCAATGCCGGACCACAATTTTTGGCGATGCTCAACAAACTAGGCGAAGTGCCATACGGTTATCAAGCCCCCACCGGCTATCCGGATACCGCCGAGGAATGGGTAAACACTGGCGCTCTGCTCGAGCGGCTTAATTTCGCCGTTGCGTTTGCGAGCAACCGCATCGCGGGTACGACGGTTGACCTCAGCGGATTTAACCAAAATGACAAGCATAAGACTCTTGACCGAGCGATCGGTGAGATCCTAGACGGAGATATCTCGGCCGCCACCCGTAGCACGCTCGTCAAGCAGATCGAGCAACCGCTACCGGACGTCAAGCCCGGCAAGGAACTCGACAATGTGATCGGCGATGTGCCCAATATGCGACAACCCGGCCAACAGGGAGGACAGGGTCGACCAGCGAGACTACTGAATCCGAGCGGAAATCCCGAAGTTTTCAAGGTGGTGAGCCTAGTACTCGGCACGCCTGAATTCCAGCGTCAGTAAATATGTATGCATCAGTTGGTGGCCGTGAGACAGTCTCAGTGACCTGATCTCCGGCCTTCATTATGACGTGAGGTATGAAGAAATTATATAGCATTTGAGCATAATTGTATTTCTAGCTGCCAACGCGGCACTTGGGCAAGACGACACCAGGCAAACTGAACAGCAGCGGTTTAAGTCGGCCGCAGCGTATTCCCGCAAACGCCGCGATGTGTCGGTCGCTATTTTGAACGGCGACAGGTCCAATTCATCGATCTCGATCCGCCAACTTCTGTCACTGACCGGTGGGATCGACGCGGGCGAGATCGGCCAACTGGTTTTCGATAAGTGCTTCGTAAAGTTTCGTTAAGTCACGCAGATGGGAGTAGATGCTGAGATTTTCGAGTGCATACGACTTTGCTTTTTGAGCTAAAGCGTCTCGCCCAGTATTATCGCCGATCAGATCGATCATTCTTTGGGCAAGTATGTCAGCATCGCCGACAGGAAACACGGCGGCATACTTGCCATCCCCGGACGCTTCAAGATGGGGTTCGATGTCCGAGACGATCATCGCGGTACCTGCCAGCATTGCCTCAGAGATCGCCACCGGCAAACCCTCGTGAAAGGATGACAGAATAGCGATATCCAGTTCGGCCAAAATATTCGGAACATCATCTCGGCTACCCAGAAAATGGACCCGATCGTCTATATTGTTGGACCGGCAAATGTCTACACAGGCGGTCAACTTTCCCTCAGCACCGTCCTCGACACCGCCGGCAAAGACACAATGAATATCGGGAAATCTTTTTATGACATCCACCATTGCCTTCACGACCGTCAACTGATCTTTCCGTTGATCTCTGTAAAAATTCGCCACCATTCCGACGAGCGGTGTCGATGCTCCAATGTTTAATTCCGGCCGCAATGAAGAACCTGTTGGAGCGAGCCGCTTGGGATCGGCTCCGTTATAGATCACTGAAAAGTTTTTAGATGTATCAAGTTTATGATTGGCACTTAGCCATTTTTGTAGTCCGCGGCTGACTGCAATATTCGCGTCCATTCGGGGTATCAGGAATTTGGCGGCCGAACGATTCTTCCAATCTTGTATAAACCCCTGAAAGCTCAAAACATTCTTGACCTTCTTCAGCCCTTTCGACGCAAGGTATAGGTGGATTCCGTCCACCGGTTGGTAGCCGTGAACGATCTGGATCTCCCGGTTTCGGATTATTTGCCGGACGGTGCGAACAATAGTTGGATCAACCGGCAAATGACGTTGAAGTTGGATCAACTCAGCGCCGGAAGCCTTAAAATCCTCCTCAAGCGAGCCACCACCGCCAGATACGATCGTCAAATCGAGGCCAAAATCTGCAGCATTTCGCGCGACATCCAGTGCCTGCATTTCCGCCCCGCCCCGCCCAAGTGTATCTAGGAAATATAGAATTCTCATAACACGTGATCGGTGCAGTACAGAACCATTTTGCGGATCGACATTAACAATTTAAGTATAACGATCTACAATAGTTGTCGATGTCTGAGACTACCGTTGTGGTTCCATCTTATAACCACGCCCCGTTTATCGAGACCTGTCTGCGATCGATTATAGGCCAAACCCTTTCGCCAAAAAAGCTGCTTGTGATCGATGACGGCTCTAAGGACGATTCGCCAGCGGTCATAGACCGCGTTCTCAAGGATTGTCCGTTTGATTCAGAGTTGATAGTTCGCGAAAATCGCGGCCTGTGTCGAACACTAAATCAGGCTCTGGAACTAAGTTCCGGCAAGTATTTTGCTTATATCGGATCGGATGATTATTGGCTGGACAGCTTTATCGAAAAGCGGGTCGATCTACTAGAAGGGCGGCCAAAAGCGGTTCTCGGTTACGGGCACGCATATTTTGTCGATGAGAATGGCCGCGAATACGACTCGACCGCCGAATATCGTTCGACCTGGGGAAATTATCCCGATGGTGATCCGAGGCGGATGTTATTGAGCGGAATAGCTCCTGTGAGTTCGACGCTCTTTTACCGTCGTTCAGCTCTTGAGTCCGTTGGGTGGAATGAGAACTCAAGGCTAGAGGATTATGAGCTATATTTGAAAATGATGCAGCTCGGCGAATTTGCGTTTGATCCGGCAATTCTGTCAGCCTGGCGGCAACATCGTTATAATACGAGCGGCGATACACTATTGATGCTTACCGAGGTGATCGCCGCCCAGGAACGCAATTTTCACATTCTCGGCCTATCGCCCGAACAACTTGCTGACATACAAACTGAGACAAAATATCGGTACGCCCGCGAACTGCTTCAGCACGGTAATAAGATGTCAGCCGCAAAATTGGCGGTAGCCAATTGGAAGGGGTCGCGGGGAACATCCGATCTTTTCAGGTTTAGTGTTAGGATGTTTATCCCGATGGCAGTCGTCAATTACTATCGCCGCAGCAAGCGTGCCCGTTTTTCGGTCTGAGCGGGATATATTTCAGTATATTTAAGGTGTAATTAGTTTGGATAACGTAAATACACGTGAGGATCAAATGACCGTCATCGGCCCGAGAAGCCGATTGGGCGCAATAGACCTGCGCGAGCTGTGGCGATATCGCGAATTGCTGTATTTTCTCACTTGGCGCGACGTCAAGATACGCTATAAGCAAACCGTCATCGGCATTGCGTGGGCGGTTTTGCAGCCGGTTGTCACCACGGCGATCTTCACACTGCTATTTAGCAATTTTGCACGCTTTGAGACCGGTAGCACACCATATCCTGTTTTTGCTCTGAGTGCACTTGTTATTTGGCTGTTTGTCCATAACGCCATTACGCTTGCGAGCGGCAGTTTTGTCAGTAACTCCAATCTCGTTACCAAAGTGTATTTTCCTCGTTTGATAGTGCCGCTGGCGGCAACGCTATCGGGTATTTTCGACTTGATATTCAGTGTGATCATACTTATCGGCTTGATCCTGTATTACGGTATCGAGCCGACGTCAGGCATCTTACTTGCCCCTGTCTTTTTGATCTTGGCTTTTGTAATGGCCGCAGCCCTCGGCACGTTGCTCTCGGCTCTCAATGTTAAATTTCGCGATGTCAAATTTGCCCTGCCATTCGTATTGCAGGTTTGGATGATCGCGTCGCCGATATTTTATCCAGCGAGTATGGTCAGCGGCCGGTGGCGGCTGGCATTTGCCATAAACCCACTAACAGGCCTGATCGACGGATTTCGAAGCTCCCTTTTCGGTCTGCCGTTCGATTGGGAATTAATTGGAATTTCGGTTCTATCGGTTGCTGTGATGTGTGTCATTTCGCTGATCATATTTTCAAAGATGGAGGATGATTTTGCTGACGTGATCTAGTTGGCTACGAAAAATATGGAGGCGATCAGGGTCAAAAACCTTTCAAAACGATATGTGCTGGGCGGCACCACTCATAACTCACTGCGCGACCTCATATATAGCGTCTTTTCGCAGAGCGGCCGTCGACGACCGATCGACGAGGTTTGGGCACTGGACGACATCTCGTTTTCGGTCAACGAGGGCGAAACTCTGGGCATCATCGGACGGAACGGTGCCGGTAAATCCACGTTGCTGAAGATCCTATCGCGTATTACCAAACCAACTGCGGGCAGTGTCGAGATCCACGGTCGCGTCGGCTCGCTGCTTGAGGTCGGGACCGGCTTTCACAACGAACTGTCGGGCCGCGAAAACATCTACCTGAACGGTGCTATCCTCGGGATGAAGCGTTCTGAGATAGAATCTAAGTTTGATGAGATCATCGCTTTTTCAGAGATCGAACGCTTTTTGGATACGCCGGTCAAGCACTATTCGAGTGGTATGTATATGCGGCTAGCTTTCTCGATCGCGGCTCATCTCGAACCGGAAGTTTTGATCGTTGACGAAGTTTTGGCAGTTGGCGATGTCGGATTTCAGAAAAAGTGTTTGGGCAAAATGAAAGATGTCGGCGAAAAAGGCCGAACCGTGATATTTGTCTCACACGATATGAGTGCGATCACGCGACTGTGCGACCGCGTCATTTGGATCAAGGACGGTAAACTTCGCCTTGATGGGGTCGCAAGAGATGTCGTCGGCGAATATCTTCACGATCAGGAAAGCATCGGTGCTGAAAGATATTGGCCCGAGTCGTCGGCACCGGCAAGCGAATTTGTAAGATTGCGAAGCGTGCGAGTGTGCGACGAGGCCGGAAAAACAACTGCATCTCCGGATATAAGGCTTCCGGTCGGTGTCGAGGTGTGCTACGAAGTCCTTAAACCTGCAAAGGTTATGGTGCCCAATCTGCACTTTTTTAACGAGACCGGGACGTGTATCTTTGTTTCGCACGATTGGGGCGGTGGTTGGCGTGACAGACCACGGCCGATAGGCAAGTACAACAGCACAGTCTGGTTACCGGGCAACTTCCTAGCTGAGGGTTCGGTTTATGTCGGAGTTGCCGTAACGACGTATTCACCGCTTGAGGTACATTTTGTCGAGTGGGATGCAGTCACATTTAATGTGATCGACAGCATTGCCGGAGACTCTGCCCGCGGTGACTATGTTGGTGTCCTACCTGGAATCGTCAGGCCGATTCTCGAATGGAAAACCACAGTGTCAGTTTGAATGCTTATTTCTTTTTTTCAGATAGAAACAAGCCTGATCGCCGCGACCATCACGATTAAGTTCAGTGGTCTGAACTTCCCATTTATCAAGCTGACCCTGCGTGAAAATGCTCTCATCTGCTTTCCCACTATAGGCCCGACCATCGTGCATTGAAATATCCGCGGCATATTGCTCGCTAATGAAAAATTGTGCAGCGGTGGAGTCATAAACCGTCTTTATGACGTCAAATCCGGCCGCCTCAGCAAGGGCTCGAAAACTATGTTCCGTATAAAGAAAGAGGTGACGCGGGGGGTCGAGTTGAAACCAATTGACACCGTACTTTCCCCAAGCGTAGCTCGCAACAGGGATTCTGATCAGGCAAGTGCCGTCGTCGGCTAATAAACGTTTTATCCCAAGCAGTGCGTTCACAGGGTCCGGAAGATGTTCGAACGAATGGTGGAGCATTATCAGATCGAACGCAGGCTCAAGGCTCTCAAGGCCTGAGCGAAACACGCGAACCCCACCCGGGAACGTCAGATCTCGTTCAATGAACGTATCTGCTCCGGTCAGATCAGTGAAGCCGAATATGCTCAAATGACGAAGTAGCTCACCGCCGCCGCAACCAAAGTCCAGGATCCTTGAGTTGAAATTCAGGTCGAGCAGTGACTCTCGGAGCGAAGCCGGAAAACGACTGACAAGATATGGCCTGCGCTCCGCCAATCTCTTACCTACAAATCCTTTTCCGAACATTAGATACTTTCCGATCTGTCGGACTGCAAATCGCCGCTGCACACTCGACTCAAGTTCGTTCTCAGCGGCAGAAAACGAATAGTACTCGTCAGGATAATGCGTTGCGAGATCCGGAATATCGACTAACTGTAGCGTGCCGCATTCCCCGCATTCCAAATAGTCAAAAGCCTCACGGGTGCCAAACATCATCTCGCGAGCCGTGTGTATCCGGTTTCCTACTTGATTGCTACAAATTTGGCAGTTTTTTGACATATCAGCCTAAGTAAGTAAATCAAAAAAGTGTTAAGTTGTGAAATAGATGAAGTTGGCTAGAAAGATCAATACCGTGATAGAAGCATTTCGGGGCGGCGGCCTCGGTGCTGTGACGGCAAAATCGCAGCAGGTGATCCGACGGATCTCCATCCGTCGATCCGAACAGAACTGGATCAGAAAATACGGTGTCTTGAGCGAAAAAGAAAGAATACAAATTCGTGACGACATCCAAGCGATGCCGCGCAGACCAAAAGTCGCGATCTTGATGCCGGTCTACAATATCGATGAGAAATGGCTCCGCAAGTGTGTTAATTCGGTTCGCGGGCAAATATATCAGGACTGGGAACTGTGTATTGTGGACGACCATTCTCCTTCGCCGCATATCAAAATTGTTTTGGATCATTACAGCAAACTGGATTCGCGGATACGAGTAGTCTATCGAACTGAGAATGGCCATATTTCAGTTGCCTCCAATGATGCTCTTGAAATGGCTACCGGCGAATTTTGTATTCTGCTTGATCACGATGATGAACTTTCTGAAGATGCCGTGTATTCGGTAGCGAGAGAGATCGTCGAGGATCCAAATGTGGCACTGATCTATAGCGACGAGGATATGATCGACGATAAAGGGCATCGGTTCGACCTCAAGTTTAAGCCTGATTTCAGCCGGGACCTTTTACTATCGATCAATCTTGTGACCCATCTATCCGCGTATCGAGCCGATCTGCTCAGAAAGGTCGGTGGTTTTCGCATCGGTACGGAGGGAAGCCAAGACTATGATCTGGCATTGAGGGTTATTGATGAGATCTCTAGTGCTCAGATCCGTCACATTCCGCGAGTCCTGTATCACTGGCGTGCGATACCCGGATCGGTGGCGTTGAGCGGCGACGAAAAGCCGTATGCTCACGACCGGGCACGCACTGCGATCTCGGATCATTTGAAAAGGATAGGATCAGATGCGGTCGTAGAGCCAACCAACTTAAATTTTCATCGGGTCCGATATTCGTTGCCGGAAGAGGCTCCGAGGGTCACGGTGATCACTATTGGCCATCGCGGCGACAGAATCGGAGATGGGATAGAAATTTTGACCAACTATTCTAGTGTCGAATATCGATCGGTCCCCGCCGACAATGACCTTGCTAACCGCCTTAATAATTCGATCGCTACTGCATCTGGAGATGTCATTTGTCTTATCGACACCGCCGTAGTTCCGAAATGTTGCGATTGGCTATCCGAATTAGTAAGTTTCGCGGTCCAGGCCGACGTTGGAGCGATTGGCGGCAAAGTCATTGACAAGCATCGCCGAGTTGTGGATGGCGGTCTGGTTTTCGGCGGCAGTGAACTCGTGAACGTCGCCCATTTTGGATTTGCTGAGGATGAAGCCGGCAATATGTTTCGAGGAATCGTCGTTGGCAATTATTCGGCCGTGTCGATGTCGTGTTTTGCATTTTGCAAAAGTAACTTTAATGACATCGGCGGATTTGATACGACATTGCCAATGGATCTAATAGACGCCGATCTATGTTTGCGAATGGGCGAGGGAGGACTTCGGATCGTGTTCGATCCGTATGCGGTGTTTCAACTTAAAAGTGGTTCAAAGCTAGCCAAGCAGATCGGTGCAAGAAAGGGCGAAACGACCGCATTTGAAGAAAGATGGCGGGACGTGATCGCCCGCGACCCTTTCTACAACTGCAATCTAGACCCGGAAGACGGGCAGTTTCGAATAAAGATCTAGGCTTTTCGCCCGATCGCAAATACTTTGATCAACACCAGTCCGGCGACAAAACCGCCAATGTGTGCGGCATAAGCCACGCCGCCGCCGCCTGACGGCGTCAAATATCCGATCACCAATTGGTACACGATCCAGATACCGAGGGCAACATACGCGGGTACCGTCGTAAGAAAATTGAAAATGATCGCCTTTACGGGCTTGTTTGGAAACAGCAATAGATAACCGCCCAAAACACCCGAGATCGCGCCCGAGGCACCTAGCATCGGTATGATCGAATCCGGCCCCATCAGTATCTGTGCCGAGGCTGCGGCGATACCGCAAACAAGGTAAAACACTACATAGCGGATATGCCCCAAAAGATTTTCAAGATTGTCACCGAATATGAACAGAAACATCATATTGCCGAAAATATGCATTATGTCGCCGTGCATAAACATCGAACTCAGAAAGTTGAAATAGACGGGCAATGGCGAGGCGTAATGGTGTATCTCCGCGGTCCGTCCGAGCGAATCACGCAGAATCTGGATGCCATTAAGGTCAACACCGGTCGTTATCTCCTTAGGCACAAGTGAAAATGCGTAGGTGAATGCTTCGTTGCCGCCGAGTTGCTGCAGTAGCAGAAACACGAGGATATTCACAGCGATGAAGCCGTAATTGACCACTGGCTGAATGCGCCGATCAGAGTTGTCATCGCCGATTGGAAACATAATCTAATTCTTAATTCGAGTCCGGATGAGTTTTCAATAGCTCGTAGCCTTCGCTCCGTGCGACAAATGTTGCTGCCGTGATGTCACCGACGACATTCAGCGTCGTGCGGCACATATCGAGGATACGATCAACTCCGAGTATGATCGCTATTAGAGCCGGATCGATCCCGATCATCGCCAAGATCCCGATAATAAAAGGAATCGAGCCCGAAGGCACGCCGGCGGTACCGATGCCGCCGAGGATCGCGAGATAGACGACCATCAATTGTAGGCCGATCGACAGATCCACTCCGGCAAGCTGAGCCAGAAATAAAACCGTAACACCTTCGTAAAGGGCTGTTCCGTTTTGATTTGCGGTCGCTCCGACGGTGAGCACAAAACTATTGATCTCTTTCGGGACACCGAGATTTTCTTCTGAAATTCGAAGAGCAGTCGGCAATGTAGCGTTCGACGAGCTAGTCGAAAACGCAGTGATGATCACGGTCCAAACACGTCGGAAAAAATCGATCGGATTGATCTTCGATAGTAGCCAGACAGAGAGCGAATAAACACCGAAAAAATGTATTCCCAAACCCAAGAGGACCGTTGCCACGAACCAAGCCAACGAACCGAGCAAGTCAATGCCAAATTGAGCAATGTTATTAAAGATCAAACACGCCACGGCATACGGCGCGAACTTCATAATTATATCGATGATCTTTGAAGTGATCGCAAATATCGCGTCCATCACGCTCACGAACGGAGTAGAGATCGGTGCCGGCAAGAGCGTGATCGCAATTCCGACGATCAAGGCGAAGAACATAATGTGGAGCATGTTCGGATTTTCGCCAGCGATCGAGTTAAAAATATTCTTCGGCACGACGGTTTTGACCACCTGCATCAATGGAGAATCAGCCTTTGCTGATTCGGCAGCTTTCTTTTGAGCGTCCGTGGCAGATGCTGCACCACTCGAGAATTTTTCTTTTAGTTGTATCGCTATCTCAGGACTGATGCGTTCTCCCGGACGGATCGTATTGGTCAACCCGAGGCCTATCACGACTGATATCGCCGAAATAATAAGACAATAGGCAAACGATTTGAGACCGATTCGCCCTAATTTACGGATGTCTCCGATGCCGGCAACACCTGACACCAGTGAAGAAAACACGAGCGGAACGACGATCATTAACAGTAAATTCAAAAAGAGCGTTCCGACAGGCTGCGTGATATTAGAGATCAACCACGAAACGCCTTCGCTAGAGCCGCCCAGGACCTGATTTGCGATCAAACCGCCGCCTATGCCAACCACCAAGCCGATAAGAATCTTGGTGTGCAACGCCATACCTTTTGGTTTGTCGTCCGTGTTATCGTCGAGGTCCGTCGCAATTTCAAGGTCATACTGATCCGAAGGTAACGTTTCCTTGTCCTGTTCGCTCATTCTTAACTGCTCCTATTTTGGAAAGCCGAAAATTTATAAATTTGAGTGAGTTTAGCAGAACTCCAGGTAATTTGGTAAATTTGCGATAAGATACAAAATAATGTTCGAATCGATCCATTTCAATTCAGTAGGTCGGAAGACGACAAACGCTTCAAAACCCGAGGTTATCGCAGAGCTTCGAGCGATCGTCGGAGCGGAGAATGTCGTCGTCGATCCCGACAAAGTCGAACCGTACGGTGCTGATGCGGTAAAGGAAAAGTTTCCGCCCGAGGCTGTCGTGTTTCCGGAATCCACGGCTCAGATGGTCGCGATATTGAAACTTGCCAACGAGCACCTTTTTCCCGTGACAGCACGCGGCGGCGGAGTCGGATATACCGGCGGGGCCGTTCCGGTCGACGGCGGCATTGTCGTCGGAACCGACCGGATGAACAAGATCATCGAGATCAACGCGGATGATCTCTATGCGGTTTGCCAGCCCGGAATTACGACATTTGCTTTGCAGCAGGCGGCGGAAATGCAGGGCCTGATGTTTGCACCTGATCCGGCAAGTTATAAGGACAGTTTTATCGGCGGCAATATCGCCGAAAATGCCGGTGGAATGCGTACGCCAAAGTACGGGGTTACAAAGCACCACGTACTCGGACTTGAGGTCGTCACCGCGACCGGCGATATTATCTACACGGGCGGCAAGACGGTAAAGAACGTCGTCGGATTCGACCTGACCGGATTAATGTGCGGCAGCGAGGGTATGCTTGGGATTATTACCGAGGCGACGCTCAAGCTGCTGCCGATGCCGGAGGCAACATCTACCGTGCGTGCTAATTTTCACTCGATGGAAGCCGCCTGCAAGGTGTTGACCAAATTCACACCGCACGGCCTGTTGCCGATGGCGATGGAGGTCATCGACAAATATTGCGTCGCCGCCGTCGAAGAGAATTTTGCCTTCGGCCTGTCGCCTGACGCTGAGGCGATCCTGCTCGTTGCCGTGGACGGTTCTCGCGACGAGGTCGAGCGAAATGCCGTAATGATCGAACGCATCATTGGCGAAAACGGAGGATTCGACGTCCTCCGCGCAAAGTCAAAAGAAGAGGAAGACAAGCTCTGGGACGTCCGTCGAGCCATCTCGCCCTCGCTGATGAAATACGGCACGCTCAAGATCAACGAGGACGTCGTCGTACCACGATCAAAGGTCCCGGAACTCGTTGCGCGAATCGAGGAGATCGGCCGTCGACACAATACTTTTGTCGCCAATTTCGGCCACGCCGGCGATGGCAACATCCACGTGAATTTTGTTGTTGACCGCGAAAACCCGGATGAGATCGCCCGGGCTCGCAAGTGTGTCGCCGAGACTTTTCAGCTATCGGTGGACCTAGGCGGTACGATCTCCGGCGAACACGGCATCGGTTATGTGAAGTCTCGCTATCTGGACTATGCCCTAAACGCTCCGACAATCGAGATAATGAAAGGCATCAAAAAAGCCTTTGACCCGAACGGTATCCTAAATCCCGGCAAGATGTTTATCTAGCTAGGCTTGCTCAGAAAACTCTATGAGGAAAAAACTACTTCTTCGGGCCTTGTTGTTGGCTTTGGTGATTTTTATCATCGGCGGCATCGAGGCACAGGCGCAGAAAAAGACCATAATTCTGGTTCGTCACGCGGAAAAGGACATTTCCGCAACTGCCGATAAGGTTGACCCACCACTCAACGATATCGGTCTGGAAAGGGCCAAACGATTGGCCACAACTGTCAAGCGTTATAAGCCCGGAGCAGTTTATTCGACCAACTTCATCCGGACCCGTGCGACTGCCACACCGACAGCGGTCTGGCGAAAAAAAGCGGTCACGATCTTTGATCCAAAAAAGCTTGATGAACTGGTTGCAAGCGTGATGGCGTCAAAGACTAAACGCTTTCTGATCGTCGCGCATAACACCACGACACCGACACTTGCCAATTTATTTATTAAAGAAGAGAAGTACAAACCGCTCTTGGAGACCGAGTACTCCAAAATGTGGATCATCAAAATCCGTAACGGCAAGCTGAAAAGTGTAGAAGTGACCGACTATTAAATAGCCCTATGAATATTCCCAAAAGCCATCAGGCAGTGATGCCGTATTTGATTTTGGATGACGCTGCGTCGTTCATCGGGTTTGTTACCCGCGTTTTCAATGCCGAATTGACTCACCATAGCATCCGTGAGGACGACCTGGTCGGGCATTGCGAAATACAGATCGGCGGAAGCACGATAATGTTCTCAAATAGCCGCGGCGAATGGACGGCGGCGAATGCGAATATGTTTGTTTATGTCGATGATGCGGATGACACTTATGCTCGGGCTGTCGAAAACGGAGCGGGAACTATTATGCCGCCCGACGATCAAGAATACGGCCGCAGCTGTGGCGTGACTGATCCCTTCGGCAATGTCTGGTGGATCACGTCGGTTATTGAGTAAAAACGAAGATATTTGGGCATACCGGACTATTATCAGCCGTTAATGCGGTACGTTGTTGTGGAGGACGCAGATGGCTTTATCGATTTTACCCGTACGATTTTGGATACCGAGGAGCGTTTTGTTATCTGCAATCCGGATAATACCGGAACTGCGAGCAATCAGGATCCGGGCGATCGTGGCTATGGCCAAAGTGCGCGATTCCGATATCCCATTGGAAATCAGTGGTGACTAGATTGGCCTGGTCACGGCTAATCGGCTATTACTTCTTGGCGGCCGTTTTGGCAAAATAGCCTTGACGGTGCGTCACCTTGATCTTGTCCTTGACCATTTGTTGGTTTGTCAACTGGATCTCGATCTTGCGGTACGACCCGTCACGCTTTTGGTCAGACGGTTCGTAAGCGATCAGGTACTGCGATCGCATCTCTTCCTGGATCTGCTTAAAAGCCTCGCGAAGTTCGCGTTCGTCCCGCGGAAAATATGCCCGACCGCCGGTCCGCTCTGAGATCTTGTTGAGCGAGCCCTTATCGACTCCGCTGTAAAAATTGTCGCCGATACCCACCGAGTAGATGATCGCCTCTGATTTGAGAGCCGCCTGAACTGCGTCATCGAGCTTTTTCCGGCCGGAGGTGTTCATCCCGTCCGAAAGCAGAATGATAGCGCGCCGCGTCTTTTCCGGTGCCGGGCCGAGCACCTCGTCCGATGTGACCCATATCGCATCCCAGATCGCCGTCGAACCCGCGATCATTTGGTTGTCAGAGGAGATCGGCGGAGTTCCCGGTACACCGCCGCCGTTCGTCAGCACGCCGCCGCCCACGTAACCCGACGGAGCGACGAACTGCACACGGTCGATCGCCCGCCGGAGCCGAGTAATGTTATTGGTCATTCCCTGTTCGAGCGTGGTTTCACCCGTAAATGACACGATCGAAACTTCATCCATCTTTGGCCTTACGACCGACTCGAGGAATGATATGGCCGCCGCCTTTTCCTCGGGCAGCGTCCGCTCTTGCGAAATACTCGTATCGATCACGATCGCCAGGCTCAGCGGTAGATCGACCTGCCGGGAAAATGCCACGATCTCCTGCGGAGAGCCATTTTCCAAAATACGGACGTCACCTTGTCTGAGGTCTGTCAGCAGGCGGCGGTTGCGATCCTGTGCAGTAAACAGCACGTTGACCACCTCTGTATCGATTTTGATTATGTCATCATCCTCGATCGGCGTCGGGGTTGGGGTCGGCATAACCGCGTCCTTCGAGTCGCTCTTTTGAGCCGACACGAAATTTACCCCGATCGCAGAAACTGCCGCAAAGGCGAGCATCGAGACGGTGATAATGGATTTGAGCCTTATGGTCATCGTAAAACTCCGGGAAACCTATTTCAGACTGTCTTTGATAGCACGATAGCTGGATTTGGTACGGATCTTGACATCTTTACCGCGGTCCTTGTCGGCAAATCGCACCTCGATCTTGCGTTCCTTACCGTCATAATTCTGATTGGCCGGGCGATAAGTGATGATGTATTGTGAGCGAAGTTCCTCTGATATCTTCTTAAATGCCCGCTCGAGCTCGAGCATATCGCCGGTGAAAAACGCCTCGCCGCCGGTGTCTTCGCATAGTTGGGTCAGATACTTGTCGCCCTTGTCCTTAACGGTCCCGGCCTCGACTCCCGGAACCGTGCCAAGAAAGCCTGCTTTGGTAGAGATGCCGAAAATGGTCGTTTCGGTTCGCTGCGCAATGTCGATCGCGTCTTTCAACTCAGCCCGGCTAAAGGTGTCGTCGCCATCCGTGATGAGCACAATGACCCGGCGACCGGGCACATTTCGTAGCTTTTCATCCGAAAACTGCCATACGGCGTCGTATAGCGAGGTCTGCGATCCGACCTTGCTTACCTTATCGACGGCACGGTCGAGCAGGTCGAGTTTGTCCGTAAAATCTTGTCGGAGAGTGACCTCGTGGTCAAAAGTCATAAATGCAGCTTTATCCTTTCGCAGACGCGTTACAGTGTAAATGAAATTCTTTGCCGCTTCTTTCGAAAATCCGATCTTACCGGCGGTTGATGGCGACGTATCCATCAGCACTCCGACAAATACAGGCGGATTGGTCTTTTCGTCCGAAAAGAACGTGACCTCTTGCTGCACGCCATCCTCAAAAACCTGAAAGTCGCCGCGTGTAAAGCCGGACATCAGCTTATTTTTTTGCAGCACCGTGACCGGCAGTCGCACCTCAAAGATCTTGGTGACGCCCGGGTCGTCAGACGAATTGGTGACTGGCGTCGGCGTTGGTGTCGCGGTCTGAGCGTTGACGTCAGCGATCGCCAGAAATACTAAAAATGCGGCTGCGAAAAATATAATTCGGTAGTTTGATCTCATATGCGGCAATGTCTCTTACACCTTGCAAATTCAATGTTTTCGATGCGCTAGAACGGTTTTGTGTTGTCCGAACGCAACCTCCAACTATAGCAAAATTGGGCTCGAACTACACGCAAAATGGCTTAATATGCTCTTGCCGATTGCACCCTTAACGCCTTTCAAGTAAGAATTGAATTTACCTTTTAATCATATGGATCCCAACATTTTCAGAGAATATGACATACGTGGTATCGTCGGGCCACAACTAACGACCGATACCGTCGCCACACTTGGTAAGGCGATCGGTACATTCTTTAGCCAAAACGGGGCGAAGCGGATCGCGATCGGGTACGATGCCCGAGTTAGCTCACCACTGTTTTGCGATCTTCTAACGCAGGGCTTCAATATGGCCGGCTGCGACGTTGTGCTGATCGGTATGGTTCCGACGCCGGTGCTCTATCACACGGTCTTTACGCGTGATGTGGATGGCGGCGTGATGATCACTGGATCGCACAATCCGCCCGACCACAATGGATTTAAGATCTGTCTGGGCAAGTCCACATTGTTCGGTTCGCAGATACAGGAGATCCGGCAGATCGCGTTTTCGGGCGACTTTGCATCCGGTGGCGGGACGGTCGAGCATCTTGAAGTTCTGAACGAATATTGCCGCGACATCGCCTCTCGGATCGACCTTGGGCCGCGCAAGATCAAGGCGGTTGTTGATGCCGGCAACGGGATGGGCGGCGTGACTGGCGTTCCGGTCTACTCGCAACTCGGCGTCGAACTCGTCGAACTATTTACCGAGCCTGATTCGAGCTTTCCCAACCATCATCCCGACCCGACCGTGACCGAAAATCTCAAAGATACGATCGATACGGTTCGCGAAACTAAGGCCGACATCGGCATAGCGTTTGACGGCGACGGCGACCGAATCGGTGTTGTGGACGAGAACGGCCGCATCATCTGGGGCGACGAACTTATGGTCCTGCTCTCACGCTCGATCCTCGAGACTCGTCCCGGAGCGACGATCATCGCCGAGGTAAAATGTTCGCAAACTCTCTATGACGACATCGCCAAACACGGCGGTAACGGCATTATGTGGAAGGCCGGCCACTCGCTGATCAAAGCAAAGATGAAAGAGACCGATGCTGCCCTTGCCGGTGAAATGAGCGGCCACATCTTCTTTGCCGACCGATTTTACGGCTTTGACGATGCTACGTACGCCGGTGCCCGTGTGATCGAGATACTCTCCAAGACCGACAAGCCGCTCTCAGAGTTGCTCAGCGATCTGCCCACGACATTTTCGACGCCGGAACTGCGTGTCGACTGTTCCGATGACACAAAATTTGACGTCGTCGCCAAAGTTGCCGAGTATTTTGCACGCGATCACGAGGTGATCACTATCGATGGTGCCCGCATCCTTTTCGAAAATGGTTGGGGCCTCGTGCGTGCATCAAATACTCAGGCGATCCTCGTCTTGCGATTTGAGGCTCAGTCCGACGCCCGCCTGGCCGAGATCCGGGCCATTGTCGAATCAAAGGTTGCCGAGTTTATCGTCGCTGCAGCGTGAGGATCTTCGACACAAAGTGCCCGTCGAATTTGGCGGGCGTAGCAACTAAAACAATTTGAAACAACGCAATTATAAGCTGTGGGCCGCTAAACCGTCTATTTGCCTAGGCTTACGAGCAAGAAGTGTTTCAAACTGATTTCAAGTTTTCACCGAATTTGAAACAACTTAAGTCCTTTGTTTATTGACTTTAACCCCCGATTTTGTTTCAAATTAATTTTATACCCGCTCGCGATAATGTTGAGATCCGCTCAAAACACCGTAAACCCTGTGCTTGGTTCAGTTAGTGGCCAATCGCTGTTTCAAATTATAATTTCCCATTTCGGGCTGCTCTGGTGCAATTTGCCTACGCCATTCTGCATTTTGAACTGAGAAGGGTGTCCCAAGTCCCGACACAGTTGATGCTCGATCCGGCCGCGCATATCTCCTTAGTTTTCAAAGACCAGTTCAACTCTTAATTCGAAAAATAACTCGCGGGGATAGCGACTTGTCGCATTTTGGGTGCTACCCAATAAAGAGCATCCTTATTCTTCCGACTTTGTAACTAATCGTAGCCAAATAAAACCCACAATTCCGGCGGTAAGCGACGCCAACAGCACTGCGATCTTCGACGCGTTTATTACTTGAGCGTCGCCAACAAAGGCAAGATTAGTAATAAAGATCGACATTGTGAAACCGATCCCGCCGAGCATTCCGGCACCCGCAATGTGCTTCCAATTCAGGTCTTCGGGCAATTTGCACAGACCGAAAGTGACGGCGGCGAAACCAACCACCAAAATTCCCAAAGGTTTTCCTATCAACAAGCCAGCCATTATTCCTTCGCTGTTAGCCGTCAACAGATTTTGCGACCAATCTGCTCCGATCACGATCGCCGTATTCGCTAACGCGAAGATCGGCAGGATCACGAACGCGACAGGTTTGTGAAGCAGATGTTCGAGACGGTGTGACGGCGATTCTTCGTCATCTTGCTTGGTTGAGAACGGCATCGCAAACGCGAGCAACACGCCGGCAATTGTCGCGTGAACACCCGACTTCAACATCAAAAACCACATCAACGCCCCGCCGATCAGATACGGCACGAGCGACATAACCTTGAAATAGTGATTCAGAACTATTAACAGAACCCAAACCGCCATTGCTCCGGCTAAATAGAAGATAGAAAACTTTGCCGTGTAAAAGATTGCAATGATGATTATGGCAAACAGATCGTCCATCACCGCAAACGCCACGAGAAACACTTTCAGAGACGCCGGAATACGATTGCCGAGCAACGCCAGCACACCAAGCGAAAACGCAATATCGGTCGCCATCGGGATTCCGACACCAGCTTGTGTGACAGTTCCCGCATTAAGTGCAAAGTGAATCATTCCCGGCAACGCTACGCCGCCGATCGCCGCGATAACAGGGAGCAGTGCCGTCCTGAAACTCGACAACTCGCCGTTATAAAGCTCGCGTTCGAGCTCCAGGCCGATCAGCAGAAAGAACACAGCCATCAGCCCATCGTTCACCCAATGCTCTACGGTCAATCCGGCCAAATCCCGCTGCAGAACTCCGAGATACTGATCTCCAATAACCGAGTTTGCCACCAGGATCGAGATGCCCGTACAAACGATCAGCAATATTCCACCCGATTTTTCCGAGTCAAAAAATGCTTTGAATGTATTTGATAATTTTTTCGGTACCACACGCATATTTTTCTTATTTATTAAGGATATCAGAAGATTCGTAAGGCTCTCGTCATCAAAATAAGGGTTTTTGATACTGCTCACAAAAGTACTTGATTTAGCACGTACTAGACAATCATCGTGGTAAACATACCACGTGCCCCCTGAGCCGGAAGAGCTTTAATTGGCTGTTGCCGATCAGATCGGCCGGGTATTGTTGTATCAATTTGCGTGCGGGGTTATATTTCTTGCATGAAGAATCAATTGTCCGTCACTCTGAGAACGATCCGGAACGGGATCGCCGCTATTTGTCTGATATCGGCATTTGCAGTTATCACAACTGCTACCGATCGCAACGCGGAACTTGCGCGTTGGGAGCGGCAGGCGGCAAATGTCTCGATCGTACGTGACGATTGGGGCATCGCTCACGTTACGGGCAAAACTGATGCTGATGCGGTATTCGGGGCGATCTACGCTCAGGCGGAGGACGACTTTAACCGCATTGAGGTCAACTACTTAAACTCGCTCGGGCGGCTCGCCGAGGCCGAGGGTGAAAAGGCGATCTGGAGCGATCTGCGGCAGAAATTATTTATCAATCCCGACATACTCAAACGAGACCTCGCCTCCTCGCCCGCATGGTTGCAAAAACTAACGGCGGCGTGGGCCGACGGGCTTAACTTTTATCTCGCAAAGCATCCGCAGACCAAACCGCGAGTGCTGACGCGGTTTGAGCCGTGGATGGCACTCAGCTTTACAGAGGGCAGCATCGGCGGTGATATCGAGTCGGTCAGCCTGCGCGACCTGGCCGCATTTTATGGCAATACGAAATTGGCTGCGGGTTCGTTTGCAATAAACGACGATGTCTTCAAAGAGCCTCTGGGTTCGAACGGCATCGCCATCGCGCCGTCAAATACGCGGGATAAAAAGGCTCTGCTACTGATCAATCCGCACACGTCGTTCTTTTTCCGCTCGGAGCTGCAGATGACGAGCGGCGAGGGCCTCAATGCCTACGGTGCATCGACGTGGGGACAGTTTTTTATCTATCAGGGCTTTAATGAACATTGCGGTTGGATGCATACGTCGAGTGCGGCAGACGTCATTGACGAATATCTCGAGACCGTCATTAAAAGCGGTAACCATTACGATTACAAGTACGGCAGTGAGGAACGCCCGTTTGCGACCGCAGATATAACGGTGCCCTTCAAGACCGAAAAGGGCTTGGCGCAACGCACATTTACGACCTACTATTCACAACACGGTCCGGTCGTGCGTGAGGAAAATGGTAAATGGGTGACCGTCAGCCTGATGAACAAACCGGTCGCTGCCCTTATCCAATCGTATATGCGGACCAAGGCGAAAAACTATTCTGAATTTAAGACGGTGATGGAGCAACAACAAGCCAATTCATCAAACGCAACGATCTATGCCGACCGCGACGGACGCATCGCCTATTTTCACGTCAACTATATGCCGCGCCGCAACCCGAAATTTGACTGGACGAAACCCGTCGACGGCTCTGACCCAGCGACCGATCAGAAAGGACTGCATACAATGGCCGAGTCGCCCGATCTGCTCGACCCCAAGAGTGGCTGGCTATACAACAGCAACAATTGGCCCTGGTCGGCCGCCGGTGCGAGCAGTCTGAAACAATCCGATTATCCCGCATATGTCGACAGCGGCGTCGAATCAGCCCGCGGACTACACGCCATCAAGGTGTTGCAGGGCAAGCGCGATTTTACGCTCGATTCGCTCCGCGATGCCGCGTACGACAGTTACCTGACATGGTTTGACAAGGCACTGCCCTCGCTGATCAAAGCCTGGGATGCCGCCGCCGCGTCCGACCCGCTCAAAGCAAAGACGGCCGACCAGATCGCCGCATTAAAGGCTTGGGATCGACGCTGGGCGGTGGACTCAGTGCCGACATCACTTGCTATTTTCTGGGCCGAAGATCTGGTGCGTCTGATCGCCCCGGACGCTCAAAAGACTAAGATGTCGTTCGAAGATTACATTGCCGAACGAGCGGCACCGGAATCGATGCTCAAGTCGCTCGCGGCGGCATCCGATAAACTTACGGCGGATTTTGGCAAATGGCAGACGCCGTGGGGCGACATTAACCGCTTTCAGAGGATCACGGATGACATCGTTCATCCTTTCAGCGATGCTGCCCCAAGCATACCGGTAGGCTTTACGTCGGCGAATTACGGTTCGCTTGCGTCATTTGGAGCCCGAAGGTATATGGGATCGAAAAAACTTTACGGTAGCTATGGAAACAGCTTTGTCGCGGTCGTTGAGTTCGGTCAAAAGGTCCGAGCCAAGGCCGTAACCGCCGGCGGCGAGAGCGGCGACCCGAAATCCAAGCATTTTAACGATCAGGCCGAAAACTATGCCGCCGGAAATTTACGCGAAGTGTACTTTTATCCGGCACAGCTAAAGGGCCATACCGAAAGCAAATACCGCCCCGGCAATTAATACCGACGTCGAGTTAGATCTGTAATTGGCCGCTATATAGGCAAACCGTGACCGGAATACGATAGGCCGCGGTCTAGGGATCAAGGTCGTCCTGTGGCTTGGTGTTGAGAAACGTCGAAATAGCTCCCGCGATCTGCGATTCCTTTTGGTAGCTGTTGAATATGGGCGGGTCGTCACGAAGTGTCTGCTCTCCGGGTTGACCTAGCAACATCCCTCCAAGCAGAAGTACGACCATATAAACGCTATCGTCATCCGCAGTGCGTTTGTCGATGCGTACTCCGCAAAACTGACTGGCACTGCCCTCGATCACCTCGTTCTTGAAGATGCCCCGGCGTGTGAAGTGGTATGAGTCGTTTGATTTGTCGAAGGCGTAAACCTCGCGAAACGTTCCGCCCAAACTGAAGAGAAGCAAGACGACAAAGGTTGCTATGAGTCCCGCGAGTGCGCCGAAGCTCGACCAGATATCGAGATCTACTCCGACCCTTGCCAAAACGAACGACACTGCGATGAATATCGCAATGCCGAGTAGTCCGACGATCGAAACGAACATTCCGAGCGTTGGCCTCCGGTCTTCGATCACCAGCACGCCCCGACGATCGTAGATATACACTCCGAAAAGATAGTCGACGATGTTTTGGTACGTTTCCATTTGATAGCTAACGGATACCGTGCAAAAACCGTTGCAGCCTAACTCTCGTTGACCTTGAGCACGGCCAAGAACGCTTCCTGCGGGATCTCTACACGGCCAACTTTTTTCATACGCTTTTTGCCTTCTTTCTGTTTTTCGAGCAGTTTGCGTTTACGAGAGATGTCGCCGCCGTAGCACTTAGCAATGACGTTTTTGCCCATTGCCTTGACGGTTTCGCGGGCAATGACCTTGTTGCCGATCGCAGCCTGAATGGCAACTTCGAACATCTGCCGCGGGATGAGTTCTTTCATCTTTGCGGTCAGGAGTTTGCCTTTCGACGTCGCGGTATCGGCATGCATTATCACCGAAAGTGCGTCGACCGGTTCGCCTGATACGAGCACATCGAGCTTAACGAGTTTGCTGGCCTGATAGCCGGAGACGTGATAATCGAGCGATGCGTAACCCTTGGAGACGCTCTTTAGACGGTCATAGAAATCGAGCACTATCTCGTTCAGCGGCAGCGAGTAGACGAGCATAACGCGGTTGGTCGTAATGTACTCAAACTTTCTCTGCACGCCGCGTTTTTCGTCCAAAAGCGGCAGTATCCCGCCAAGGTAGTCGTCATTGGTCAGGATCGTCGCCTCGATGAAAGGCTCCTCGATCTTGACTATACGGCTGCTGTCCGGCATTTTCGATGGACTGTCGATCTCGGCAACCACGCCGTCGGTCGTCGTAACGCGGTAACGCACGCCGGGGGCGGTGGTGATCAATTCGAGGTTAAATTCGCGCTCTAACCGCTCCTGGATGATCTCCATATGGAGCAGGCCGAGAAATCCGCAGCGGAAGCCGAAGCCGAGTGCGGTCGAGCTTTCCGGCTCGTAGAAGAAAGATGCGTCATTCAAACGGAGCTTATCCATCGCATCGCGGAGGTCCTCGTACTGGGCGGAATCGATGGGATATAGACCGGCAAAGACCATCGGCTTTACTTCCTGAAAACCGGGGAGCGGCTCCGTGACCGGTCTCGCCGAGTCAGTGATCGTATCACCGATCTGTACGTCGGCCACAGTCTTGATCGATGCGGTCAGAAAGCCGACTTCGCCCGGCCCGAGTTCGTCGATCGGCGTCGGACGCGGACGGTTGACGCCAACCGTTTCGACCAGATAGTCGCGGCCGGTGTTAAAAAATCTGATCTTCATCCCTTTTTTAAGGGTTCCGTCGATCATACGAAACAGCACGATGACGCCCCGGTACGAATCGTACCAACTGTCGAAGATAAGTGCTTTGACCGGAGCGTTGCGGTCGCCTTTCGGCGGCGGCACCTTAGCGATGATCGCCTCGAGTACTTCGTCAACGCCGAGGCCGGTCTTGGCCGACGTCAGTACCGCCTCGCCGGCGTCCAGGCCGATGATATTCTCGATCTGCTCCTTGATCCGGTCCGGTTCGGCGGACGGCAGATCTATCTTGTTAAGTACCGGAATCAGTTCGAGATCGTTTTCGATCGCAAGATATGTGTTTGCAAGAGTTTGTGCCTCGACGCCCTGCGATGCGTCGACGACCAGCAACGCCCCCTCGCAAGCCGAGAGTGATCGCGAAACCTCGTAAGAAAAATCGACGTGGCCCGGTGTATCGATCAGATTGAGAACATACTGTTTGCGGTCCTTTGCCGTGTAGTCAAGCCGCACTGCGTGGGACTTGATCGTGATCCCGCGTTCACGTTCGAGATCCATACTGTCGAGCAGTTGCGCCTCCATATCGCGCTCGGCAACTGCTCCGGTCAATTGTAATAAGCGGTCGGCGAGCGTCGATTTGCCGTGGTCGATATGGGCAATGATCGAGAAATTTCTAATAAGTTCGGTATCCATACACTAAGACAAACTCGAATTGTAACAAAACTGCGGTAGTTACGCATTATTTCGCCAAAAGTGCGGCACGGGGCGAGCAAATAATTTTTTTGTTAAAAACACCGAATATTTGTTATAATTGCGACACACATTCAGATTTTTGATTTATCAGAGATATTGACCGGAGGTAATATAAAATTATGAGAAACGAGTACGAACGAGAAGAATCGAGCATTGCAACAAAGCTATCCTATTTGATCATCGGTGGCGGTATCGGAGCTGTTTTGGCTCTGTTGTTTGCCCCGAAATCGGGACAAGAACTTCGCGGTGATATCGCCGACGTGACCCGCAAGGGCATCGAAAAAAGCAAGGAAACGGCGACTCAATTACAGGAAAAGGCCGGCGAATACTATGAAGTATCGCGTGAAAAGGCTACCGAATTTTACCAGACCGCACAGGACAAGGCCGAAGATCTGACCGAAAAGGCAAAGGCCGCAGCGGTTCGTACGGCAAATCCGTTTTCGGCAGCGATCGAAGCCGGTAAGGACGCCTATACGCAAGAAAAGCGTAAGAATGAATCAAAGTCTATTGCCGATGGACGCGCTAGCTATCCGGTCAAGGACGAAGAGACGAACTAACTTAATCTATGAACCCGAATGAGCCGCAGTTTTGGATGATGATCGCGTCGATCATCATCGCAATTTGCTTTATCGTAATGGCTTTTGCGTTGATCGCGATCGCTGTAACGGTTCGGCGTGTCGTTGCGACAGTCAAGCGGGTCGAGGAGCGGATCGATCCGCTGATCACCAAGGTTGATGCGATCAGCGTACAGGGCAGAGAGATATCTGTTCATTTCAACGAGATCTCATCGAATCTCTCGACCGCTACCAAGTATCTGGCCGAGTCGACCGAACTGATCAAGTTGGAGGTCGCCGACCTCCGCGTACTGGTCGGCCAGACGGCGATCACGGCTAAGGACAAGGTCGAGATGGTCAGCAGATCGATCGATCGGACTCATTCGCAAGTTTTGGATACAACGGAGTTTGTCAATCAGAAGATCGTCGTGCCCGCCCGCGAGATCGCCGCTATAATGGCCGGTGTCAAAAAGGGCCTCGAAGTGCTGTTTGCCCCGACGCCTAAACAGATCGATCGGGTGTACATCGATGATGAGATGTTCATCGGGTAGGCGAAATCATAGTCATCAAATAAGTGAGGCCGCCAATATTGGCGGCCTCACTATTTAGAGATCAGACATTTCTAATTGGTCTTTGGTGTTTTGACCGTGTCGGTCGGCTGGGACTGCGATTTGCGAAGCTTGCGTTGCGTTTGACGCTCTTCCATACGCTGGCGCATTTCCTGCTTTCTGGTTTCGATCTTGGCCTTTTGCTCGGCCGTTAGAACGCCCATAACCTGTTCGTGAATTGCTTTGCCCTTTGCCTTACGCTCAGTGCCCATTGCCGCGAAACGCTCATTCTGTGCGGTGGTCAATGTGCCGTTTCGTTTGGCCATCATCAAGGTTCGCATCTCTTCGCGAGATTCCTGTGAGGGCTTGTCGGCAGCCATTATGGACTGGATCTGGGTCTTCTGTGCATCGGTAAGATCGAGACCCTGGAGCATACGACCCATTCCGGCGCCTTGGCGCATCCCCATTCCGCGGCGTTGGCCGCCCATACCCTTATGGCCGAACTCGCCCTGACCCATTCCGCGGCGTTGGCCCTTGTGGACCTTCTGGGTATTCTTTTCGGCGGGTACGGTCGCGTCCTGAGCGGATGTTGCTACCGTGAATGCCGCAGTTGCTGCTGCGAGCGACAATACTGTAAAAAATTTGAATTTTAATGACATAGTAGTACCTCTGGAATTTTATTTGGCTTTCGCCATCACTTACTTAGACGTGTGCCGTGTGCGTTTAGTCGTAAGATTTTTGTATGCGAGTGCAAAGAAATGTAAATCCGGCGTACGCTCAATACATACTATTAGCAAGGAATGTTTGTTATCATTTGCATATTACAGACCGAAAATGCGAAATTTAGGTAGTAGCGCATTGTAGCCAGATGAGATTTTTATCAGAGATCAATTCGCCGGCTGATCTCCGGCAGCTAAAGGTCGAAGACCTTCAGGAAGTTGCGGACGAGGTTCGCCAGTTCATTATCGACACTTGTTCGCTGATAGGTGGGCACACCGGCGCCAGCCTTGGCGCGGTCGAGCTCGCCGTCGCGATGCACTATGTCTTTGATACGCCCAAAGACCGACTTGTGTGGGACGTCGGACACCAGGCGTACGCTCACAAAATACTGACCGGCCGCCGTGATCAGCTTCACACGATCAAGCAGGAAGGCGGTATCTCGGGATTTTTGCGCCGTGATGAGTCGGAGTACGACACCTTTGGTGCCGGCCACGCCTCGACGTCCATCTCGGCCGGACTAGGGATGGCGGTCGCCCGCGACAAGAAGGGCGAGGACTTTCACGTCTGCACGCTGATCGGCGATTCGAGCCTTGCGGGCGGGATGGCAATGGAAGCCATCAATCAGGCAGGACATCTCAAATCACGTCTAATCGTACTGCTGAATGACAACGAAATGTCGATCGCACCGGCGGTCGGTGCATTGAGCCGTTACCTTAACCGTATCAAAGAGGCCCAGAGCTACCAGCACCTCAAAGAAGAGATCGGCGACGCACTCGAGAGCGTGCCGGGCATCGGTGGATCGCTTCGCCGCGCCGCAAAATCTTTTAAAGATGCGATCGCTGCCGCGGTACTGCCCGGGGCTTTGGTCAACGAACTTGGATTCAAATATATCGGCTACGTTGACGGTCACAATGTCGCGATGCTGGTGCGGGCACTGGAAGAAGCAAAAAAGGTCGATGACGGCCCGGTCATCGTCCACGCCCTGACCACCAAGGGAAAAGGCTTTCCTAACCCTGAAAAAAATTACTACGCGTATCACGCGACCGGTCCGTTCGACCCCAAGACGGGTTTACCCTTCCAGTCGAGCAAGGCCGCTGCACCGTCATATACAGCAGTATTTGGCGACACAATGTGCGAATTAATGGCGTCGAATGACAAGATAATCGCGCTCACGGCCGCAATGCCGGACGGTACCGGCGTGGATAAGATCCTGGAGAAATTTCCGGAACGGGCTTTTGATGTCGGCATCGCCGAGCAGCACGCGGTCACATTCTGCGCCGGAATGGCGTGCGAGGGAATGAAGCCGGTCGCCGCAATTTATTCGACATTTCTGCAACGCGGTTTTGATCAGGTGATCCACGACGTATGTCTGCAGGACCTGAATGTAACTCTCGCGATGGATCGGGCCGGCATTGTCGGCGCGGATGGTCCTACGCACCACGGACTTTTGGACATTGCGTATTTACGCAGTTACCCGAATATTGTGCTGATGGCCCCGAAAGATGAGGCTGAGATGCGCGATATGATGATTACAGCGATCGAACATCCGGGCCCGGCAGCGATCCGATATCCACGGGGCAATGGACACGGAGTTGATATTTCGGCCGCACCAAAGGTCATCGAGATCGGTAAGGGCGAGGTGCTCAGAAAGGGCACGGACGGTGCCGTGGTCGCCTATGGCTCGATGGTCTATCCGGCAATGCAAGCCGCCGAAAAGTTGGCAAAGAGCGGCGTAAATATTTCGGTTGTAAATGCCAGATTCGTCAAACCGCTCGATGCCGAACTGTTGCTATCAACGGCTCGCGAAATGCCGCTCATAGTAACGGTCGAAGAGGCATATTTGGCCGGCGGATTTGGCTCCGCGGTTATGGAATTGCTCGAGGCCAACGATCTGCAGGACAAGGTCAAAGTGGTTAGAATGGGAGTGCCGGATGAGATAGTCAGCCACGGCGACCCGAACCGCCTGTTGGGTGACTATGGCCTAGATGCTGACGGGATCTACAAACGAGTTTTGGACTCGCTCAACGCCCTTAACGCGGAACAGAGCGGTGGCAGAAAGATAAGAGCGGTCAAATAAACCGGATCAAATAATAATGAGTAAACAGAATCAAAAAAAGAGCGGAATGCCGGTCGTGATCATCGGTATAGTTTTGTTATTGGCAGTTGGCGGTGGTTACTATCTTTTTACATCCGGTAAACCGGGCACACCTCCTAAGACGAATACTAACGCCGCAGCAAACGCTACAAAGACACCGGGAATCCCGGTAAATGCGCCGCTTGGAGCTCAACCGCCGAATCAGGCCGGTTCACCGACAGCATCGGTCACGGTTGAGGAATTTGCCGATTTCCAGTGTGGATCTTGTGCTGCGGCAAACCCGGTGATGTCCGAGATCAAGTCGTCATACGGCAGCCGCATAAGGTTTATCTTCCGTAATTATCCACTGTCGATCCCGGCCCACGACAAATCCTATGATGCCGCCGTGACGGTCGAGGCCGCCGGTATGCAGGGTAAGTTTTGGGAGATGCAAAACCAACTGTTCTCCAATCAGCAGACCTGGACCTCAAACCCGAACTACAAACAGCTTTGGAACGAGTATGCACAGAAGCTGGGCCTGGACCTCGTAAAATTGCAGGCTGACGTTGCCGGCATTGCCGCCAAAGGACGCGTAGACGCTGACCTCCAGCGAGGCCGCGGATTGAACGTAAACTCCACGCCGACCGTTTACGTTAATGGCATATCGATTCCGTTTAACGAAATGAAGGTCGAGAGCCTCAAACGTATAATCGACGCCGAACTTGAAAAAGCAGCTTCAACGCCCCCGGCAGCCAAACCTGCGGCCGAAAACACCAACTCAAATAAGTGAGCGAGGGCGAAACAACCGTAAATGACGAAGTGAACCACGTTCGATGGCTGCCTATGACGGCGGCCATCATTGCGTTGGTCGGCGTTGCAGATTCGGTCTACCTGACCGCGCACCATTACACCGCCGAACCGGTTCCGTGCAGCATTATCGAAGGCTGCGAACAGGTTTTGACAAGCGGTTACGCGGAGATCGCCGGATTTCCGCTAGCGGCTTTTGGTGCGGCCGCGTATTTTGCCGCATTTTCGCTAGCATTGCTGACAGCCTTTGGATATCGGTCACTCTGGGGTCTTTATGGTATCCAGGCAACGATAATGGCCATCTTTTCAGTTTGGCTCATTTATATCCAAGGCATTGTGATCGGTGCATTTTGTCAATTTTGTCTCTTATCGGCGGCGACCAGCTTCACTTTGTTTATTCTCTACCTGATTTCCCGTTACCTACAGCCTAAATCAACAGCATAGCTAAATGCCTGAATCTAAATTTCGAAGCGTATCGAAAACTATTTATGAGCGTCGAAATTGTGTATATGTTTCGACTTGGCATTTGAAGTGTAAATGATGTAGCTTAGGGTATTAATAACCGCTTTTGGCGAATATAAAGTGACTCAAGCAATACTACATCGCATAGCATCGGGTGACCGTGCCGCCGTTCAGGAATGCCTGACAAAATATGGCGGATTGGTTTGGTCGATCGCAAGAAAAATGTTGCGTAATTCGGATGATGCCGAAGATGCCGTACAGGAGATCTTTGTCGACATCTGGAAAAACGCCGGTCGTTTTGACGAAGCTCAGGCGTCGGAAACGACGTTTATCGCAATGATCGCCCGCCGTCGAATAATCGATCGTATCAGATACGCGACTAGACGGATCTCGGCGGATTCATTGGACGATGTCCTGCTCGAACCGTTTAACCGGTCTGATAAGGATATGCAGATGAGCGTAGAAGCTAATGAAGCTGCCGAGGCTATGCGTAAGCTGAGGCCCGAACAGCAGCAGGTTTTACGTCTTTCGATCATTCAGGGAATGTCGCATCAGGAAATATCTGATGCCACCGGTATGCCGATAGGTACTGTCAAGACCCACGCTCGACGTGGATTAATGCAGGTCAGGGAGAATTTGGGATTAGGTAATGCGGAACGCTTAAAGGGGGTGTCGGTATGAACAAAGACGTACAAGAATCATTGATCGACATCCTTACGGAAAAAGCTCTTTTTGGATTGGATGCGGCCGAAATGCGGTCGCTTGAATCGATGCTTGCGGAAGCGGGCATCAATTCCGACGATTCGTTTGATATGGCGGCGGCAGCGGTAAGTCTTGTCGATCTAAACACTGATGAGCCCTTACCGCAGCACCTGTATGCGAACATTATCGCATCGGCGGACCAGTATTTTGCTGCAAATGTCGCGGACGCAGCACCGAGCGCTGAGCCCGAGTATCAGAAGGTTCTCACATTCGAACCAAAACGCTCTTGGAGTTGGTTGGGATGGGCGTTTGCAGGACTGGCGATCGTGGCTTTGGCTGGCAACGTTTGGATGACGAGATTTACACCTATCGAGGTCGCAGGCCCCGGCAAACCGCCGGCAACGACGCCGGAGAAACTAACGCCGGAGCAGGAATTGGCCCAATTACTGGCTTCGCAGGCTTCACTCACGAAAGCTTCGTGGGGTGCCGGCAATATGAAAGACCTCAAGGATATTGGCGGCGACGTTGTCTGGAGTGACGAAAAGCAGACCGGCTATATGCGTTTGCGTGGACTACCGGTCAATGACAAGTCCAAAGAGACCTATCAGCTCTGGATATTCGACAAGACGCAGGACAAGGCTACGCCCATCGATGGCGGAACTTTTGACGTCGACAAGAGCGGCGAAGTGGTCATACCGATCGACGCCAAACTGAAGGCTCTCGGCCCTGAGCTTTTTGCAATCACGATCGAGAAACCGGGCGGCGTTGTAGTTTCAAAGCGGGAAAAGATCGCGGCGCTTGCAAAGGTTGAACCCCAATCGAAATCAACTACGTAGTACAATTGAGTTTTTAAATTTGGTCGAAGGCTCGGTCGCTCTAATGCGATGTGCCTTCGGTCTTTTCGTTGTATATTTCAATTTAAGTTAGGAGTTACAAATGCGTTCCAGATTCACTTTGCTATTCTTGCTTGCGGCCATTTCGCTAATGCCTCTGAGTATATTCGCCCAAACCGGCAATAAGCTGCCGAAGATCAACATCAAAGAGTACCGGCTAAAGAACGGCTTGCGGGTTGTTTTTCATCAGGACAAATCGACGCCCGTCGTCGCAGTCAACGTCTGGTACCACGTCGGTTCGAAAAATGAGGCACCCGGACGAACCGGATTCGCCCACCTATTCGAGCATATGATGTTCCAGGGATCAAAGAACTACGGCGACGGATATCTCGGCGCAATGGATGAGGCTGGTGCCAACGTAAACGGCACGACCAATGAGGACCGGACGTATTATTACGAGGTCGTTCCGTCAAATTTCCTCGAGCGTGCGCTTTATCTGGAAGCAGATCGGATGGGCGGACTGCTCGACGCGATGTCGCAAGAAAAGCTCGATAATCAGCGCGATGTTGTAAAAAATGAACGGCGCCAACGCGTAGATAACCAACCCTACGGAACCGAAGGCGAAAAGATCGGCGCGATCATGTATCCGAAAGGCCACCCGTACAACTGGTCGGTCATCGGCTCGATGGAAGATCTCGGTGCCGCCTCGCTCGACGACATAAAGTCATTTTTCCGCACCTATTACGTGCCTAACAATGCAGTGCTCGTTCTCGCCGGCAGTTTTGACGAGGCACAGGCGAAAACCTGGATCAAAAAGTACTTTGGCCCGATCGCCAAGGGTGCTGACGTATCTCGTCCGACACCGGCTCAGCCGGCTCTCGATAAAGAGGTTCGTGTAGTCGTCGAGGACGCCGTGCCGCTCTCGCGTATATCGATGGTATGGCACAGCGTGCCGCAGTTTGCCGGCGACGAAGCCGCTCTCGACATCCTCGGCAATATCCTGAGTTCAGGCCGCGGTTCGCGGCTCCAGAGCAACCTTGTCTACGGCAAGGAGATCGCCCAGAACATATTTGCCAACAATGGCACCAATGAGATCGCCGGCGTATTTCAGGTCACGGCTCTGGCAAAACAGGGCAAGTCGCTCGACGATATTGAAAAAGAAGTAAACATCGAGCTCGAACGCATTAAAAAAGATCCGCCGACCGCCGACGAGATGACCCGTGCGTTGAACGGCATCGAATCGCAGACGATATTCAGGCTGCAGACGGTACTGGGCAAAGGCGGGCAGTTGAGTAATTTTGTCGGCTATCGCGGAAAGCCTGACTATTTCCAGGAAGATCTCGACCGCTATCGTAAAGTGACCGCGGCCGATGTCCAGCGTGTCGCCGCCAAATACCTTACGGCAAATCGGCTTGTTATGAGCTACGTCCCGCGTAAAGGTGCCGGCCCGGCGGGAAATCCGAACGCCAACAAACCGACCTCGACGGAGAAAAAGAAAAAGGACGATGCCTTGCTCGCCAAGCAAAAAGCGGCATTGCCAAAGCCGGGCCCAAACCCGTCAATCGCACTGCCGGCGATCGAAAAGACCAAACTTTCGAACGGCCTGAACGTTTGGATAGTCAAGCAGAACGAACTCCCGATAGTCTCGATGAACCTCGTGCTCAACACCGGCGGAACACTCGATCCGGCCGATAAGTCGGGCGTCTCGTCGTTTACCGCGAATATGCTTAATCAGGGCACCAAGACGCGTTCGGCCAATGATATTGCCAACCAACTGCAGTCGATCGGTGCATCGGTCGGTGCCCAGGCCGGCTGGGATTCGACGAACGTCAGTATGCAGTCGCTGACCAAGGATCTCGATCAGGCTCTCGGCATTTACGCCGACGTTGTGGTCAATCCGACGTTCCCGAATGCTGAATTTGAAAGTAACCGCCGCCGTCTGCTCGGCCAGCTCTTCCAGCGAAAATCAAATCCGACGGCAGTTTCGGACGTCGTATATAACAAGGTGCTCTACGGCGACCAGCCGTACGGACGGCAGTTGAGCGGCGACGAAAAGTCTGTCAAGGCGTTTACCCGTGACGATCTCGCAAACTTTTATGCCAAAAACTACGGCCCGAGCGGCAATACGCTGATCGTCGTTGGCGACGTCGAAACCAAGACGCTGATGCCAAAGCTCGAAAAGGCGTTTGAAGCGTGGAAATCCGGCGGCAGTGCGGCAATGGCGAAGCCGGATTCGAATATGATGGGCAAACCGGGCGTTTACCTGGTCGACAAACCGGGTGCCGCTCAGTCATCGGTTTCGATCGGCCAAGTCGGAGTCGACCGTGCCAACCCCGACTACTACGCTGTTCAGGTGATGAACGCGATCCTCGGCGGCGGCGGCGGTGCCCGTTTGTTTATGAATCTTCGTGAAGACAAAGGTTATACGTACGGTGCCTACAGCCGCTTTACTTATCGCCGCGGAGCGGGCCCGTTTGCCGCGTCAGCCGAGGTTCAGACCGGTTCGACCAAAGAATCGATCGTCGAGTTTATGAAAGAACTCAACGGCATTCGCGGTTCGATTCCGGTCAGTAATGACGAGCTCGAGACCAACAAGCAGAGCCTGATCCGCCGATTCCCGAGTGGGTTTGAGACAGTCGGTCAGATCTCGGGCCAGCTCGCCAATCTGGTCGTTTACGGGTTGTCGGACGCGTACTTTAACGAGTATATTCCCAATGTCAACGCCGTCACTGTCCAGGACGTAAATCGCGTTGCCAATAAGTACCTCGACCCGACAAAGATGGCGATCGTCATCGTCGGTGACCGAAAAGTGATCGAACCGGGCTTAAAAGAGCTGGGTTATCCGCTTACGATCCTCGATGCTGACGGCAATCCGGCCGCACAATAAGCATCGGTCAACAAACAAAAAGAAGAGGCAAGGCGAACAGCCTTGCCTCTTCTTTTCTTATTGAACCCCGCATTTATTTACGGATCAATACCACCGGCGACTGTTCGGCATCGCGGATCTTTGTATAAAACTCTTTGACCATACCGTACTGGTCGGCCGGCAATGATTTGCGTCGAGTGATCAGATTGCGGGTAAAATATAGCTTGTCACCCTTTACTTCGTAACTCGTGGAATAGCTTCCGAACGCCGTTTCAAGTTTAACGGGGTCAGGCGTTTCGTCGACGACAAATCCCGGCGGTAATCCAAAGACCGCAGTTTCGCGCATCGAGAACGAGTCGATCTCGATCGGATTGGTACGCCGACTTTCAGTTAGCGAAATATCATTGCGGCGGCCGACCACTACGGTCTTGAATACCAACAGACGGTCCTGCATCAACTGACCATAGCGAGGTGCCGCAAAGGTAACATCGAGATCAAAACCGGCCTCGGACGCACGGTCTTTCGATCGAACATCGATCAACGTTGCACCGGAAGAACCGCGTGTCAGCCAACTCTCGACCGCCTTGCGATAGTCCGCAGATGAATATTCGCGAAGTTCACGCCGAAATGTCGTTGAGATCTGACCGCTGGCTCTCTCAAGTATCTTCCCGGCAACCTCGCCGGTAACGGAGATCTCAGCGTCAATTCGGCGGTCGAGCACGTCGGTGTCCGGGGGCGAGATCGGCATCTGCACGAGTCCGCCCTTTTCACCGGCAATTAGCAGAGCCATACTTCCCTGTAAATAGTCGGGCAGATCGCCCACAGGCGTATAGGGGTCAGTAGCGTCAAAGATCAATAGACGACCTAGTGTCGGGTGCGAGATCACGGTCGGGCCAACGGTCGAATCGCTGACTTTTACGGCAATAATACAATGGTTGAATTGTCGCGGCGATGCCCATTGCGAACGAACATAGGTCGGGTCGCCGGAATAGATCGCTATCGGATAGGCTTCGATCTTTAGCGCACGGAGCATCGCACGCATCAGATTGGCCTTGTCCTTGCAGTCGCCATATCCCCGACTCATTACCAACGCCGAAGAACGCGGGCGATAACCATTGCCGTACCCGACGCCGATATCGATGGAGATATACTGCAGATTCTGTACATAATTGCCGATCGCACGGATCCGGTCGAGTTCAGTTTGTGATCCTTCGGTCAGGTCGCGGGCCTTGCCTGCGATATTGTCGTCCATTACCACTTGCGGGTCGTACATTGCGGTGGCCCAACGTGATACTTCGGTCCAGTCCTCGAATACACGGTCTCTGGTTTGAGTCTTGTTGTCGGGACCGTAATTGACAGCGATCCGCGGCACCAGATTTACTATCGCCGGGCTCATCGGCTCAGGCGGTACGGGTTTGAGCCCACGCATCTCCCACGAGTACGTCGTTCCGTTTACGGTAGGCTTAATTTCGGGCGAGTTAAAGGTAATGCTTGATGCTGACCAGCCTGCGGGAAGCGAGATCGAGTAGCGTGACAATAGCGTCGGCAATCTACCCTGAAATCTCCAGGTATCCTGATAGAAAAGAGGCGTGTCCTCGGATATGATCGTATAGCCGAATACATACCCCGTTTCGACATCGCCCGAGGCATCTATCAACTTGATACGGCCTTCGTTATAGACGTCATCTTTATCTGCGATGATATCGAGCACCGACTTTTTGTCATACGCTTTGGTGGTTCCGTCCGGGCGGATCAGCCACGCTACTATGTCCTTGACCTTGCCAGAACTGACCAGGTAATACGCCCTCGCGACGGCGAACCTCCGCCCCTCTTTGGACAAGAGCTTGACTGCGTAGTTCTCGACCGATAACAACCTGCCGTCGCTATAAGTAATTTGCTGCTCATCGTGCAGGACTACCGCCGGCACATCCTTGTCATACGATGGAACGACGCCTCGGGCCGCCTGAGTCATCCACGCCGGGATTTGGTCGTCGGCATATGCTCCGGTGACAGCGCCGCACAGCAATAGAGCGGCAAGAAAGACGGATCGTAGCGGGAGAGTGGATCTAGTCGACATAGTTACTCCGAGGATTACCGCTGCTTGAGAGTGATCGTATGTGTATCCGACTTGTGAAAATTATCAAACAAGCCTTTCAATGCGGGATATGATTCGACGCGAAACAGTGTCTTTCCGCCGCCGCCAAAAAAGAACTTGCGCTCATACTTAAGGAAATGCGTGGCCGCATCCACACCGATCTTAATATCGAGCGACGCGATCTTTTCCGAATCGAAAATGGCGCCGGGAGCATCGGCATTGTCTAGATCGTAGGCAGCAGGATAGTCGATCTCGACCGAATCGGTCTCGGACCACGGATACGAGAAAAAGATATCGTAAGTGCGGCTCGAGCCCTTAAATAGAGGTGATACACCATATTCAAAAAATCCCGGCTGGACAAAAATTCGCTTACCGGTCTTTTGAGCGTAATTCGGCACCTTTACGGTATATTTCTTGGTCAGGGTCTTTTTGATATCGTCGACGTTTTCGATCGACACGTTTGATATTTCAGCCGTACTGAGCCTTGCTTTTATCTCAGTTTTGAGATCTTCTTCGCGTTTTGCGGCTGATTCGTCATAATTTGCAGATCTATACGAGAGCGCGGGATGCCCGCTATATTCCATCACGACATCACCCACGAGGCTGCCATCTTCGAGCAACTTAAATTTTCCGTTCCGCGTGATGTTTGATCTGTCTTGCGGCGTAAACGGCGTTTGCTCCCAACTGTACGACTTGTCGGAGACAAGGAGAGCCCAATTGTCTTCTTCGTACCAGACGAGCATACCGTAGGGTAGGAATTTCATTCCCGGATTAAACAACTTCCAGGCGCCGACGACGTTTACACCGATCAATCCAACGTGGATCAGCCGATCGTTGGCCATATTCGGATGAAAGAACATTTGACTGCGGTCACCGACCAATCCGACCCTTGTCTCCAGCCCGAGCGAACTCGCCATTGCACCGAAGACCATATCTATGTAAGGCGAACTTGCGGATTTTCGCTTCAAAACATCCGCAAGCGATCTTATTTCCGGCAACTTGGCTCGCTGCTCGTCGGTCAGCGTGGCGTCGAACGTGGTGTTTGATATTTGGCTCTGACAATATTCGTAGAGTTTTTGTAGTTTCTCGTCGGTTGTCTGTGCCCCGGCGGTGATCTCCTCAGCAGCTTTTCTGATATCGCTGTCCTTTTTTAATATAAACTTGGCCAGCGAGGAGCGCTCGCCGGCGACTCCGGCCCAATATTTCTGCACATTGCTCGGGTCTTTTACCGCATACGTGAGCGAATTCCCCGAAAAGGTATAAGCAAATCGGGTACCGGTAAGCAGCATCCACGCCCTGACCATATCGTCCGGCGGCATTCTGGGCTCTTCCTTAAGTGCCGGTACATTTGTCCGCGTCGCTAGATAGTAACCGCCCTTATCCTTCACGAATTCAACCCCTTTGAGGTTGTAAGGCTGAGTCTGAGGCGCCTTATCGTTATACGGTTTGTAGTAATACACCAGATTCTGCACCGGAATATCGCGTTGAAACTGGAGTTTCATCCCCATTGCGCTGGCATCCTCGACCGTTTCCTTGTAACGGTATTCAACGATCACACCCGGTTCGATATTTGGCACGGCAAACGATCGTGCCTTGACCTTGACGCCGTTTGCACGAACGATCTCACGATCGAAGATCTCTTCCTTTTTGATATCGACGATCGTACCGTCTGCTCTTATAACGCGTGCCGCGAGGTCCTTGATCTTAGTGCCTTTCGAATACGTGATATCAAACTTACTGTATTTCTCGCGACCGCGTTCGGTAAATATCTTTACTCGAACATAATGCTTACGCGAAAGTTCATCGCTGGAACTGTCGTCAATTCTAACCTCCCAAAAGATCGCCTCTGCATCGGCATCGGCATCGACAATGGGAGTTTTTTGAGCGATCTCGCCGGACGAGATCGGCCGCCATTCATTGTCCTGGGCCTGAACTGAACCGCCGATCAAAAGGATCGTCAATAATAATGATGCTGAAAGCAACAGTTGTTTGGGAAAGGTTCGCATTTTTATACCTGCCAGAATGTACTAACGGTCAGTTAGGTGCCGACGACGTTCTCCTGAGAAACAAAAAGGGATACACAGGAGGTGGAGATCAATAAACTGGGACAGTAATATCAAGTCGAGCGCCCATAGTCTATGACAATTGTCACAATTAAACAACATTTTTCTCCGCCTGCGATGGGCGGAACGCTTGTGCTATAATTCATCCTAAATATTGATTTAATTAAGTATTTATCAAAGAGGAGATATTTTAATGGCAGTCGATCATAGTAAGATCCAAGAACTTTTAGGCGCTGATGCCGCGACACTTTTGTCACACGTTTCGACGACGATCCCAAAAGAGCATATACACTTGCCGGGCGGTGATTTTGTTGACCGCATTGTCGTAAGTTCGGACCGCAATATCCGTGTATTGAGGAGTATGCAAACGCTTTATGGCACCGGACGTCTGGCAGGAACCGGATATCTATCGATCTTGCCCGTCGATCAGGGCATCGAGCACTCAGCAGGAGCGAGTTTTGCACCGAATCCGGAATACTTTGATCCGGAAAATATCGTAAAGCTCGCCATCGAGGGCGGTTGCAATGGCGTGGCATCGACTTTTGGCGTACTCGGTTCAGTAGCTCGCAAATACGCGCACAAGATCCCGTTTATCGTTAAGATCAATCACAATGAACTTCTGACATATCCGAACCAGTTTGACCAGGTGATGTTCGGCACGGTCGAACAGGCCCATAATATGGGCGCCGTGGCGATCGGTGCGACGATCTACTTCGGTTCGGAACAGTCGACCCGCCAGATCACCGAGGTGGCCGAGGCCTTTGCCTACGCCCACGAACTCGGAATGGCGACGATCCTCTGGTGCTACCTTCGCAACCCCGCATTCAAAACTCCGCAGGGTGATATGCACACGGCGGCCGATCTTACGGGCCAGGCCAACCATCTCGGCGTGACCATCCAGGCGGATATTATCAAACAGAAACTGCCGGAGCGGAACGGCGGCTACAATGCTCTCAATATCGAGAGCAGCTACGGCAAGACCAACCCGAAGATCTACACCGAACTAACCACTGACCACCCGGTCGATCTGGTTCGCTATCAGGTGGCTAACTGCTATATGGGCCGTGCCGGCTTGATCAACTCAGGCGGCGAATCGAAGGGTGCCGGCGACCTCGCCGACGCGGTCAGAACTGCGGTCATCAATAAACGTGGCGGTGGAACGGGACTGATCTCAGGCCGCAAGGCGTTTCAAAGGCCGATGACGGAGGGCGTCGATCTGCTGAATGCGATCCAGGACGTTTACCTTGACGAACAGATCACCGTGGCATAGTTAATTAAGGCACTTAAACAAATGTCGGGCCGGGAACACACGATAAAATACGTAAGTGTTCCCGGCCATTTTCTTTGCCAAAGTCGTGAACAGTCAAATAAATCTACCTCGCGATAGATTGTAAACGCCGGTCAAGAACGGATTTGACGTCCGCTCGCGGCCGACCATAGTTTCCGCACCGTGGCCCGAATGGACAATGGTTTCATCAACGAGCGACATTATCTGAGTGTTTATAGACTCGATCAATTGGTCATAGTCGCCGCCCGGCAGGTCGGTCCTGCCGATCGAGCCCTCAAACAGACAATCGCCGACGAAAACCTGTCTGTTAGCCAATTCGGCAAATATGACGTGACCGCGCGTGTGCCCCGGACAGTGCCGCACGGAAAATAATAATTTCCCGACCTCGTATATCTCGCCGTGCTGCCAATTGCGACTGAGCGTCGGCGGCCGTTCATAAGCAAACCCCAGTGCCGCGAGTTGAGCCTGCGGGATACCCAATAACAATGCCTGCTGCTGCAGGCCGTAATATAGGTCTTCGTCGTCCTTGTGGAGAATGATCTCGGCCTCCGGAAACGCGTCGGCCAGATAGGTCGTACCGCCAACGTGATCAAGATGGCCGTGCGTCAGCGTTATCGCCTGTAGGTCCAGATCATTATTGCGAATAAACTCGACCAGTTCGTCAGAACCCTCGCCCGGGTCGATGCATATTGCCTTACGGGTACTCTCGCAGGCAACTACGCGGGTGTTTTGTTGAAATGGCGTAAGCGGAAATTTAGTTATCAGCATCGGTAAGTTCACTCAGATATTTTTCGATATCAAACCGGTCATCGCGTCGCTCGTTGAGCACGAACCGGATAGCGTTGCGGTAGGTGTCGGCGTCGGGCATTCCCGTAAAACAGGGAGTCTCGATCTCGGTCAGATTCAGGTAGCTGATCAGACAGCTAAGCAGCATCCAGAGCAAGATCTCTTCGTCAGAGCCGAGCGGATTGTGCCGGACGATGCTCTCACGGTCGCTGCTAATGCCTTGGCATATACGGGCAAATTCGGCCTCGCTTATCGTGGTCATAACATCTCTTCGTACATAATATAATGCGAGGCTTCCATCCCGACCGCTTCGTAGACCTTCTGCGCGTGAGCATTGTCGTGCTCGACATAGAGCCTGATCCCGTAAACGCCTTTTTCGCGTGCTGCCGTCTTAACAAAATCGTACAGTTGGCTGTACACACGCCGCCCGCGTGCCTCCGGGCGAATGTACACGCTCTGTATCCACCACATCCAAGCGTTGCGCCAGTCGCTCCACTCGTATGTGATCATAAGGCCGCCGATCACGTTGCCCTCATCCTCTGCGACAACGTAAAAGCCCTTTTCAGTCTCGTCAAATACCGATTCAACGGCCGGGCCGACGACATTTGGGTCGAGGTGTTTGCCCTCGGTCTCAAACGCCATAGCCTGATTAAATTCGACAAAAAAATGAGCGTCATCCGCGCTTGCCTGTCTGATATTCATACTTCGATTCCTTGACGAAAGCCCCTCCGCCAACTAGTCTAAAATGTTTTGTCTAAGGGCAAATAGTGATTATATGAAACTTCGGATACTTTATCACGGCAATTGCTTCGACGGCGTCTCATCGGCCGCGATCTTTACTAAGTTTTACAAGGCAAAGTTTCACCCCGAGGCCCTCGTTGCATATACGCCGACGATGCACCGGGCCGGAAACGCCTTTGACCGGGACCAGTTTGACGGCGATGAGAATGCGATCGTGGATTTCAAATATTGCCCGGATGAGCGACTAACGTGGTGGTTTGACCATCATCAGTCGGCCTTTCTGACAAAGCCGGACGAAGAGCATTTTTTGGCAGACACCTCGGGCAGGAAATTTCTGGATACCACAAGTAAATCTTGTGCCGAATTTATCGCCCGCATCGCTAAAGAGCAGTTTGGATTTGAGGATGAGTCCTTGGCGGAGTTGATCCATTGGGCTCACATTATCGACGGTGCTCTGTACGAATCGCCTGCTCAGTGCGTCGAACTTCGCTCGTCCGCTCTAAAATTAATGCAGGTGATCGAGGGCGAAAAGGACCCTGCGTTCGTCGAGGAGATCATCCGAATGCTGACCGAACACTCACTCGACGAGATCGTTGCGAGCGGCGTCATTCAGGCAAAACTCACGCCGATACTCGAGCAGCATTGGGCCACCGTGGAATTGATCAAAGGCCGTGCGGTTGCGGAACGCGGCGTCGTGCATTTTGACCTGACGGGTACCGGTGTTGAGGGGTATAACAAGTTCATACCGTACTACTTTCACCCTGAGGTGACGTATGTCGTATCTTTGAGCCAAAGCTCATTTCGCACAAAGATCTCGGTCGGGTCAAATCCGTGGGCGCCGAGGCCGCGGACGCACAATATTGCCGAGATCTGCGAACGCTACGGCGGCGGCGGCCACGCCGTAGTCGGAGCGGTCAGTCTCAAGCCCGATGATCTGGAACTCGGCAAGAAATATATGGCCGAGATCATCGACGAACTGCAATTTGCCGAATAACAAACCTTTCTCAATTCAAAAAAATAGGCTGCCGTTGGAGTCTATCTCCCGGCAGCCTATTAGTTTGATATCGTGCGGATATCCGTTAGTTCTTGGTAAAAACTCTGGTCGTCGAGTCCGTACCGCGGGGCGTAGTGCGGTCGGTGGTGATGGTTAACGTCTTGCCGTCCGTGCTCATCTCCCAACTCTCCTTTGTCGTTACGGTGATCTCGCCCATCTGACCGCTAAAAGTGCTGACCGACGTGAGATGCAGTTTGCCGCCCTCCGATTTGGCCGAGAGAGTAACGGGCATTTTGCCCATTCGGCCTTCGACCTCAGCCTTGGTCTCTTTGCCGTCGAGGGTGTAGGTCATCGCGGCATCGCCGCCACCGCCCATACCGCCGCCGGAACGCCCGCCCATCGAGCCCTCAGGCGGAGGATTGCGTTTGGTGACCGGCGTGACCGTAATGTCCTTAGCCGTCTGGACCACGGTCAGTGTCTGCTCGGCGATCATATTGCGATCGCCAAGTTTTGATTTGCTCACATCGAGCTTCCACGTACCGGAGTGATCCGCGATCTGCGCCGATGCCGTTACCGCGAAAACAAACAACGAAAAGATAGCTGCCAAAAACAAGTTCTTTTTCATAAATTGCTCCTAAGATCAAAAGCTAAAATTTTAATACCTCTAGCTAAGACGCAATACTAGCGCAAATTGTTTTGGCAAAAACGTAAAGAATTGTAAGCGATACTACGCCTCAACGGCCGCGTCACGGTCACGGTTTAGATGACTGTTTTTATAACCGTACATAAAGTAGATGACCATACCGACGAGCAGCCATACGCCAAATCTGATCCAGTTGGTCACGCCAAGCTCCGTCATCAGATAGAGGCACGAAAGTAGGCCGAGGATCGGGATCAGCGACAGCTTTTTGGTCAGGCTGAAAAATACGAGAATGACCGAGATCACGACGAAAAAGATCATCGGTATCTTGTGCGAAAACGCCCCCAGCATTGTCTCGCCCTCAGCCGGAGTGATCGTGATCAGGTCGCTGTAAAACGTCGGACTGAAGTAATTAATGACAAATCCGACGATTATCAATATCAAAGGCAGCAGAATTTGCGAATTTATGTACGGCACGTAGCGCGTGCCGCTCTCCTTAAACTCCTTGTCCTTAAATAGCACTCCCGCGCAGACGACCACAAACGCGAACAGCGTCCCGATACTGGCGAGGTCCGTCACCTCCGTCAGATTCATAAACAGTGCCGGGATCGCGACGACGATGCCGGTGATGATGGTCGCAAACCAAGGAGTGTTGAATTTTGGATGGATGGACGAAAATACTTTCGGCAAAAGGCCGTCACGGCTCATCGCCATCCACAAACGCGGTTGGCCGATCTGGAAAACCAGAAAAACCGTCGCAAGAGCAATGACCGCACTAACCGCGATAATGCCGGCAACCCACGGTAAATTGGCACCTTCGGGGCCAAAGACGAAAGCAAGCGGATCACCGACATCGAGCTTGGTGTAGCTGACCATACCGGTCAGGACTAGGGCGATCGCTATGTAGAGTATCGTACATATCACGAGCGATAGGATCATCGCGATCGGTAGGTCGCGACTCGGATTCTTACATTCTTCGGCGGTAGTTGAGAGTGCGTCAAAGCCGATGTAAGCAAAGAATACTGCCGACACGCCCTTTAGAACGCCGGAGATGCCGTTCGGGGCAAACGGAGACCAGTTTGCCGGATGAACGTAATTGAGGCCGAGAAAAATGACGAGCAAGATGATTCCGATCTTGAGCACCGTCATTATATTCGCCGCAAATTTTGATTCGCGGATGCCGATAAATACGAGCGTGGTAATAATGAGCGTGATCAAAAGTGCCGGCAGGTCGCAGACGACCGGGATCGACCCGATGTGCGGTGCATTGAGCCACGCTGAGTAGCTGTCGAGTTGGCCGCAGTTGACCGTAGCATCAGCAGCCTCACAGCCCTTGGTCAGGGCGTCAACCTTTGCTCCGCCCGCGATCGCATCGGTTACGGCGGCGTAACCACGCTTGGCGGTCAGGAAATCCATAGTGAAATGCAACGGTATATCGATACCGTAGCCTTTCAACAATCCTGTAAAATAGTCGCTCCACGATATCGCAACGGCGATGTTGCCGATAGCGTATTCCACGATCAGATCCCAACCGATGATCCACGCGATAAACTCGCCCATCGACGCATAAGCGTAAGTATATGCCGAGCCGGCGACCGGAATTCGCGATGCAAATTCGGCGTAGCACAGTGCGGAAAAGGCACACGCGACGGCCGTAAAGACAAACAGCAGAGCCACCGCCGGGCCGCCGTTATACGATGCCTTCCCGACCATCGCAAAAATACCGGCACCGATGATCGCGGCGATGCCCATCAGCGTCAGGTCAAATACACCCAATGTACGCCTCAGCGTTCCCGGTGCCGCTACGTCGCCGGCGTGCTCCAACAACCCCGAGGCCGCATCGGTCTGGATCTGCGAAATAGATTTCGTCCTAAAGAGATTCATAATATCGCTCGTAAAGTCTTGATCGGATTTGATTATGTGCCGGATTGGCTAGTTTCAGCGAATTTTGCCCCAAAACGCTCTAAGATGCAAGTAATTGACTGATATTAAGCGTTTCGGCCAAAATAAATAAATGTTGACGATGGTAATATTGTGCAACCTCACCAGACGTGAGTAATTTCTATCAAATCGAAGACTATGGATTGGAAAATATTTGGAACTGCATTTTTGACACTGTTTTTGGCGGAGCTTGGTGATAAGACACAGTTGGCGGTGATCACGATGACGGCGAGTACTGAGTCAAAGATCTCAGTGTTTCTGGGTGCATCGCTCGCGTTGATCGTGGTGACGCTGCTGGGCGTTTTGCTGGGCGGTGTCCTTAGTCAGTACGTACCGACCGAGTGGCTACAGCGGATCGTCGCAGTGGCGTTTATCATCATCGGCGTCCTGATGCTGCTCGGCAAACTTTAAGACGAAAAAAGGCGGCCGTGGAAAACGGCCGCCGGGTTTAAGGATAGTTAACGCAGCAGTCGCGGCGTTTATTCCATCGACATCCAATCGACATCGACTGCGTCGTCACCGAGTGAGAGCAGGCGAACCGGCACGTCGAAGGTGTAACGTTTTGCAGAGATCGACAAAACTACAGACTGTCCTCCCGGAATGCCCACAAAGCGGTAATAACCGAAGGTTCCGGTGCGGGCAGTGTGGACGGTGCCATCTTCTTCGGTCAGCGTCATAATGACGTTTCTAATTCCATTGCCGTCGGAAGTTACGACACGTCCGTCAACCGAAAGGTCCGCCGCCGTTGGTGCGATCGTTGCAAAACCAAAGTCCAACGTATGGTCATTTGCACCGGCCCCGCCGGTCGTATAGTTTATGACCGGAAAGATCCCGGCCGTTGGCGACCCTGCGGGGTTGACCGTATTAACTCCGTCGGAATCTGAGCTGTCATCATCGCCGAGCTGTGAAGTCTGATCCGTGTAGGTCAGGAAAAGTCCCGAAAGAGCCCCTCCGGCTTGGAAGTCCGCGAGTCGGTCAAGCCTAACCTGATACGCCGTGTTTCGTTTAATGTTTGGAAAGTAATATTCACCGTTGGCGTCGGTCACAATGGTGTTGGGTGCCATAACTACCTGCACCTGAATGTTGTCGGCAAAGAACAATCGGTTATTTCCATTAGCTGCGGCGTTCATAAACCTGATCGCAGTAGCCGTGACAGGAAGTACGATCGATCCTGATGCCTGATACGCCGCATCTGTTCCGGACCCGTAAGTCACAAGTGTAGTCCAGGTCGTCCCGTCAATAGTGTACTCGACCGTGGCTCCCTGACTATTCCCTCGGCGGTAGTTGTAACTTAGCGTCGCCGAGTATGCTCCGGAGAGATTTATAGGACGCAGGGCTCCGTTGCTAGCGCGGTTGAGGCGAAGTCTGTTGCTACTCAGATCTGTTGTAACGGTAACATCACCCGTCGTGACAACGTCGTCATCGCCGACCTCGATCCACGGCGTAGTGCTCCAATCGGTCGAGCCGGTCGAGCCGTTATAGGCAATGGCGGCGAAGGTGTCTGCGTAAGGCGTCGAGGTAAAGTTGGCCAATGTGCCGCTTTCATATAGGCGGACCGTGACACCTGCGATGCCATTTTCGCCGGGGTCCTGGACTCCGTTGTTGTTGGTATCGCGAAATACTCGATTACCTATCTCGATCGGTGCTGCCGAGCACATAGCCGCCATCGAACCGAGCCCGTTGGCCTTACCAAAGTCAGGCTGCCCAACGCCGCCTAGTCCGTTGTAGATGCGATATGCACGCTCGGCATTTCCGGTCGTATTGTTAAAAAATCGAACACCGCCGTCAAACGTCGCGCCGGCGTCGATCGTACGGCTGATCGGATCAAGCAAGGTCGTGATCACGTGTTGGCGACCGGGGACATAAATTAACGAACCCCACGAGACCTCATCGTGATAGTTACCACCGTTCGGGGTCAGACAGAAATCGTCATTGTGGTAAAACTCACCGTTGCCCGGGCCCTGTCCTGTCCCCTGAGGTGCGGAACCGGTGCCGCCGCAGAGTCCGTTGCTCTCTAGAGTCCACGCACCAAATGTGCCGCAGGCTCGGAGCGTATCGCCGGCGGTACGTTTCTGGTCGGGGCCGGCGTCTAGTGCTGCGTCGCCTGTTCGGTCGCGAAGACCGAGCACCACGTTTCCGTTTTCAAACTCAAGTGCCGACAGCATCGGCTGAGGGAATGCGAAGTCGGCGGGAATGGTAGTTTCCCACGGACGCCATTCGGCTGCTTGTCCGGGATCGGCCAATCCCCGGCCGTAGTTGAGTTGGGCCGAAAAGATCGGTGTTGCCGTTACGGCAAGTGTGGTCGGATTGACCTGAAAAATGTAGGCATACAGTCCCGTCGCGTTATTTGCAGCATCGGCTGAGCAAACCGCCCCGACGTAAACGCTGCCGCGATAGTATTTGACCGCAAACGGACGCTTGTCGGCAGCCGCACAGTTGCCGGTTGGTCCGGCGGGTGTGGCAAATGTCAGCGTCGAAAAATCTACGGTACTGCCGAGATTCACTCCGGTCGTCGGATTGAGCGCATACAGCTTGCGGTCCTGCAGATTCATTACGAACAGTCGGCTACTGTCATCGGCAATATCCATACCGCCGAGGCCGCTCGTGCCGACACCGTTCCAACCAACATTATAATTGTCGGAGGCGTAATCCAGGATGTCGTGATTATTTACGGTTACGTTCGGCACCGTGAAGGTGGCCGTGACCGCACTATTCGCGGGGTTGATCAGATAGATCGCACCCATATCGTCAGCGTTATTTAGAATTCCGTCGGCACCCGGCCCAAAACCCGAGTGGCGTTTGAAATATGAAGCGGCATAGATCCGGTCAGTATTGGGATTATATGCCAGCGAATAGACAGTGCCGATCTTCGCTTGTGTTGTGGTCAGAGTATGTGCAGTCGGATTGTCATAATTGGCGACGGTTGTGTCGGTATAGGTCGTTCCGGCATTGTATGGAAAATCATAAAGTACCGGATTAGCCGCATACGTGCCATTCGATGCTCCCTGAGCATAACGTGATACGAGGAGCGTCGGGTTGTTCTGACAAAAGTCTTCGCCTCTGGCCAGAGCGAGATTGACGTTCGTGGTGTTGAGGTTGTTGACAAACTGCACAGTCGAACCGGCATTTGTCGCCGTGCCGCCAAGGACCGAATCGGTGCTGCGTGCCGAGGGCGAAAAGCCCGCCGGCAATGTCGTAAACTCCAGACGATAAGGGCCGGTGCCGGTCGCGGCGAGGCTGTAAATTCCGGTCGATGCCGTGGTTGTGGAACCGCGAGCAACGCCTGCCGAGTCGTATGCGCTGACGGTAACCGCCGCAACCCCGACGTCTATCGAGTTTACGCCGGTAGCAGTGTCGTATGTACCATTACTATTAAAATCCTGAAAAACGCGGCCCGATATGGTCGCAGCATCGGGGGCGTCAGGAGCAAGCTCGACCGACCTGGCCGTCTGCTGCGCGCTCGTACGGAATGATTGTGTAACGGCCGCGCCAAAGGCTATCGCGGTCACGATGATCGTAAATGCCGCCAGGCGGCGGTAATTGAACGGATTAGGGGTTGTCATAGTGGTGTTTGGCAATCAGAAATTGCGAATCAAAAAGGAAGGGGAATTTATCTCGGGAGGTACACTGCGGGCAAGCAAGGGTCCTATCACCGTAGAGGCTGATAAGCCCTTCCTGTAAGAATGTACCAAACGTATTTATTTTTGTCAAACAACTTTATACACTCGGAGACGTAGGTATTTGTCCGCTATTCACGGCAAATAACACGTATTTTTAGACTTGACGTCCGATATAGATAGCTAAGGTTTTAGTCGCGATGCAAACTTCTGCCTAAATTTCGCTACCTTGGGCGCGACCACTGCCGCTGTTCATTCGAATGATAAATAATTGCCGAACGATATGACGGACCGATGTCGCAGCCCTGCCGATCGAGTGGGGTGGAGTCGTGAACGGTGAAATCGACGCTCGGCAGATCGGCGTACGAATGCTGAGCGGAATCAAATCTGATCTGGACGACCTCGCCGTGGCGTTTATCGTCATCGACGTCCTGATGCTGCTTGGCAGACCTTAAAAAGTATAAGGCGGCCGTATGTATCGGCCGCCTTATTAGATCGGAGCGTTGGACGCGTGGGGCGTCCGCTATTCTGACATCCAGTCAGCGTCAGTGACGTTATCCGTCAACTGAACTAAACGTACCGGATTTCTGAAAGTGTAACGCTTCGCTACAATCGACAGGACCGCCGTCTGACCGGCCGGGACCTCCTCAAAGCGATAGTACCCAAACGAACCAGTGCGTGCCGTCATGACGGTGCCATCCTCAAGCATCAGATAGAGTACGACGTTGCGGATGCCATAACCATCGGCGGTTGTTACGCGGCCGTCAACTGATAACCCGGCCGCCGAAGGTGCAAGGTAAAAACCGACATCGAAGGTATGGTTATTCGCTCCGGGACCACCGGTGTTCAGACTGATAACCGGGAAGTTGCCGACAGGCGACCCTGCCGGATTGTTGACCGTTGAAGCATCCGAATCCGACGCGTCATCGTCGCCTAGCTGCGAACTTTGATTCGGAGTTGTCAATGTCAAGGAATTCAATGGATTACCCGGCAAGTAGTTTGTCGGATCATCCAAGCGAACTTGGTACGCGGTATTTGGTAGAACGCTGCGAGTGCACGAATTGGGCATTGTGTATGTCAGAACCAGTCTCGGTGCCGCTGCGCTAACACCATCCCATGACTCACCCTCTCGATATAACGTAGTGGTTGAACTTCCGGTGACGCGAAATGCCATCGAATTTCCGCTTGCCCAGCCTCCGCGATTGACGATCGCCTGAACGATATTTGTCAACGAAGGCGTGCTGGTATTTGTCGTTGCTGCGTTCGACCAGGCTCCCGGCGACCAACTTACGTCATTACCCGAAAGCCACGTTCGACCGCTGATGTTATTAGTCGCGGTTGTAAAGGTCGATGCATTATCGACGTTTTGACCTTGGATCGTATAGGTCGGATTGCCGGCCGATACGCTACCGCTGTCATTCGCGGTAAATTGGATGTATGCACCGGTTACAGTTGCACCTTGCGGAATAGTTAAGTTGTTAAATCTGACACCTATGCTTGAATAGGCGGTTCCGGCTCCGTTTGTCTCACCGAAAAAGTCCAAATCATTACTGTTCAATAAAACCGCCCCGCCAGTCGCTGCCTGCTCGGCGTCATCCGAGCTTGCATTTACACGCACATCAACCGATCCCGGCGTTGTGCCGCAAGCGTATGTTCCGAGATTCGTATTGTTGATGCCGCCAAAAATGTAGTTTCCGTTAGCATCGGTGACCGAGGTTCCTACTATTGCGTCGACGCTTCCGTTGGCGTCAGTATCGCCCCAGAGGTTGACAGTTACGCCAGCGATGTTCACTTCACCCGGATCTTGCACGCCGTTCGCGTTTGCATCTCGCCAAATTCGGTTGCCGATCTGTAATGGAGCCGCATCGCATAGAGCTTCGATGTCGCCCAGACCGTTAGACTTTCCGAATGTATCATCTGTGCCTGTGCTATTCGGATTCTGATACAAGGTATAGTTTCTAAATGCGGCACCCGTTGTAGTCGAAACCCATCGAAATCCGGCTGAGTGATAGATCGGCATCGGATTCATTTGCACCATAACGAGCTCATTGACACCGGGAATTGATGCCAAGCCGCCGTGAAATGTCTCAAGATGCCCGTCACTTCCAGCTCCGCCGAGCAGTGAAGAGTCATTGTAGAATTCGCTCGGAGTTCCGGCGACTTCGGGAGGCGTCAAACCAGCATTAGTTGGGGCATCGTAAATCCCAGGAATCGACTGGGCACATCCTGCGCTGCCTTCCGGAATGAGATTTCCGGCGCTGTTGCAAACTTTCAGTACATCGCCGGCGGAAATGTAGTCATATAGTGTTGTGCCGGATGTACCGTAGTTTCCGTATCCGATCTGATGACCGGTTCGATCCATTAAACCGATCGAAATAGAACCATCAGAATGGAACTCCATATCTGAAAATATAGGTGTCGCGTACGTTTTGTTGAATGCGGTAGTTATAGTCGTCGGAAAGCTATTCAGCCAAGGCCGCCATTCTGCTCGTCCGCTTGCACCTAGGCCGTTCGCACCCGCATAACCGAATGTCCTGTCGTAGCCCAATGAAATATAAGTGTTTGCAGTCGTAGAATCGAGATCAACAGTCGTGAAAGTGCCGCCGTTCAGTCTCAGCAGATATGCTCGCAAATTTGAATAATTCTGTGAGACATCGGCCGTACAAACAACGCCGACATATGGAACGCCTTGGTATACTCGAACGGCCCAAGGAGCATAGTAATCACCGGCTGCGCAGCCGGGATTTGGGATTGCGGTCGTACTGTTAAGCGTCACAGTTCCGATGTTCGTAAGATTTAGCGAAATTAATTCGCGTGCACTTAGATTTACCGCATACAGCGTATTTTCGTCCTCGGACAGCGCTATACCGCCGATTCCACGCTTTCCGACATTTGTGAAAACTGCATGATCGTAGTTTGGCTGAGTCACGGTTCCTAGATCATTTGCGGGCGTACTCCCGATTCGCGGATTGGCCCCCAAATTTAAGCCAAAAGATCCAAGATCGATAGTCTGTGCGTTGTTGATGGTAGCCTGCCCGATAGGACCTGGCGTAGTGTAATCATAGACGTATATAGTACGCATATCGTCCAAATTGCCTCGGACACCATCTTTACCAGGGCCGAACCCACTATGTCGTTTCAATACCGACGAGGCAAGCAACTTCTTGTCCTTTCGACGCCAGGCCAGTCCCCAAACAGCGCCCGTTTCATCAGAATCACCCAACGACATAAGTGAGCCCGTCGCATCGTATTGCAATGCTGCAATAGTTGCACCTGCTGCAATGTTGTCACCATTAAGGAACTGAGGAGTGGCTATGATCGGATTGTTTTGGCAGTAGTCACTATTCCTGACGATACCGAAATCGTTTCCGGTCGACGGCCCATCAGCTATGAACTTCACGCTCGAGGCGTTGTTCGAGCCGACG